>NZ_BDBA01000261.1 GCF_001612745.1 Nocardia amamiensis NBRC 102102 | reverse complement strand
TTGAGCACCGGACGGTCCGCCGCGGCGAGCGGCCGGCCCGCCAGCAGCAGCCAGTGATGGGCGTCGCCCGCTTCGACCACGGTGTTCGCGCCGGACGGCGATTGCGGCGGATCGGCGCCGACCTCGGCCAGTATGTGGTCGCCTGCCACCAGGCTGACCGCGCGCTGGGCGAAGGTTTCCCGAATCTGCTCGAGCAGTTCGGTCAGGTCCGCGCCGTGCAGGATGGCGCCGGAGAACATGGTCAGCAGCTCTGCCTGCCGAGAGGCTTTGCGCGCCTGTCTGGTTCGTTTCCCGGCCAGGTCGACCAGCGCGGCCACCGCGACCGCGACGATGAGCAGCACCACCACGGTGATGAAGCTGTTCGGCTCGGCGATGGTCAGGCTGTAGCGCGGCGGCGCGAAGAACCAATTCAGCAGCAGGCCCGACAGCAGCGCCGACAACGACGCGGGCACGATGCCACCCAGCAGCGCCACTGCGACGACGCCGACCACGAACACCGCGCTGAGCCCGCCGAGATCCAGCATGTCATCCAGGTACGCGGCGCTGAGGGCGCACACGAGGGCGGGCACGAGGACCGCGGCGAGCCACGCGGCCACCGGACGACGCAGTTGCGGCACCCAGCGCCGGAATCCTCGGTGGGCCTCCTCATGGGTCACCATGTGGACGTCGATCTTGCCGGAGAGCTGCACCACCGTGGAGCCGATGCCCTCGTCGAAGATCCGCGCCCAGCGCGAGCGCCGCGACGTGCCCAGCACCAGCTGGGTGGCATTGGTCTCGCGGGCGAATTCGAGCAGGGCGGTGGGCACGTCGTCGCCGGTGACGGTGTGCAGCGAGGCGTCCAGGCTGGCCGCGAGCTCGCGCAGCCGCGCAAGGCGCTCGGTGGAGACCCCGGCCAGGCCGTCGCCGCGCACCACGTGCACGACCACGAGGTCGGCGCTGGATTTGGTGGCGATGCGGCTGGCCCGGCGCACGATGGTCTCCGATTCCGGCCCGCCGGTCACCGCGACCACGACGCGCTCGCGCGCCTCCCACAGTTCGGTGATCTTGTGATCGGCCCGGTACTTGGCCAGCGCGGCGTCGACCTGGTCGGCCAGCCACAGCAGCGCCAGTTCGCGCAGCGCGGTGAGGTTGCCCGCGCGGAAGTAGTTGCGCAACGCCGCATCGATCTTCTCGGCGGCGTACACGTTGCCGTGGGAAAGCCTGCGCCGCAGCGCTTCCGGCGTGATGTCGACCAGCTCCACCTGGTCCGCCCCGCGCACCACCGCGTCCGGCAGGGTCTCGCGCTGCTGGATGCCGGTGATCTGTTCCACGACGTCGTTGAGGCTCTCCAGGTGCTGCACATTGACCGTGGAGATCACGTCGATGCCCGCGTCGAGCAGGTCGGCCACATCCTGCCAGCGCTTCTCGTGCGTGCTGCCGGGCGCGTTGGTGTGCGCCAGCTCGTCGACCAGCACCACGGCGGGGGCCCGCCGCAGCACCGCCTCGACATCGAGTTCGGGGAAGGTGGCGCCGCGATACTCGATCATCGTCGGCGGAATCCGTTCGATGCCTTCGAGCAGCCGCGCGGTCTTCTCCCTGCCGTGCGTCTCGACCACAGCGGCCACCACGTCGCGGCCGCGCTCCAGCCGCCGGTGCGCCTCGCTCAGCATGGCGTAGGTCTTGCCGACACCCGGCGCGGCGCCGAGGTAGATCCGCAACTGACCGCGTCTCACGCGTTCATCATCGCGCGCCGCGCCTTCCCGCCGAACGGCACCCGCCCAACCCGGTGCGCATCGCGCGGATGAAGCGCGCGGGTCCGGTCGCACGTCACCGCCGCGCCACCTCCGCCTCGATCACAACGGCCTGGGGGCCCCGTGCCTGTTCGCGGGCCCCGAGCAGGCGGATGATCAGCGCGCAGCAAATGAATCCGACGACGACAGCCGTTGCCAACATGGACCCTCTCTTCTCCGACCGATGACACCGGTCGCGGGAGTCTTCCGCCTGGCCGGCACTCCACTTCTACCTTCATCGCAGGCGCCGACCTCGATCTTTACGGTGTGTTGACAGTCGAGCCGCGTACTTTGACGCGATACTTGCGGCCTTGTCCGGCGTGTCAATGAACCGCAAATGCCGAGCATCGGGGCGTCAAGAAGTCGTCAGGAAGCGGCCGAGACCGCAGTGCGGGCGCTTCACTGCCTCTGATGCGCCGATGCATGGCGCGCGGATGGAGGTTGACGAGTCATGTCGGTCGTGGTGTTCACGGTGCTCACCATCGCGGTGTTCGCACTGTTGGGACTGGTGCAGCGCGGGGTGGAGAAGCTGTGACCGCAAATCTGATCGGTCTGGTTCTCGCTGTCGGCGTCGCGGTGTACCTGGTCGCGGCGTTGCTGTTCCCCGAGAGGTTCTGAGTGAGCACGACAACCGCGGGGATCGCCTTCGTGGCGTCCCTGATTCTGGCCCTCGCGCTGGTGCACGTACCGCTGGGCGACTACATGTACCGGGTCTACAACGGCCGTAAGCATTCTCGCGCCGAGCGACTGGTCTACCGCGCGATCGGCGCGCAGCCGGAGGTCGAGCAGACCTGGCCGGTGTACGCCCGCAGCGTGCTGGCCTTCTCGGCCATCGGCATCCTGTTCCTGTTCTTCTTCCAGTTGGTGCAGGGCAAACTGCCGCTGCACCTGAACGACCCGGCCACCGAGATGACGCCCGCGCTGGCCTGGAACACCGCGGTCAGCTTCGTGACGAACACGAACTGGCAGAACTACTCCGGTGAATCCACCCAGGGACACCTGGTGCAGATGGCCGGGCTCGCGGTGCAGAACTTCGTCTCCGCGGCGGTCGGCATGGCGGTGGCCATCGCGCTCGTGCGCGGGTTCGCCCGCAGGCACACCGGCGACCTGGGCAACTTCTGGGTGGATCTGGTGCGCGGCACGCTGCGCATCCTGCTGCCGATTTCGTTCGTGTTCGCGATCGTGCTGGTCGCGGGCGGCGTGATCCAGAACTTCCACCTGCACGAGCAGGTGGCGCAGACCCTGAACGGCACCCAGCAGACGATCACCGGCGGACCGGTCGCCAGCCAAGAGGTGATCAAGGAACTCGGCACCAACGGCGGCGGCTTCTACAACGCCAACTCGGCGCACCCGTTCGAGAACCCGACCACCTGGACCAACTGGCTGGAGATCTTCCTGCTGCTGGTGATCAGCTTCTCGCTGCCGCGCACCTTCGGCCGGATGGTGGGCAGTCGCAAACAGGGCTACGCGATCGTCGCGGTGATGGGGACGATCGCTCTGCTCAGCGTGACGCTGACCACCCTGTTCCAGCTCCAGCACCACGGCACCGTGCCGACCGCGATCGGAGCGTCGATGGAGGGCGTCGAGCAGCGATTCGGTGTGCCGGACTCGGCCACCTTCGCCGCGTCGACCACGCTGACCTCGACCGGCGCTGTCGACTCGTTCCACGACTCGTACACCAGCCTCGGCGGCCTGATGCTGTTGTTCAACATGCAGCTCGGCGAGGTCGCGCCGGGCGGCGTCGGATCGGGCCTGTACGGCATGCTGATCCTGGCGGTGATCACGGTGTTCGTCGCGGGCCTCATGGTCGGGCGCACGCCGGAATACCTCGGCAAGAAGATCACGCCGTGCGAGATCAAGCTCGCCGCGTCCTACTTCCTGATCAGCCCGCTGATCGTGCTGGTCGGCACGGCGACCGCGATGGCGCTGCCGGGACAACGGGCGAGCATGCTCAACTCCGGGCCGCACGGCCTGTCGGAGGTGCTGTACGCGTTCACGTCCGCGGCCAACAACAACGGCTCGGCGTTTGCGGGCCTGACCGGCAACACCGAGTGGTACAACACCGCGCTCGGCCTCGCCATGGTCTTCGGCCGCTTCCTCCCGATGATCTTCGTGCTCGCGCTGGCCGGTTCGCTGGCGCAGCAGGGCACCACTCCCGAGTCGATCGGCACCTTGCCGACGCACCGGCCGCAGTTCGTCGGCATGGTCGTCGGTGTGACGGTGATCCTGGTCGCGCTCACCTTCCTGCCCGTGCTGGCGCTCGGGCCGCTCGCCGAAGGAATCCACTGACATGTCCAGTCCCGTCATCGAAAAGAATGTCTCCGCGGAGGCCGAACACCAGAATCCGCGGCGGGGCAAGGGCGTCCAGGCCGGAGTGCTCGACCCCAAGATGCTGCTGACCTCGTTGCCGGACGCGGTCCGCAAGCTCGACCCGCGCACCCTGTGGCGCAACCCTGTCATGCTGATCGTCGAGTTGGGTGCGGTGTGGTCGACGATCCTCGCGCTCGTGGATCCGAGCTTCTTCGCCTTCGCGATCGTCGTGTGGCTGTGGCTGACGGTGATCTTCGCGAACCTGGCCGAGGCAGTCGCCGAAGGCCGGGGCAAGGCGCAGGCCGATACGCTGCGCAAGGCCAAGACCGACACGGTCGCGCGGCGGCTGGTGGACTGGTCGCCGGGCGGGCGGGTCGTCGAAGAGCGGGTCGCCGCACCGGAATTGCGCCCCGGTGATCACGTCGTGGTCGAAGCGGGCCAGGTCATCCCGGGTGACGGCGACGTGGTGGAGGGCATTGCCTCGGTGGACGAGTCGGCCATCACCGGCGAGTCGGCTCCTGTGATCCGGGAGTCCGGCGGCGACCGTTCCGCGGTCACCGGCGGCACCACCGTGCTGTCGGACCGGATCGTCGTGCGAATCACCCAGGAGCCGGGCCAGAGCTTCATCGACAAGATGATCGCCCTGGTCGAGGGCGCGAGCAGGCAGAAGACGCCGAACGAGATCGCGCTGAACATCCTGCTCGCGGCGCTGACCATCATTTTCGTCTTTGCTGTCAGCACACTGCAGCCGCTGGCGATCTTCAGCAAAGCGAACAACCCCGGGGTGCCGGACAGCTCGGCGCTGGACGTGCACGGCGTCACCGGCATCGTGCTGGTCTCGCTGCTGGTCTGCCTGATCCCGACGACCATCGGCGCGCTGTTGTCGGCCATCGGCATCGCGGGCATGGACCGCTTGGTGCAACGCAACGTGCTCGCCATGTCCGGCCGTGCCGTCGAGGCGGCGGGCGATGTGAACACGCTGCTGCTGGACAAGACCGGCACCATCACCCTCGGCAACCGCCAAGCCGCGGACTTCGTCCCGGTTCCGGGCGTGAGCCAGGACGAATTGGCCGACGCCGCACAGCTTTCCAGCCTCGCCGACGAGACGCCGGAGGGCCGCTCCATCGTCGTCTACGCGAAAGTTGCGCACGGTCTGCGTGAGCGGACGCCGGGCGAGCTGACCCACGCGCACTGGGTCGAGTTCACCGCGCAGACCCGCATGTCGGGCGTCGACCTGGACGGCCGCCAGCTGCGCAAGGGCGCCGCGAGCGCGGTCACCGAGTGGGTACGCGCCCAGGGCGGTGCGGTGCCCGACGAACTCGGCGCGACCGTCGACGGCATCTCCGCCGCGGGCGGCACGCCGCTGGTCGTTGGCCAGGTGGCCGACGGCGCGGCCCGGGTGCTCGGCGTGATCCACCTCAAGGATGTGGTGAAGCAGGGCATGCGCGAGCGGTTCGACGAGATGCGTCGGATGGGCATCCGCACGGTGATGATCACCGGCGACAATCCGTTGACGGCCAAGGCGATCGCGGATGAAGCAGGCGTCGATGACTTCTTGGCCGAGGCGACGCCGGAGGACAAGCTGGCGCTGATCAAGAAGGAGCAGGATGGTGGCCGCCTGGTCGCGATGACCGGCGACGGCACCAACGACGCGCCCGCCCTGGCCCAGGCCGACGTGGGCGTCGCGATGAACACCGGCACCTCGGCGGCCAAAGAAGCGGGCAATATGGTCGATCTGGACTCCGATCCGACCAAGTTGATCGAGATCGTGGAGATCGGCAAGCAGTTGCTGATCACCCGCGGTGCGCTCACCACGTTCTCCATCGCCAACGACATCGCCAAGTACTTCGCGATCATTCCCGCGTTGTTCGTGACGCTGTTCCCCGGCCTGGACCTGCTCAACGTCATGCGGCTGGCCAGCCCGCAGTCGGCGATCCTGTCCGCGGTGATCTTCAACGCCGTCGTCATCGTCGCGCTGATCCCGCTGGCGCTGCGCGGCGTGCGCTACCGGCCGTCGAACGCCTCGAAGCTGTTGACCCGCAACCTGACCCTGTACGGGCTCGGCGGCATCATCGCGCCGTTCCTCGGCATCAAACTCATCGACCTCGTGGTCCAATTCCTCCCCGGGATGTCCTGACATGCGCTATTCGACCTGGATCCGGCAACATCTCGCCGCGCTGCGCGCGCTGCTCGTGCTCACGGCGATCACCGGAATCGTCTATCCACTGGCGGTTTTCGCGGTCGCGCAGCTGCCCGGACTGCGTGAGAAGGCGGACGGCTCGCTGGTCGACGCGAACGCGACGACCGTGGGTTCCAGCTTGATCGGGCAGTCGTTCACCGACCCCGACGGCGCCGCTCTGGTGCAGTACTTCCAGAGCCGTCCGTCCGCCGCGGGCGACGGGTACGACCCGCTGTCCACCGCGGCGAGCAACCTCGGTCCGGAGGACATCGTCGACACCGAGTCGCGCGAGAGTCTGCTGACCCAGGTGTGCACCCGGAGCAAGGAGGTCGGCGACCGTGAGGGGGTCGACGGCAGCCGTCCGTTCTGCACGAAAGACGGTGTGGGCGCGGTGCTCTCGGTGATAGGTCCGCGCGACGCCGATGGTGACGTGTCGCATCCGGTGCAGGTGGTCAGCGTGAACGAGGCATGCCCGGCGCAGCCGTTCCTGGACACCTATCGCGGCGTGCGGGTCGAATGCGCCCAGCCCGGCCAGGACTACTCGGTCGGCCGCATCGTGCCGATCTACGGCGACGCACCCACCGACCCGGCGGTCCCGGCCGACGCCGTCACCGCGAGCGGAAGCGGGCTGGACCCGAACATCTCCCCGGAGTACGCGGCCATCCAGGTGGCTCGCGTCGCCGAGGCGCGGGGCGTTTCCGAGGAGAAGGTGCGCGCTCTGGTGGACGAGCACACCGACGGCCGGACTCTGGGATTCCTCGGCGAGCCGCGCGTGCATGTGCTCGAGCTGAACCTGGTACTGGACCGCCGGTATCCATACCGCGCCTGATCGCCGTCCTGCCGCCAGGCGCGTCGGCGCGCCCGGCGCGGGGATGGATTCTCTCGATGCCTGTGGGTACCGCGGTGATCTTCAGGTATCGGCCGCGTGGGGG
Organism: Nocardia amamiensis NBRC 102102; assembly: GCF_001612745.1. Classification (GTDB taxonomy): domain Bacteria; phylum Actinomycetota; class Actinomycetes; order Mycobacteriales; family Mycobacteriaceae; genus Nocardia; species Nocardia amamiensis. Next base: position 6,244 of record NZ_BDBA01000261.1, on the reverse strand, counting down.
CAAGGGACCGCGCCGATGAGTGCGGTCCGAGCCAGGAAAGGCTGGCGGCGGCGACCGCGGGCAATGTCGTGTCGCCCGCGGTCGTCAGTGCCCGCGGGCGATCCATTCGGTCAGCCCGGGTTGCTCGGCGCCGATGGTGGTGGAGTCGCCGTGGCCGGTGTACACGGTGGTCTCCTCCGGGAGCGTCAGCAGCCGATCGCGGATCGACTCGATGATCGTGCCGAAATCCGAGAAGGAGCGACCGGTCGCGCCGGGCCCACCGGAGAACAGGGTGTCGCCGGTGAACACGGCCTTCGCCTCCGGAAAATGCAGCGAGACCGATCCGGGCGAGTGGCCCGGTGTGTGCAGGACATGGATTTCGCTGCCCGCCAAAGGAATTCGCTCGCCGTCCGCGAGTGGTCGATACCCGGCATCCGGATGGGTCATGCGCCACAGCGGCTCGTCGCCGGGATGCAGCAGGATCGGTGCGTCCAAGCGCTCGGCGAGTTCGGGAGCGACCGTCACGTGGTCGTTGTGCCCGTGGGTGCACACGATCGCGCGGACGGCCCGGCCCGCCACCGCCGCGACGATCGGATCGGCGTCGTGCGCGGCGTCGATGACGACCACCTCGGCGTCGTCGCCGACCAGCCAGACGTTGTTGTCCACCGCCCAGGTGCCGCCGTCCAGGGTGAAGGTGCCCGAGGTGACCACACGGTCGATCCGGGCGGTCACCAGACCACCACCGACCGCAGCACGTCGCCGGTGTGCATCTTGCCGAAGGCCTGCTCCACCTCGTCGAGTCCGATGCGTTCGGTGACGAAGCGGTCCAGCGGCAGGCGGCCCTGGCGGTACAGGTCGATCAGGGCGGGGAAGTCGCGTTCCGGCAAACAGTCGCCGTACCAGGAGGATTTCAGCGCGCCGCCGCGGGAGAACAGGTCCAGCAGCGGCATCTCGATGACCATCTCCGGGGTCGGCACGCCGACGAGGACGACCGTGCCCGCCAGGTCGCGGCCGTAGAACGCCTGCTTCCAGGTCTCCGGCCGGCCGACCGCGTCGATGACGACGTCGGCGCCCCAGCCGTCGGTGTACTCCTGGATCTTCTCCACCACGTCCTCGGTGGTCGCGTCGACCGTGTGGGTGGCGCCGAATTCTTCGGCCCAGGGCAGCTTCCGGGCGTCCCGGTCGACCGCGATGATGGTCTTCGCTCCGGCCAGGCGCGCACCGGCGATCGCCCCGTCCCCGACACCGCCGCAGCCGATCACCGCGACGCTGTCACCGCGTGAGACGTTGCCGGTGTGCATCGCCGCACCCAAGCCCGCCATCACGCCGCAGCCGAGCAGCCCCGCCACCGCCGAGTCGGCTTCCGGGTCGATCTTGGTGCACTGGCCTTCGTGTACCAGGGTCTTGTCCACGAACGCGCCGATGCCGAGGGCGGGGGTCAGTTCGGTGCCATCGGTGAGTGTCATCTTCCTGCTCGCGTTGGCACTGGCGAAGCAGTACCAGGGACGGCCGCGCTTGCATGCCCGGCACTCGCCGCAGACGGCGCGCCAATTGAGGATCACATAGTCGCCCTGTGTCACGTGGGTGACCGCGGAGCCGACGGTTTCCACCACGCCTGCCGCCTCGTGGCCGAGCAGGAAAGGGAAATCGTCGGTGATCCCGCCTTCGCGGTAGTGCAGGTCGGTGTGGCACACCCCGCAGGCCTGCACCCGCACCACCACGTCGTGCGGTCCCGGATCCGGAATCACCACGTCGACGAGTTCGACCGGTGCGCCTTTGCTCCGGGCCACGATCCCACGCACGGTTTCCGACATCTGTGCCTCCTGGGCGAATTCACCGATGACGCGGTCCGGCCGCTCGGCGGGCCCGCGAGCTGAACACCTGTCCATACTCCTGTACCCGAGGCCCCGAACGCTACCGCCCGGGCCGTGCGGAGGCCGGCTTTTCCGTCGTGGGGAAGCCGCGACAAGTTGACGTTCCACTTTGGAGTGTTATGCTGGGGTTCATATTCCACTATGGAGCATCGATAGGACCAGGCATGGACATCTCCACCGGTACTCGGGCCTCGAATGCCGAACGCGAGGCCGTGGTGCGTCTGCTCGGCAGGCACATGGCCGACGGGCGGATCGACGCGGCCGAGTACGACCAGCGCGTCGCCGAGGTGTACGCCAGCACGATCCGCGACGACCTGCGCTCGGTGCTCTCCGATCTGCCCGAGCTCGCCAAGGACGCCGCCGAACCGGTCGGCCCGCGGCCGCGCATCCCGATCTGGCAGCGCATCGAGGGCGGCACGTGGCTCGGCGTCAGCGTGCTCGTGCTGGTGATCTGGGCCGCGATCTCCGTCGGCGTCGGCGCCTTCACCTACTTCTGGCCGATGTGGGTGATCGGTCCATGGGGCGCCGTCCTCGCGTTCCGCGTGCTGACCGGCTTCGAGGGTGGTCGCTGCGGCCGCCGCGCTAGCTGAGCCGGATTCTCCGCCGACCCTCGTGGCCCGGCGATCCGTGTCCTACCACCGTGCCAAGGGTCGATTCGGCTGATCACCCCGTGAGCATTGTTCGACGCTGCGAGGAGCGCGGGCGGACATTGGCCGTGGGTCGTCGGCTGGCTCAGGCTTGTCCGAATCGGTCGCGCCGTGGGCGCTCGGGCTGGGCGCGTCGCCCCGGCGGCGAATCGAAGTCGGGAGCGGCGTAGGGGTTTCGCTGGCGGCGGGATTCTCGCGGCGATGGGTGGGCGTCGGCTGCGTCCTGACGTCGACGTCGTGGCAGCTCGGGACGCCCTGGGGTGGGGTGCAAGGGTGGTTGCGCGTCTTCGGCGGCGGTGTGCGGAAACGGGCCACTGGGCTGGGCCGGATCGGGATTGTCGCGGCGGCGGCGCGCCGAGCGGGGCGGTCCGTCGTCGCCGGACCGCTGCGCAGGTCTGGCGGCGCCACTACGGGATTGCCGGTCGTCGCCTGTGCGGCGGGACGAGGCTCGCGGTTCGGCGCTCTCGCGCCGGGAGCGGCCTTCTCGGCGGGACGGTAGTGGGTCTGCGGCTCGGGCGGGGGTCGAAGGTCTTTCCCGGCGGGCAGGAAAACCGGCATCGCGGTCGTCTGCCGGTTCGGGGGGCGTCGTGCGCGGGCGTCTGGGTGCGTCTTCCGGCGATTGGCGATGCGGCTTGCCCGGATGCGGCGCAGGCCCAGGCCGGAGTACGGGAAGTTCGCGGGTGACCTGAGCGGAGCTGACGCCCTTCTCGCGATAGGTCCCGGGAATGTCGTGGGCACGCAGCCATGCGCCCGGGTCATGGCGCGCGCCGGCGTCCAGCCACGGAATAGTTTCCTCGAGCAGGTCCAGCAGATCACCGGACCGGTCGCCGAGCGCGGCGCGAATGCCGGGGAACGCGTCGGGTTGGAAGGTCCACCGCCATTCCCACCGCGGATACGGACCATCGGTCGCGCGGCCGTGCACCACGAGATCACCGGAGCGGGCGATCTTGAGGCGGATCGTCCGCTTGCCGGACTCGACGACGAGTTCACCCGTTTCGGTGCGCGTGATCTGCTCGGTCTCGTCGTGGTCGCCGAGATCGTCGAGGTCGGCGTCCTCGTCGGGATCGCCGCGCCGCGCCCACTTCGTCACGGAGTTCCAGGTGGACAGCAGTGGACGTTCGTCAGCAGCGCCACTGCGGCCGATCCGCAATGTCCGCGCTATCCCGGCGACGAGATCGGGACGCTGGGAGTATTCATCGGATTCCGACTGGTCGTTCGCTCTGAGTGGCGTCATGGACACCGACCGCGCCGCGCGGCCTGCCCGCTCGTCCGGCTCGTCTTCCACGTACTCCTCGACTGTGGATCGGCGGCCTGACCGGGGAAAATTCCCATGAATGGGAGCCTTTGCCCGCCTCGCGTCGTCGTCCCACCCGCTTTCGACGCCGGGACGTGCGGTGTCTTCCTCCCGCTCCTGCGCCCTCGACTTGATTTCGAACCACGCCGCGCCCAGCGCCGCCGCGGCGAACACGGCCGCGACGACGACTTCCCCCCACACGTCGCCGAGCACCGCGCTCTTGCTGCGCCCGCAGGCATGCAGAAACACCAGGCTGCCCAGCACGAGCGCCGCGATGCGGGCAAGGCGGAACGCCGTGGGAGACCCTGGTGAGGGGGCAGACATGGTTGGTGCGCTCCAGAACGTGCCGCTGGCGAATCAGAGGGATCGTATGTGGCGGGACGGCGCGGCGTCAGTGCCAGTTCGAGACTGCTCGGCGTCGGTGCGGCGCGGCCGGTCGGGCGTGCGGCAGGTCGGCACACCCCGTATGGTCCTTCCCGCACTGCGGTGGGACGGCCTCGTGATGTGTCATGCTCGCGTTGCGCGGGACGACCGAGCGCGGTAGACAGCGATACAGGCCGTCCCGGCAAACCTGGGGCACATCGCAATGCGGGGGATCCCGGGGCGAGTCGATAACCTACGGACATGGCCCGCGGCCGCGCGCTGTCGGGCCTGAGAAGGTTCCGGCACGCGACGGAATACCATGGCTGGTTGCCGAAAGCGCTGCCGAGCGCGGGCAGGCCGCGGGCCGGGCGAATACGGAAAGGTCGTCGAACTTGCACCTGAAGAGCCTGACGTTGAAGGGCTTCAAGTCCTTCGCGTCCGCGACGACGCTGCGGTTGGAGCCGGGCATCACGTGTGTGGTCGGTCCGAACGGATCGGGCAAATCGAACGTCGTCGACGCGCTCACCTGGGTCATGGGGGAGCAGGGCGCGAAGGCGCTGCGGGGCGGCAAGATGCAGGACGTGATCTTCGCGGGCACCGCGGGACGCGCCCCGCTCGGCCGCGCCGAGGTCACGCTGACGATCGACAACTCCGACGGCGCGCTGCCGATCGACTACGCCGAGGTGTCCATCACCCGGCGGATGTTCCGCGACGGCGCGGGCGAATACGAGATCAACGGCAACTCCTGCCGACTGATGGACGTGCAGGAACTGCTCAGCGACTCCGGTATCGGCCGGGAAATGCACGTCATCGTGGGACAGGGCCAGCTGTCGGCGATCCTGGAATCGCGCCCGGAGGACCGCCGCGCGTTCGTCGAAGAGGCCGCAGGCGTGCTCAAACACCGCAAGCGCAAGGAAAAGGCGGTCCGCAAGCTCGAGGCGATGCAGGCCAACCTGGCACGCCTCACCGACCTCACCACCGAACTGCGCCGCCAGCTCAAACCGCTGGGCAGGCAGGCCGAGGTGGCACGCAGAGCGCAGACCGTGCAGGCCGATCTGCGCGACGCCCGGCTGCGCCTGGCCGCGGACGACCTGGTCACCCGCCGCCGGGAACTGGAAAGCCAGCAGAGCAAGGAGGCTTACGCCCGCGAGCAGCAGATCACCGTGCAATCCGAGCTGGACGCCGCCAACGCGGCACTCGCGGAGCAGGAATTCCAGCTGTCCCGGCTGACCCCGAGCGCCGAGGCGGCCGCACAGATCTGGTTCCAGCTCTCCGCGCTGGCCGAGCGGGTCAACGCGACCATCCGGATCGCCGGCGACCGGGCCCGTCACCTGGACACCGCGGTCCCGGTCGGCACCGGGCGCGACCCCGAGCAGCTGGAAGCCGAGGCCGAGCGGGTGGAGGCCGAGGAGGCCGAGCTGCGCGAGGCGGTCGAGATCGCCGTCGAGACGCTGGAGGCGGCCAGGGACCAGCTGGCCGAACGCGAACACGCCGCCAAAGCCGCCGAACAGGCGCATCTGGCCGCCGTGCGGGCGATCGCCGACCGCCGCGAAGGCCTGGCCCGGCTGTCCGGGAAGGTCGACACCCTGCGGGCCAGGGCGCAGTCGGTGGACGCCGAGATCGCCAGGCTCTCCAGCGCCATCGCCGAGGCCAGGCAACGCGGCGAGACCGCGCAGGCCGAATTCGACACGGTGCAGGCCGAGCTCGCCGAACTGGACGCGGGCGAGGTGGGCTTGGACGCTCAGCACGAGCACGCGGTGCAGGCGCTGGAACTGGCCGATCAGCGCGTCACCGAACTGCGCGAACAGGACCGTGAGGCGAGCAAGCGGGTGGCGTCGCTGAGCGCGCGCATCGAGGCGCTCGGGATGAACCTGGCCCGGCGTGACGGTGTGGCCTGGCTGGTGGAGAACCGGGAACAAGGGTTGCTCGGCCCGCTCTCGGCGCTGTTGCGTGTGCACGGTGGCTACGAGGCGGCGGTCGCGGCCGCGCTGGGTCCGCTCGCCGACGCCATCGCTGCGCACACCGACGAGTCCGCGCACGCGGCGATCAGCGCGCTCAAGGACGCCGACGCCGGACGCGCCGCCGTC
>NZ_BDBA01000260.1 GCF_001612745.1 Nocardia amamiensis NBRC 102102 | reverse complement strand
CTTAGACGTGCCTGTGGCGCACGGGGTTCCAGCTGATGTAGTGACGAGCATCACAAGGACGCCTCGTAGAAGCGCTCTTCGACCACACCCGATACGCCAGCGTCGAATCATTAGCCATCGGCACACGACAACGACATCCGCTGGTACAACACAGAACGCATTTCGCCAGCCAGAATTCGATCGGAGCAGTTGATCGGGATGTTCGTGAGCGGTCTCAAGCTGAGCGGCTGAACTCGCCGTCCGTTACGCCAGCGGTGAAGGCATCCCATTCGCCGGGCGTGAACACCAGCGCCGGGCCGTCAGGGTTCTTGCTGTCGCGTACCCCTACCATGCCGCGATCCAGGAACGCGACCTCAACGCAGTCCTGGCCCATCGAGCTTCGGGTGCTCTTGAACCATGCGGCTCGGGATAGGTTGATGCTCACGCCAAGTACTCCTTCATTCTCTGCCGAAGCAGCCTTCTGCTCGCGACTGCGTCCAGCGCGGCATGCCGGATGATTGTGAGGGCCTCGCGGTACCGTCGAAGATCCGACTCTCCCTCAAAGTACATCGCGCCCGTAAAGCCCTCAACGTAGACGACGGTCGGTTCTGCCCTGCCACCTGCGGCATCGAGGCCGTATTCAAGGGTCGTGAACGGGCCGACGGGTCCGCCGACAGGAAAGCCCGTGCTGAACGGAAGAATTCGGATCGTGATGTTCGGCTGGGTACTCAGGTCGGCGAGGTGGCGGAGCAGAGCGGCCATGATCGCGGGACTTCCGACGAGTACATGGAGGATGGACTCGTGCAAGACCACGTCGAGTGTTACCGGGTTCAGCTTGCGGGTGATGATCGCCTGGCGCCTGGCTTTCAGCTCGAGTCGGCGCTGTCGTTCCTCCTCGGAGTCCTTCGGGAAGTAGATCCGGTCGAGTGTGGCGGCGTAGTCGGAGGTCTGGAGCAACCCCGGGACGATGTCAGGTCGAAAGATGTCGATATGACGCGCGTTGGCTTCCAAGCCCATGTAAACGTTGAACTTCTCGGGGATGAGATCACCGAAGCTGTGCCACCACCTCTTTTCGGCTCCCTGCTTGAACAAGCCGACAATCGCTGCGGTCTTCTCGTCACCGAAACCGAGCTTCCGGCACAGTAGCTCGATGTCACGGTCGCGCAGTCGGCCGACATCGCCTCGTTCGAGCCTGGACTGGGTGCTCACGCTCCAGTCCAGCATTGCCGCGACTTGTCCCTGCGTCAGGTTCTGTTCGTCGCGTGCTTCGCGCAGGTACCGGCCCATTTGTCGACGCGGCAGTGACGGGCTTGTGCCTTGCATTGCCATCCCAACCCCCAAAGGCATTGTCAGTTCGATCGCGTTTCACTCTCAGTTTGACGCCCATCCTGGGGCTATGCGGCGGATTTCTGAAATTTTCCGTTAGGTATCGGAGGCATCGCCGGGCAGTGATGTGCTTGGACCTGACGTTCGGATGACATCGCAAGGTTGGAGTCTGGTGAATCAAAGATTCGGAACGACAACAGCTTTCAGCGTTCGTCACCTCGCTCGAATTCCAATCCATGCCTGAGACTCGCCATACATGGCGATCGCTGTCGCCGATCAACCCGGACGTCCAACAAACCAGCAATACGATCAGATTCCGAGGGGGATCAATGACTCACGCACATGCCATCGAGCCATCAACGCCCGCAAGCAGTCCGAAGTCCTTGGGGTTCATACGGAATGACGTATCCGGCATCCATGCTCCGCGCCATGCTGCCGAGGTGCAGCGGCACGCTCATGGGCTCGGGTTTCAGTACGTGTACACCGTCCGTCCACCAGCAGATGTGGACGACCCGATCGGGTACGCACTCGGCATCGCGGCCGGGCTCGGCGTGGATGTGATCGTCGTGTTCGATCTGGGTCACGTCGATAATCAGCCAGCCCTTGTCTGCGACAGGGGATTCGATCTCGAGACTGTCAGCCCGCAGGGGACATGGGTGCGCTCCACCCAGTCCGTGCCTGGCGTCGCCTCCGAGGGGGCATGATGAGCATCGAGATTGTCGTGGCTCCTCCGCTGATCTGTGGTGATGCGGACGTGGAGCTTGCGCATCGCCTCATGCAGACACATCTCGCATGCCGAATCGACCGGTGCGCATGGAAACTCGCGGCTTATCACACGCTTGTTGCCTTCGGCCGGATCATGCCGCAAACGCTCAGTCCGCGTGAGCGTGCGGCCGAGAGGAATATTCGGTTTCTGCCGTTGGATGACGACCGCCCGCTTCCCGAGGGCATTCCAGCGCCGCAGACGTTTCGGCAGGTGCTGGACGAGCTGAACCGGCTATCGCCGGAGATGCGGCAGGAGGCGAGACCACCGCTCGGAGGGATGTGACCTCGATGAGCGTGTGGGATTTGACGTACTGCGTCGCCGCGACCGTCGGCGGCGGATTCTGCGTCGTGTCGGGGTTGGCGTGTTTCTGGCCGAGCAGTTCTCGGCCACGCCGTGCCACGGCACGCCGCCCGGCTCGAGCTGCCAGCAAGGCGCGGACAGTGCCGTTGCCGCGGGCATGGACCTGCTCGGCTCCGCAGAAACCGTTCACGGTCGGCGAAGCCCATGTCGCAATGCAACGGCACCGCGAGCACCGTTGCGCTCGTAAACGTGCTGCCTGGGATGTGCTGGTGGCCACCGGGCATACCGTGCCGGACTCACGTCGGCGAAATGGGGCTCTTTGAGATTCACACCCGATGCCGCCATGCAGCTGTTCCGGACTCTCGCCGCCACGATTGGTCACCTGGTTTCCGGGATGCTCGAGCATCCGCGGACAGTCTCGGGCAGTCCGGGCGTCCGCCGACACTCCCATCGCGTTGACAGTGTCGGCGGGACAAAGGAATCGCCGGGGCGTCGTCACTTACTCGCGACGCGTGCCAGTTCTTCGGGGTACCGGGCACCGGCGACGGCTTCGGCTGGAGCGGCCGCCTCGATGCGGCTCAGATCCTCGTCGCTCAGCTCGATGTCGACGGCAGCGACGTTCTCCTCCAGGTAGGTGCGGCGTTTCGTGCCCGGAATAGGCACCACGTCGGCGCCGCGGCTGTGCACCCAAGCCAACGCCAATTGCCCTGCGGTCACGCCCTTTTCGTCCGCCAGACTGCGGAGCGCGGCGACGATGGCGAGATTGCGGTCGAGGTTTCCGTCGGCGAAGCGGGGCAGTCGGCGGCGCATGTCGTCGGCGGGCAGTTCGGTGGTGGAGGTGATGGCGCCGGTGAGGAAGCCGCGGCCGAGTGGAGCGAACGGCACGATACCGATGCCCAGCTCGCGGCAGGTCGGCAGGACCTCGGCTTCGATATCGCGGGTCCACAGCGACCATTCGCTCTGCAGCGCTGTCACCGGATGCACGGCGTGGGCGCGGCGGATGGTCTCCGCCGATGCCTCGGAGATGCCGAGGTAGCGCACCTTGCCTGCGGTAACCAGCTCCGCCAGCGCACCCCAGGTCTCCTCGATCGGCACGTCGGGGTCGACGCGATGCTGGTAGTACAGGTCGATGTGGTCGACACCGAGCCGGGTCAGCGACGCGTCGCAGGACTGCTCGACGTAGGCCGCGTCGCCCCGCGCGCCCAGCGCGCCGCCCTCGCCCCAGACGATGCCGAACTTGGTGGCCAGCACCACCTGGTCGCGGCGGTCGGCGATGGCGCGGCCGACCAGCCGCTCATTCGTCTCGGGGCCGTAGACGTTCGCCGTGTCCAGCAACGTGACGCCCAGATCCAGGGCGCGATGGATGGTGGCGATCGACTCGTCGTCATTTCCGCGCACGCCGTATGCCTGGCTCATGCCCATGCAGCCGAGCCCCTGCGCGCCGACGGTCAGCTCGCCGAGTTTCCTGGTCGCGATCATGCGGGAGTCCTCCTTGGTGACGCCGAAATTCGATGGTGAGCCGCGCTCACGATCTGCGACGCTACGACCTGGAGCACGCTCCAAGTCAAGTTGATGCAGCTGTCGTCCTGGCGGAAGGCCGATTAACGCAGCACATCGGCGCGCTCGTCTTGCGGGAGCAGCCCGCCCATCGGAGAGACCTCGCGCATCTCGATCGAGTCGCGGTCGAGACCGGTGAGGACACGGTGGAGCCCTGGCACATCACCGCGCTCGATCAGCGACTCCCAGCGATCGATATTCCGCACGTGGGGCTGGCCGGATACGCCGTCACGCAACCGTCGCAGATTGCGTTCGATATGCGGCCGCCACAACTGGAGGCTCGACTGGGTCAAGTGTGTCGAGAGTCGCCTGTGCCACTGCCATGAGCGGCGCTCGGAGCGGGTCAACTCGGGGACCACGGGACGTCGCACGACTTCGAGGCGATAACCCATGCAGGACAGCAGCCTCTCTAGCTGCTCATCGCTCAGATTCAGCTTGCCGGACAAGGCTTGGCTGATACTTGGTTGGCGGACGCCGCTCACCCGCGACAGCTCGGACTGGGTGGTGCCCGTTTCGCGCATCACCTCACGCAGCACATCGCTCTGACTGGACATAACCCCGATTATAGCGTCGCGCGCTATAGTGGGAGGGAGCTGCGGCGGAGTCGGCGAAACGTTCTTGATCGGCCTCCGCGAACGGTATCGCAGCTGAGTGTCACCGGGACCGGACATCCATCGGAACGATGCATCGGCGCCGTCGTCGCCGCAGCACTCGGCTATCGCCGCACCACGTGATCGCACTGCGTTCAGTGGCTGAGTCGGAGAATTCAGCTGCTGCCGGATATGTGAAGTGTGGTTGCCGGGTTGCCGACACTCGGTAGAGTGCCTCTCTGATTCGATTGCGACGTTAGGGAAGTAGCATGGCGACCGGTCCCCGACCTGCATGGAAGTTCTTCGCATCGGGGATCGTTCGATTCAATCGCAGCGTGCCCCGGCCGCATTCGCTGGCTCGACGATTGCTCGCGGTGTTCGGGATCGCCTGTGCGGCAATGGCCGCGACGGTGGTTGCGTCACCGGTCGCGACGGCGCAGGCGCAGATCGATCACATCGTCAAGCGCACCGATCGGTGGTTGCAGGTCTTCGTGCATTCGCCGGCGATGCGGCGGATCGTGCAGGTGGACGTGCTGTTGCCGGTGGATGTCGCGACGCCGCATCCGACGCTGTATCTGCTCGACGGCAACGGCTCCGACGCATCCGCGGGGCAGAGCACCTGGACCATGAAGACCGATGCGGTCCGCTTCTTCGCCGACAAGCCGGTCACGGTGGTGCTGCCTGTGGGGGGTGGCGGCACCTTCTACACGAACTGGCTGCGCGACGATCCCGGCTTGGGACACAACCAATGGGAGACCTTTCTGGCCCAAGAGCTTCCTCCGTTGATCGACACCCAGTTCCACGGCAATGGCGCCAATGCGGTGGCGGGGGTGTCGATGGGCGGTCAGGCAGCGTTGGCGCTCGCATTCCGCAACCCGGCGCTGTACCGCTCCGTGGCCGCCTACAGCGGCTGCCTGTTCACCAGCAATATCGGCCAGGGGTATGTCCGTGGCGCGGTCGCGGAACGGGGTGGAAACGCGGACAACATGTGGGGCAAGGCGACCGATCCGGAGTGGCCGGCGCACGACGTGAGCCTGCACACCAACGGATTGCGGGGCAAGCCGCTGTTCGTATCGACCTCCACCGGTGTGCCCGGACCGGCCGACGGCAATTTCGACCCGAGCTTCAGCTGGCCGACGACACTGGCCGCGGCCATCGCCCTCGAACAGGGCGCGAACGACTGCACCGTGGCGTTCGACGCCCAACTGCGCGTCCAGAACATCCCGGCCACGGTGAAGTACTACCCGATCGGCACGCATTCCTGGCCGTATTGGCAGGCGCCGCTGCATGATTCATGGCCAGTGCTTGCCCGCGGTATCGCCGTCGGGTGAGACCTGCGAGTTGCCAGCCGCGGAAGACGGCAGGCTGGAGGGGATCCGCCTGACGCCATGGGGCTGCCAGCCGTGATCGCCACCCGGCCCGTGGCAGGGCCCCGCGGGTCTGCCACGCACTGATCCGCAACCTGCTTCCGCTCGAATTCGGCCCGACTCCACTGCGAATCCGAAAGATGCGAGGGGCCAGCGACCTGGGTGTCCGCACGGCTGGGCGCGGACGGCAACTATCGCGAATTCGCCTCGGCAGCAAGCGAATCCGTTTGTCGAACGCGGCGAGTGTATGCCCGCTCACATCCTGCTGAAGTTGTCTGTTCGGTGGTGCTAGTTTGAACCGGAGGTTACCACTCCACTTAATTCTGGGTAACGGCCTGGTTCAACGGGGAAGGAGGCCGCGCGATGGTTGCGGTTGGTCTCGGCGGCCCGGGTGGGGGACTCGAGTTCGCGCCGGGCGGGATCGTCGAACGGATTCGAGCGGCCGTGCGCGGTCGCGCTGCGGAGGCGATCGGGCAGGTCGGGCTGATCACGGTGCTCTACCTCGGCTATCGCGCCGGGCGACTGGTCACCGCTGACGACACCGGTCGCGCGATGACGAACGCGCACAATGTGCTCGGGTTGGAGGAGCGGCTCGGTTTCCTGGGGGAGCGGAGGGTTCAGAAGTTGTTTCTGGACCGTGACTTCCTTGCGGTCCCGGCCAACTTCTATTACGCCAGTGCGCATTTCACAGTTGCTGCGGGAGTGTTGCTATGGCTGTGGGTGTTTCGGCCGGAGCACTACCGCTGGACCAGGAACCTGATGGTGGCCTTGACCGGAGCGGCGCTACTGGTACACATCCTGGTCCCTCTCGCGCCGCCGCGGATGCTCACTGATCGTGGCTTTGTCGACTTGGCCGCGATGTACGGTCAATCCGTCTACGGCGAAGTCGATTCCGGCGGGCTGTCGAATCAGTTCGCCGCCATGCCGTCGCTGCACGTCGGCTGGGCGCTGCTGCTTGCCGTCGCGATGGTCGCCGCCACCCGCACGCGCTGGCGCTGGTTCGCCCTGGCTCACCCCGCGCTGACCCTGCTCGTGGTCGTGGGCACGGCCAACCACTACTGGCTCGACGCCTTTGTTGCCATGCTGTTGCTGGCTCTGTCGGCCGCGCTGCATCCGTTCCTGGTCCCCGCTGCGGCCACCGCCTGGGGCGTCATGGGTCCTGTTCCGCGAAAACCGCTCTGAGCAGCAATTAACCGATCCAGTACACGCCGGTGGCGATCACGTGGAAAACCGCCTCGTCCGCGTACGATCGCCTAGCCGTCCTGTTCGCCAGCCCGGACAAGGAGTTGCCATGGAACCGATAACCATCCTGAACACCCTGCTGAATCTCGCCGTCCAGGTCTTCTCCTTCCTGGAGGGTTTCACCGCCTGACCCGCGTGGTCGACGTCGTCGACCGATCGTGGTCGCTCAATGGTCGACGACGAACAGCGTCGACTTCACAGGTCTCCGAACCGGGTGTGGATGAGCTGTCCACACCCGGTTCGAGTCATCGGCTCGCAGCAAGAACTTCTCGAGTGCCTGCATATCCCAGAAGCCCAGCATCACCTACTTCGCAACACGACCTAGCCGCGATAAATCTCGACGTACGCGTTGGTGGCCACTGCGACCACACCGGGACCCATTCCCGTACAGCCCGTGCTGATGCGCTGTCCGGCCGGCGTGAAGGGGTAGCTGAGTGCATGGTAGGAACCGATGCCGTACAGCGGGAACGGACCGCTGGCGTAGAGGCCGAAGCACTCGACACGCAGGACGTAGTTACTTCCTCCGTCGGGTTGGCACGTCGCCGCCGCGCCGAAAGGATCCCGCTCGACAACGCAATCCTGCGGCGCCGCTTGGGCGGCGCCGGAACCGACAATCGCGACGAACGCAAGACCCGAAACACCAGCGGCCGCGACGCGTGCGGCGGCAACAATCGCCTTTTTCATGAAAGCTCCTTCTGTTTCAGGGTGTATCTTCGACCGCGAGCGGCTGAATGTTACGGCTGGTAGGACCGCAACAGGCCCTAGTGGTGTGCAGCGTTGGAGTTGGCCCAGGATTGGATGTCGCCGCGGTCGAGGGCTACGGCCAGCAGGGTGGGGAATTTGTCCGGGGTGCAGGCGAACGCTGGGATGCCGAGGGCGGCGAGGGCGGCGGCGTTTTCGTGGTCGAAGGCGGGGGCGCCGTCGTCGGACAGGGCTAGCAGCACGACGATCTGTGCGCCGGATTCGCGCATCGCGTGGATGCGGCGCAGCATCTCGTCGCGGATGCCGCCCTCGTAGAGGTCGGAGATCAGGACGAACAGGGTGTCGGCGGGGCGGGTGATCAGCGACTGGCAGTAGGCGAGGGCGCGGTTGATGTCGGTGCCGCCGCCTAGTTGGGTGCCGAACAGGACTTCCACCGGGTCGTCGAGTTTGTCGGTCAGATCGACGATCTCGGTGTCGAAGACCACCAGCGAGGTGCGCAGCGAGCGCATGGACGCCAGCACCGCGCCGAACACCGATGCGTACACGACGCTGGCGGCCATCGAGCCGGACTGATCGATGGCGAGCACCACGTCGCGTCGCACCGCCTGCGCTTTGCGGCCGTAGCCCACCAGGCGTTCCGGCACCACGGTGCGATGCTCGGGCAGATAGGTGGCAAGATTCTTGCGAATGGTGCGGTCCCAGTCGATATCTCGCAGTCGGGGCCGGGTGACGCGCGCGGCGCGGTTCAGTGCGCCGGAGACGGCGGCGACGGTCTGCGCGGCGATGCGCTGCTCGATCTCACGCACCACCTTCTCCACCACCATGCGCGCCGTTGCTTTGGTGGTCTCGGGCATCACCCGGTTCAGGCTCAGCAAGGTGCCGACCAGGTGCACGTCCGGCTCCACCGCTTCGAGCAACTCCGGCTCCAGCAGCAGCTGGGTGAGGTTGAGCCGCTGCACGGCGTCGCGCTGCATGACCTCGACCACGGTGGAGGGGAAGTAGCTGCGAATGTCGCCGAGCCAGCGGGCCACCCGCGGAGCAGAGCCCTGCAAGCCGCCGGTGCGTTTTCCGGGGGAGGTCTCGTCGGTGTTGTACAGCGTGGACAGCGCGCGGTCCATGGCCGCGTCCGCACTGGAACCCAACCCGCCGAGCCCTTCCTCCGCCGCCGCGCCCAGCACCAATCGCCAACGCCTGGCTTGTGTCTCGTCAGTCATGCGGTGACCCTTCCGGTATGTGCGAGCCGCCACGCGGTCGAACGGCAGGGACGCCTGGCCTGACCGCTGATTCCGTGCCGTCCACCGGTAGAGCACGAAGGTGTCCGTGGTTGCGCAAGGTGCCGCCTTCGGGCGCGACGCTCTCGCCGTGCGGCCGGTCGGTCCGAGCGCCGAGCCCTCGGCGGTTGCGCGAGCGGCTCCCCGCGAGCTCCACGCTCGTGCTGTGCACTCCACTGGTAGGAGCGCGCCTGCTGTGCTGACGCGAGCTGCCGTCTCGGCGTCCGACGCTCATACCGTCACCCCCAAGATCTCCGCGGCGGTGCGGATCGCGATTGCCGCGCGGTCCAGGTCGAGACCCGCCGCGGCCGAGGAGACAGCGACGGACCCGCCGTCGCGCACCGCCTGCCCGATTGCGCGGCGCTCGCCGGATTCGAACGCACCGAAGGTGCGGCGCAGCAGCGGCAGCGTCTCGACGAATGTGTCCTCGCCGAGTCCGCGCAGCCAGTCGTCGATGAGCCGCAACAACTCTCGATCGTGGACGAGCAGCAGTCCGCGGCCGCCGAGGAAGCCATCGATCCAGGCCGCCTTGGCTGCCGCCGGGTTGCCCACCGACAGGGCGGCGGAGAGCCTGCGCGCGGATTCGGCCTCGTCGATGCGGCCCGCATCGGCCAGGAGGCGGACGGCACGACCCACGAGGGCGCCGTGCACGTCGTCGCGATCGGCGACGCGGTGCAGGGCAGCCAGCCATTCGCCGGTTGCCCAGCTGTCGTCTCTGGTGTGGATGGCGGTGTGTGCCGCGTCCAGCAGTGTGCGCAGCTCGGTGGCGGCGTCGGCGTCCAGCCCGGTGACCGCGGCGGACAAGCCGGCGCAGATGCGCACCAGCAGTCCATCGGCGACGTGGGCCAGCGCCTTGGTGTCGGTGCCGCGCACGTCGCCGTAGCGCAGTGTCCGGATCAGGCCGGGCAGCGCGGCGAGCAGGTGGGTGACGTCGTGGTCGAGTGCGGCGGTGGACTCCAGCCGGGCGATCAGTCCGTCGGTCGCGCCGCCGAGATGGGCGAGCAGGGCGACCTCCAGCGCGGCGGTGAGCTCGCCGACGGTGCGGTCGGCGCTGGCCGCGGTGTCGAGGATCTTCGCCTCCGCGGCGGTGCGGATGGTGGTGCCCCAGCGAGACGCCTCGATGATCGAGATGGCGTACTCGGGGCGCCACTCCAGTGTCCACGTTTCCCGGAATGTTCCGGTGCTGCGCACATCGCTCATGGTCAGCGTGCCCCAGTCGATCTCCAGTACACGCAGCCGGTGCAACAGGCGCGAGCGCGCGACCTCGCGTTCCTTGCGCAGGTCGAGGTCGACGGTGCGGGCCAGCGGCTCTTGCTTCATGCGCAGCGAACGGATCGTGGCGCGCAGGTCCGCCTCCAGCGGCACGGTCGGGGTCTGCTCCGGTACGGCGCCCAGCGCTTCGCCCACGACCAGTTCGCTCACCACCAGCCGCAGCATCGTCTCGTCGCCGCCGCACAGCACCGATCGGGTCGCCTCGGTGACCTCCGATAATCCCGCGAGCGGCCGTCCGCGCAGCGCGGCGAGGGTGTCTGCGAGACGGACGGATTCGATGACATGCGCGCTGGAGACCGGCAGATCGTGACCGCGCAGCACCCCGGCGACCTTGGTCAGCCACCGGGCGATCGGCCGCTCGGTATGGGTGAACAGGTGATGGTACCAGCCGGGCGAGGTGACCCCGGCTCCGTACCCGGAGGACGTGGACAGCCGCGAGTGCGTCCACGGCACCCAGGTGAGCCGGGCTTTGGTCTTCGGGAGTCCTTTCAACAGCCGGGCATCCGGCGCGGCCGGACCGAGCGCTCCCGTGAGCGCGGGCGCGTGCCATGCGCCGCAGACCACCGCCAGCCGCGTTGCCCCGTCCTTGAGCGCCTTGCGCATGGTCTGGCGCATATGGGCCTCGCGTCGGAGGGTGTGGGCTTCGATGGTGATCGGCTGTTGGCGGACGAGTTCCGGCTCAGAAAGGGCCTCCGCGACCGAATCTGATTCTGGCGCTGTGAAATCCGACGATTCGTCCTGCATCGACTGGTCGTGGGCGGGCAGGCCGGGCATGGATGAACCCCGCTCGGCGGACTCCCGCAGCGCGCCCATCGCCTCGGTGATCGGTTCGAACGCGTCGGCGTCGGGCACGGATTCCACGACTGCGTCCCACCAGCGTTCGGCGTCGTCGTAGCCGCCCGCCTCGGCCAGCGCGGCGAGTGGATCGAATCGGTCGCCGGGCTCGTCCTCTACCGCGAGCGTGATGGTGGCGGGGAGATCGCAGAATCGGACGGGCACATCGTTGTGCACGGCGTACCGCAGCGCCTGCCATTCGGGGGAGAACACCGCGTACGGCCAGAAAGCGGCCTTGGCCGGTGTATCCGGAACGTACGCCAGCAGGGCGACCGGAGGGGTCATTCCCTCGGCGGCGACGTAACCCACCAGCGGATCGGCGTCGGCAGGTCCCTCGATGAGAATCATGTCGGGGCGAAACGCCTCCAGGGCCAGGCGCAGCGAACGCGCCGACCCGGGACCGTGGTGCCGGATGCCGAAAACCTTGGTCACCGGCCCGGATTCGGGACTCACCCGGTGACCTCACGGCAGGCACGGTAGAAATCCGACCAGTCCGGACGCTCGCGCACCACGGCCTCCAGGTACTCGGTCCACACCACCACGTCGGCCACCGGGTCCTTGATCACCGAGCCGAGCACGGCTCCCGCGATATCGGAGGCGCGCAGCACTCCGTCGCCGAAATGTGCCGACAGCGCGATGCCGTTGGTGATCACCGAGATCGCTTCGGCGGTGGACAGCGTTCCCGACGGGGACTTGAGTTTGGTGCGGCCGTCGGCCGTACTGCCCGACCGCAGCTCGCGGAAGACCCGCACCACCCGCCGCACCTCCTCGGCCGCCGCGGGCACGGTGGGCAGTTCCAGCGCGGAGCCGAGCTGCTCGACCCGCCTGCTGACGATGGCGACCTCCTCGTCCTCGCTCGCGGGCAGCGGCAGCACCACGGTGTTGAACCGGCGGCGCAACGCGGAGGACAGTTCGTTCACGCCGCGGTCGCGGTCGTTGGCGGTGGCGATCACGTTGAAGCCCTTGGCGGCCTGCACCTCCATGCCGAGTTCGGTCACCGGCAAGGTCTTCTCCGAGAGGACGGTGATCAGCGCGTCCTGCACGTCGGAGGGGATGCGGGTGAGCTCCTCGATCCGGGCTATGGCGCCGGTGCGCATGGCGGTCAGCACCGGCGACGGCACCAGCGCGCCTTCGCTCGGTCCTTCGGCGAGCAGCCGCGCGTAGTTCCAGCCGTACCGGATCGCCTCCTCCGCTGTGCCCGAGGTGCCCTGCACCAGCAGCGTCGACGCACCGCTGATGGCGGCGGAAAGATGTTCCGACACCCAGGTTTTGGCGGTGCCGGGTACGCCGAGCAGCAGCAGCGCCCGGTCGGTGGCCAGCGTCGCGACAGCCACCTCCATCAGCCTGCGCGGGCCGATGTACTTCGGGGTGATCACGGTGCCGTCGTCCAGGGTGCCGCCCAGCAGGTAGGTGACCACCGCCCAAGGGGACAGCCGCCAGGACGGCGGGCGGGGCCGGTCGTCGGCGGCGGCGAGGGCGCGCAGCTCGTCGGCGTACGTCTGTTCGGCGTGCGGGCGCAGCAGGTCCGGATTCGGTTCGGTGGTGGTCACTGCAACTCCTCGAGCATCATCGAGCGGTGGTTGAGGTCGTGGGCGAGCTGGTCGAAGGTCCGCTCCCAGGCGGGATCGTCGCATCGGCGCGCGATTGCCGAGAGCGTGCCAGCAGCGGATACCGGGAGGTGGACGGCGGCCGAGGCGAGCAGCGAGCGGTGCGCGTTCGGGGAGACGCCGTGCGCGTCCGGGCGACGCGCTGCCGCACGCGCCCGCTCGAACAGCAGCAGGATCACGTGCTGCGCCAGCGCTTCCGGCCACGGATGCCCCATCGCGGGCAGCAGCGCCTCGATCTCGGAGAGCCAAGAGCCGTCCAAGCGCACCAGGTGCGCGGTCCGATCCGGTAGCGGCAGCAGCGCGAACAGCTCCCGCCTGCGCAGCATGGCCAGGTCGGTCGGCACGCCCGCATCGAACAGTGCTCGCGCCCAGGCCGAATCGCGTTGGGCCAGTGCGGCATCCACCCAGCCGTCGAAGACCGGTTGCCGGAACCGGTCCTCGATGGTGGCCCGCACCGCCTGCTCCGGCGTGCCGAGCAGCGCCGCCCAGTGCGATAGTTGCGTCGCCGCGACCATCTGCCGCAGCCAGGCCGCGGGTACGTCGGGTGCGCCGTTCCACCGGTAAGCGAATTCGACCGTTCGGTCGGTGATGCCGTCGCGCTGGGTGGCGCTGTCGAGCGAATCGGGCAGCGTGAGAACGAGATTCGTGTGCAGTATCCGGTGCTCGACGCGGACCCACGCGCCTGCCCTGGCGCGCATGCGCCCTGCGAACGCCGATTCCGGCAGTAGCGCGAGCAGTCCGGCCGCGGTGCGGCGCACATCCGCACGCCGGTCGTCCAGCGCCGTTTCCAGGAGTGGTTCGTCCGCTCGAGCGAGACCGTCGGCGAGCACGGCGACCAGTTCGGCTTTGATCGGTCCGGATTCTTTCGGCCACGCCGCCGCGAGCTGAGTCCGCGCGGCGGCGGGGTCGTCGCGTCGTAGCCGGGCCAGCCAGTCGCGCCGTTCGGGCGGCTGCCCGAACCGCCAGGTGTCCGCCGAATCCGTGGCG
>NZ_BDBA01000259.1 GCF_001612745.1 Nocardia amamiensis NBRC 102102 | reverse complement strand
GCCAGCCGGCCAAGCCGAGCCGGGCCGCGGTCGGGCCCTCGTGCGCGACCGCGCCCTTGGTCAGCCTCGGCTCCTCGGCGTGCTGCGCGATCAGCACGCCGAGGGAGTTCGCGTACTCGAGGGCGCGGCGCATGATCAGCGGGTCGTAGACGCAGTGGCCGTCGTCGGAGAACATCCGCACCGCCCCGACGCCCGCGGCCATGGTGCCCATCTCGGCGAGCTGCTTGCCTTCCAGCCCGACCGTGACCGCGCCGACCGGATACACGTCGACCAGCCCGACCTCCCGGCCGCGGCGCCACACGTGGTCGGTGACCACCACCGAGTCGGCGACCGGGTTCGTGTTGGCCATCGCGAACACCGCGGTGTAACCGCCGAGCGCGGCGGCGGCGGATCCGGACTCGATGGTCTCGGTGTCCTCGCGGCCCGGCTCGCGCAGGTGGGTGTGCAGGTCGACGAAACCCGGCAGCATGATCTGCCCGCGCGCGTCGATGATCTCGGCCCCGACCACGCCGAGGTCGGTGCCGATCTCGCGGATCTCGCCGTCCGCGACGAGCACGTCGACCGGCTGGCCCTCGCCGTACCGCAGTACGCCCTTGATCAGGATGGTGGAGTTCGCACTCGTGTCGCTCATGCCAGGGCCTCCTGTGTTCCGACGAGCAGGCGGAACAGGACGGCCATGCGCATGTGCACACCGTTGGTGACCTGTTGCAGCACTGCGGCTTTCGGGGAGTCCGCGACCGAGGACGCGATCTCCATGCCGCGCAGCATCGGACCGGGGTGCAGCACGACGGCGTGGTCGTCGAGCAGGGCAAGCCTGCGCTCGGACAGTCCGTAGGTGATGGAGTATTCGCGGGCCGACGGGAAGAACCCGCCGTTCATCCGCTCGGCTTGCACGCGCAGCATCAGCACCGCGTCGGCGCCGATCAACTCGGCGTCCAGATGTTGCGAGACGCGGGCGGGCCAGGTGTCGACGCCGACCGGCAGCAGCGTGCGCGGGGCGACCAGCACCACCTCGGCGCCGAGGGTGGCCAGCAGGAAGACGTTGGACCGCGCGACCCGGCTGTGCAGGATGTCGCCGACGATGACGACCCGCTTGCCCTCGATATCGCCGAGCCGCTGCCGAAGGGTCAGCGCGTCCAGCAGCGCCTGGGTCGGATGTTCGTGCGTACCATCGCCTGCGTTCACGACGGCCGGGCCGGATGCACGTCCCGCCGAGACCGCCCATTCGTCCATCCACCGGGCGATCTGGTGCGCGGCGCCGGAAGCCGGGTGCCGCACGATCAACGCGTCGGCGCCCGCGGCGTGCAGAGTCAGCGCGGTGTCGCGCAGCGACTCGCCTTTGGCGACCGAGGAACTGCTCGCGCTGACGTTGATCACGTCCGCGCTCATCCATTTGCCGGCGACTTCGAACGAGACCCGGGTGCGGGTGGAGTTCTCGTAGAAGACCGTCATCACGGTGCGGCCGCGCAGTGTGGGGAGTTTGTGCACCTCACGGCCGAGCAAAGCCTGTTCGAACCGTTCGGCCTCGTCGAGCAGTTCGGTCGCGGTGGCGCGATCCAGCGCGGCGACGGACAGCAGATGCCTCACGCGCCCGCCTCCTGTTCCGAGCCGTGGCGCAGGTACACGCCGTCGCGGCCGTCGTGCTCGGTGAGCAGGACCGAGATGTCCTCGGACCGGTTGGTCGGCACGTTCTTGCCGACGTAGTCGGCACGGATCGGCAGTTCGCGATGACCGCGGTCGACGAGTACCGCCAACTGCACGGCGCGAGGACGGCCCAGATCCCGCAGGCCGTCGAGCGCGGAACGCACGGTGCGGCCGGAGAACAGGACGTCGTCGACCAAGACGACCAGCGCGTCCTCGATGCCGCCATCGGGAACCGAGGTGCGCTCCAGCGGCCGGTGCGGGCGGCTGCGCAGGTCGTCGCGATAGAGGGTGATGTCGAGCGAGCCCAGTGCCGGGCGGACGCCGGAGAATTCCTCGATCTTGTCGGTGAGCCGCGCGGCGAGCGTGGTGCCCCGGGTGGGAATGCCGATCAGCACGACGCGCGGCGCGTCCGGCTCGCCGGCGTCCAACGCGGTCTTCTCGATGATCTGGTGTGCGATGCGCGCGATGGTCCGCCCGACATCC
Organism: Nocardia amamiensis NBRC 102102; assembly: GCF_001612745.1. GTDB lineage: Bacteria > Actinomycetota > Actinomycetes > Mycobacteriales > Mycobacteriaceae > Nocardia > Nocardia amamiensis. The sequence continues at coordinate 11,747 of NZ_BDBA01000259.1, read as the reverse complement.
GAAGCCGACAACAGCTCTCGCCCCGCCGCCACCCCCTCCGGGGTATGTCGCTGCGATGCCTCGGCAGCGCCGGACTTGGCGGCCCGTTCTTCGGGCACGGCCATGCCGACCTCCTTCCCCGCCTCACCGGACGGTCCGTTAAAGGATGTCTTACGGCAAGCAGACTAGCAGCGCCGCGATCGAGGTTTTCACCAGCCGTATCGGGCTGTGAGCGGAGCCACGGAAAGCTGTCGATGCGATCGACCCTGACCGAAAACCGCTAGCACATATGTTCGATCAACGGTACGCTCGGCGACATGTCCGCACCGCTGCAGGGATCGCTGCTCGACGGGTTCGGTGACATCGAATTCGGATCGCTGCGCGATATCCGCCGCACCGCACTCGACCGTAGCGCCTGGGTGGATCTGCTGCCCGGCTGGCTGTCCGGTGCCGACGCGCTGTTCGACCGGCTGGTCGAGTGCGTGCCGTGGAAGGCCGAGCGCAGGCCGATGTACGACCGGGTGGTCGACGTGCCCCGGCTGCTGAAGTTCTACGAGGAGCACGAACCATTGCCGGATCCCGCCCTCGCCGACGCGCGCACCGCCTTGTCCGAGCATTACCGGCCCGAACTCGGGGAACCGTTCCGCACCGCCGGGCTGTGCTATTACCGGGACGGACGCGACAGCGTGGCCTGGCACGGCGACACCTTCGGCCGCGGCGCGACGCACGACACCATGGTCGCAATCGTGTCGATCGGGGCGCCGAGGGCGCTGCTGCTGCGACCGCGCGGTGGCGGGGCGAGTCTGAAATACCTTGTCGGACATGGCGATCTGCTGGTCATGGGCGGCTCCTGCCAGCGGACCTGGGAGCATGCGGTACCGAAGACCCGCAAGCCCACCGGCCCGCGGATCAGCATCCAATTCCGTCCGCACGGCGTGCGGTGACGTCCTGGCCCGCTGTGCGGCGGGCAACAGCGAGACACGCTTGACCTCAACCGTCATCGAGGTTGGAAGCTCGTCCGCATGAGTACGACAGCATTCACGCCACCTCCGGTCGAGGACACGACGGTCGACCACACCGACGACGCCGCCGCGATCCGGCAAATCATCGCCAACGCCGAGACCGCGTTCAACACCAACGACGCCGACCTACTGACCGGCGACTTCACCGCGAACGCGGCAGTCGTCAACGCGGTGGGCACACTGATCACCGGCTTCGACGCACTGCTCGACGCGAACCGTCGCGGCCTGGCCGGTTTCCTGAACGACCAGTACGCCCGCTACGAGGTCGCCGACATCACGTTCCTGCGACCCGATGTCGCGATCGCGCACAAGCGTGCCTGGGCAACCACGGCCGACGGCGAGCTCCTCGACGACGACCACGCCATGATCGCGCTCTATGTCCTTGTCAAACAGGGCGATCGCTGGTACACGGCGGCCCGGCAGAACACTTTGGTGCCCAAGGGCGAGTAATTACCACACGGACGCACGAGGACGACCGCGGATGCGGGGCGTCGCCCGGCTCGCAACCGGACCGAGCGACGCCCCGGCGAATGTGTCGCATTTTCGCGGCCATGTCGCCTGTTTTCGCTTGTCACCCGATCCCGATAGCCTGGAATCATGAGCAATCCAGGGGCGGGGGTCTTGGCCGTGATGCCGCTGCACACGATCAGCGAGGTTTACGGCGAGGCCGGACTGCGCGAACGATTATTGCTGGAAATCGCCGGACTGCCGGACACACCACGGCTGGCCGCGGCGCTCGATCTCGCGTCCGACTTGCATCGCGACGATCGCTATGGGCGCGAACCGTATCTCAGCCACCTACTGCGGGTGGCCATTCGGATCATCAGCTACTACGAGGTCAGGGATCCGGACGTGGTCGCGGCGGGCCTGCTGCACGATTCGGTCGAGGATCACGCCACGGAGCTGGCCGCCGACCGTCCCGGCCCGACCGTGGACGCCGCGCTCGGCACGCTCACCGACCGGTTCGGCGAACGAGTGGCCGACCTGGTGGCCGCCGTGACCAATCCGGAACCCGACCCGACACGCGATCGGCAGACCCAGTACCGCGAGCACGTCGCGACCAATCTGGATCGCGACCCGTGGGCCCGCGTCATCAAATTCTCCGACTTCACCGACAACGGCGTCGGCATCCTCTACGCCACCGGCCCCGCGATGCCCAGGCTCGCCGCCAAGTACCGCCCGCTCACCGCGGTGTACCGCGACCTGGTCACGCGACCGGATACCCCTTTGGCCGACCACGTCCGGCAGCACATCCTCGACCAACTCGATCGCGCGGACGAGCGCTTCGACGCCATTCTCGCGCGCGACTGATCGCCGGTACCGGCGCTCCGGGGCCCAGCGGCGGCGGGCCGCTGTGATCGCGTCCATCAGCACGAGCGCGCTCTCGGCGACCATTTCGTGCAGCAGCCCGGCGCGGTTTCCGAAGCGATGGACGATCGTCCCCTTTGCCACCCCGGCGGCGGCTGCCACGCGGTCCATGGTGATCGCCTCGGCACCGCGCTCGGCGAGCAGAGCGGCGGTGGCGTCCAGGATCGCGCGCCGGTTGCACGCCGCATCCACCCCTTCCTTCGGCCGTTCGCCGCCCGTGTCGTAGGAACACGAGGCCGACGCCGACGCGGATAGTGTGGGGGCGTGCGGACTTCCCTGGAACTGCATGTCGGTGCCGCCAATACACTCACCGCTCGATGGTGTGCGGTGGCGGGCGAGCGCGACTTCGTTGTGTCCGGCCTGGGCGTGTGGCCGTTGCTGGCCCTGCTCGCGTCGGCGGCGGAGGGCTCGGCGCGCGACGAGCTCGCCGCGGCGATCGGAGTACCCGCGGCGACCGGGCACGACGTGGCGCTGCGGTTGCTGCGCGATATCGAACGCGCCGAGGCGGTATCGGCCGCTCTCGGAGTGTGGATGCGCAACGATCTTCCGCTGCACGAGAAATGGGCGGGCCGGCTGCCGGCGGGCGTCCTCGCGCGGCTGGCCGGGCAGGCCGAGCTCGACAGCTGGGCGGCAGAGCACACCGAGGGGCTCATCGACCGATTCCCGCTCTCCGTGGCGCGCGAAACGCTGATGGTGCTGGCCACCGCGCTTGTCGCGAAGACCCGCTGGCGGGTGCCGTTCGATGTCGGGATGCTGACGCCGAAAGACGGTCCGTGGCAGGGACATCGTGGTCCCGGGTTGTCCCGGACGACCACCGACCTGACGAACGCCGCGATTCTGGACGCGCCGCAGCCTGTTGCGCGGGTCGTGGTCGAAGGCAGCGCCGATCTCGACGTCCACCTCCTGCTGGGTCCGGATACGCCCGGCACCGTACTCGGAACCGGCCTGGCGGCCTTGTCCGGCGCAGTGCCGATCCGCACCGGTCTGCCGGTCGGGACCGAAGGGCCAGGGCTCAGCGTGCGCACCGAGTCGGTCCGCGCCAACGCCGACCAGCTGCGGATCAGGCTGCCGCCCTTCGAGGTTCGATCGACCCACGATCTGCTCGCCGGACCCGGCCTGTTCGGACTGACCACTGCGACCGACTGCACCAGCGGTCATTTCCCCGCGATCTCTCCCGTGCCACTGTGTGTCGGTCAAGGAGCTCAAGAAGTTCTGGCCCGCTTCAGTCATGAGGGTTTCGAAGCCGCCGCGGTGACCGCGTTCGGCTTACGCGCCGCGAGTGGGGTGCTCCAGAACAACCAGGCGACCGTCATCTCGGTGACGTTCGACCGCCCCTTCGGCTTCCTCGCCGTCCACCGCCCCACGGGACTGGCGGTTGTCGCGGGATGGATCGCCACGCCACCGACTTCATCTCCTACCGGTTCGGTGTAACTCGGCCGCAGCGCCGATCAAACACAGCGCGCGAAGTGCGGTGCGTGTTCGGGTCGTATGCCGCGGGCGATCAGGAACGGTGGCACACTGCGCAGCACGGGAATTCGACGCAGGACGCGGACCGGCATGGGCGCACGAGACGCACCGGCGATATCGATGCGTCCGTCGAGAGCGGGGGCGATGGCCCAGGCGTGCAGGAAGCGTTGCATCGCCTGAGTCACCACCGTCGGGAACCGCCGCCGTCGCTGCACCTTCGCCAACTCCTTGGTGCCTACCGTGCCCGACAGCAGTGGCGCCGCGAGAATCCTCGCCGCGGCGACGGCGTCCTGGACGGCCAGATTGATGCCGACACCGCCGGCCGGGGACATGGCATGGGCGGCGTCGCCGAGGCAGAGCAGGCCGCCCGTGTACCACTTGGTCAGACGGTCGAGCTTCACCTCGAGCAGCTTCACCTGGTCCCAGCTGGTCAGGGCGTCGACACGGTCACGAAGCCAGGGCGCGGCGGCGGCCAGGCTGCGCATGATGTCCTCGACCGGTCCGCGGCGGGCGGACTCGTCGGCGCCCTTGGCGATCAGGGTGGCGCACTGCCAGTAGTCGCCGCGGTCGAGCAGGACCGCCACCCGCCGCGCGGTGACGATCGGCAGCGCGCCCGCGGGGTCGATCTCCGTGCGCGGCAGGCGGAACCACCACACGTCCATCGGCGTCGACCACTTGCGGGTCGGCAGCCCCGCCGCCGAACGCAGCACCGAGCCGCGACCGTCACACGCCACGGTGAGGTCGGCCTCGATCGTGCCGGTCGCGCCGTCGAGGGTCCGGTAGGCGACGCCGCCGACCCGGCCATCGATCCAGATCAGATCGGTGGCCTCGGTGTTCATCCGGAGCCGGAAGGCGGGCTCGGCCGCGGCGGCGCGCGCGAGCAGATCCAGCAGATCCCACTGCGGCACCATGGCGATGTACTTGTGCTTGCCCGGCAGGTTCTTCAGCGTGACGAAGGTCTGCACGCCACCCCCGACCGGCAGTTGCACCTGATCCAGCTTGCGCGCGGGCAGTTTCGCGAACTCCGCGCCGAGACCCAGCTCGTCGAGTAGGTCGAGGGTGGTGGGATGCACGGTGTCGCCGCGGAAGTCCCGCAGGAAATCCTTGTGCTTCTCCAACACGGTGACCTCGACACCTGCGCGGGCCAACAGCAGTCCGAGAATCATTCCGGCCGGTCCCCCACCGACCACCAGGCAGGTCGTACGTTCCATCGACTGTCCCTTCCTCGGTCGCCGCATCGCCGCAAAGGTGTCGCTGTTCGCGCAAAATCCTAGTGCGGCGCGGGCGGCGCCGGACCTGGATCGGCGACGGTCGTCCGGTTCCGCGGCAACTCTCAGCCGACGGATGCACCGCGACTGTCCGTGAGCGCGCATTGCCGGCCGCCTCTTGACCTCGAGTGCGGTCGAGGTACGACGATCGGATCGAGGTCGAATCGAGAAGCTCTTCCCGCTTCGTCTCGCACGCCGAACCAGCTGGTTCCGGTGGGCTCCCGCTGGTCCATCCGTACACCCCCAGCGGGAGTCTTGCGTGTACGCCGAATTGTCCTGCGGCACTGAACGAAACAGCACAGCTTCGGTCGGGCCACTTGAAAAGGCCAGCCGCACAGCTGCGGGTTACCGCTCGATGCGGGTGGCTAGCAGCGGGGCGGCTGTCGCGCGTTCAGGCGGAGACGGTGATCTCCCACTCGTAGACCGTCAATTCCGAGGAGCCGGTGGTGTGCACCGGGTCGGCGAAGACGAGCTCCCTTGCGGCGTCCAGGTTTTCGGCGCGGATGACGTAGGCGCCGCCGGTGCCGTCGGTGAATTTGCCGCTCTCCACCAGATGACCGCGCTCGAGCAGCCCCTTCAGGAACTCCCGGTGCGGCTCGATCACGGCGGCGTCGAAGCGCGGGGTGCGCATCACCAGTACGAGGTACTTGTTCACGCCTCGGGCTCCCGGCGAGGGGCGCGGGTGGCCGCCGCCGCGGCGCGCACCTGCGGCGCCACCAGGACGACCTGGCCGAGCACACCGTTGACGAAGGACGGCGAGTCGTCGGTGGACAGCTCCTTGGCCAACTCCACCGCCTCGTCGACGGCGACAACCGGTGGGACGTCGGTCGCATGGAACAACTCCCACACCGCGATGCGCAGAATCGCGCGATCCACGGCCGGAAGCCGCGAGAGCGTCCAGTCCTGCAAGTACGACTCGATGGTTCCGTCCACCCGGTCGAGGTCGTCGGCGACGCCCTCGACCAAGATGCGGGTGTAGGCGTGCACGGGCGCGACGGACTGGTCGCGGGTGGCCAGCTCGGCGCGCTCGTCGAGCAGTTCGGCGGCGTCGACGTCCCTGGCCTCCGCCTCGAACAGCAGATCCACCGCACGCCGGCGGGCCTTGTGCCGAGCGCCGAGCTTCTTGTACGTGGACTTCTTGTCCACGGGCTGTTCCGCCACGGTCACATTATCCCGGATCGGCTGGTCGGCGGATCAGGCGTTGACCCGGCCGAGGTAGCTGCCGTCGCGCGAGTCGATACGCAGCTTGTCGCCGGTGTTGATGAACAGCGGAACCTGGACCTCGGCGCCGGTCTCCAGGGTCGCAGGCTTGGTGCCGCCGGTGGAGCGGTCGCCCTGCAGGCCGATATCGGTGTGGGTGACCTCGAGCTCCACCGAAACCGGCAGCTCGACATACAGCGGCGCGCCCTCGTGCGTGGCCACCTGCACGGTCATGTTCTCCAGCAGGAAGCGGGCTCCGCCGCCGATGGTCTCCTCGGCGATGGAGAGCTGGTCGAAGGTCTCGCCGTCCATGAAGACGTAGTCGGTGCCGTCGTGATAGAGGTAGGTCATGTCGCGGCGGTCGACGTTGGCGGTCTCGACCTTCACACCGGCGTTGAACGTCTTGTCGACCACCTTGCCGGACACGACGTTCTTCAGCTTGGTCCGCACGAAAGCGGGGCCCTTGCCCGGCTTGACGTGCTGGAATTCGACGATCTGCTGGAGCTGGCCGTCGATCTTCAGCACAAGGCCGTTCTTGAAGTCGCTGGTGTCCGCCACTGTCTTCGGATCTCCTCGTTCTACCACTTGGTCTCTGGCCGACCGGCGTCAGTCGACGACGGTCAAGTCTTTGCTGGTGTGGGTGAGCAGTTCCGGGCCCCCTTCGCGCACCACGAGCGTGTCCTCGATCCGGACCCCGCCGCGGCCGGGAAAGTACACACCTGGTTCGACGGTCACCGCCACGCCAGACAGAAGTGTACCGGTTCCGGTTTTCGCGATTCCGGGCGCTTCGTGGATCTGCAGCCCCACCCCGTGCCCGAGACCGTGCACGAACAGCTTGCCGTGCCCGGCGGCCTCGATCACCGCCCGCGACGCCGCGTCGACGTCGGCCACCGGCACCCCGGGGCGCAGCGCCTCGCGTCCGGCCTGCTGCGCCTGCTGGACCAGCGCGTACACCTCCCGCTGCCAGTCGGTCGGCGCGCCGAGCACGAAGGTGCGGGTCATGTCCGAGTGGTAGCCGCCGACGACGGCGCCGAAGTCCAGCTTGACGAAGTCGCCCGCCGCCAGCACGGCATCGGTCGGCCGGTGATGCGGGACAGCCGAGTTCGCGCCGGTCGCCACGATGGTCTCGAACGACACCGCTTCGGCGCCGTGCTCGAACATGGCCCATTCCAGATCTCGGGCCACCTGGCGCTCGGTGCGGCCCGGCCGCAGTCCGCCGCGGTCCAGCAGCGCGGCGAGGCCGGCGTCGCCCGCCGCGCACGCCACCCGCAACTGTTCGACTTCGTAGGCGTCCTTGACCATGCGCAACTGCTCGACCAATCCGGGCGTCGCGACGAGGTCGAGACCGGTCCGCTGCTCGAGAAAGCCGCGATGCTGGTCGACGGTGACGACCTGGCTTTCGAAGCCGACCCGGCCGAGTTGCCACTCCCCGGCCAATTGCACGATCCGGCGCGCGGTGGCCCGCGCGATCTCCGCCCGCAGGTCAGGGACTTGCTCGGCGACTTGGACGCGGTAGCGGCCGTCGGTGCCGATCACGCTGCGGTCCTCGGCGGCGCGGGTGTCCCAGGCGTGCACCAGCAGCGCCGCGTTGGAACCGGTGAACCCGGTCAGGTACCTGATGTTCACCAGATCGGTGACCAGCAGGGCGTCCACCCGGTTCTCCACCAGCAGGCTGCGCAGCGCTCCACGCCGTGCCGCGTAGTCGGGCGCGTGGCCCTGGTGATCGGAACACATGGGTCAAAACTACCGCCGACACGCTACGGGCCGACACGCAACACGTGCTCGATGCGCGGCCCGCGGGTCGAGATCGCCCGGTATGCGCCGGAATGGGCTGGCGTCCAAGAGATCTCGTTTGCGAAGACCACAGTGCGGAGCATTCGCTGTTCACATTCGCTCATGTTGTGCACATTTCGGCACGGCGCGACCCCAGGGCACCGGCGCGGGGCGAGGGTGGAGGCATGTCTCCTTTCGCGTTCACCGCTTTGGCCGCATGGTGTGCGGCATTGACCGTGCTCGACCTCCGGGAACGACGCCTTCCGAACAGACTGACCGGCTTCGGCGCGCTGGCGGTGCTCGGATACGCCCTGATCACAGGGCAATTCACGGTCGCAGCACTCGGTGCGACATTCCTCGTTACGCCGTATCTCTTGGTCCACCTGGCCGCGCCCGCCGCGCTCGGCGCGGGTGACGTCAAACTCGCGCTCGGCCTGGGCGGGGCTGCGGCGCTCGGCGGCGCCCAGGCGTGGGTCTTGGCGGCGCTCGGCGCACCGGCGCTCACGGCCTGCATTGCGTCCGTAGCGCTGGCCGCTCGGCGCGTGCGCACGTCGTTCATCGGCGGCCCGCTCGGCACGCGGTTCACCGTGCCGCACGGGCCCTCGATGTGCCTGTCGACGTTGCTCGTCCTCGCATCGCCGGTCATGGACTCGGGCTGAGCCCGCTGTCGTGGCACCGTTCGGGGCTCGAACAGGGCAACCCGTCGGCCGGATGGTGAAGCCAGCGAATACAGCGCAATTCGTCGGTACCATCAATCGCAGGCAACGACATCCCCGAGCAGCCGCTCGAGCTGCGGTAGCGAGGTGCGGCCCTCGGCGAGTTGCCGCTCGAGTGCGCCAGGACAGCGATGCAGCGTCGAGAAGGAGCCGCCGAGTGAATCCGAGGCATCCATCGCGGAGGCCGATCGTCGTGGGAACCGACGGATCCGCGGAGTCGATCGTCGCGGTGCGCTGGGCGGCGCAGACCGCCGCTCTGCACGACGCGCCCCTGCACATCCAGCTCGTCATGGAGTCGCCGCCGGCTTCCGACACCGACGATCCGCCACGTCCGGCCGCGCTGCTGCGGGTGCGGGAAGCGGATGAGGCGATCGAACGCGCCGCGAGCGCGGCCGAAGCCGCCGCGCACGCGGTACGTGATATCGCCATCGGCACCGAGATCCGCACCGCGCACATCGCCCCCGCCTTGATCGAGCGCTCCCGGAACGCGGCGATGCTGGTGGTCGGCACGCGCGGTGCCGGCCGGATCCAGCGCGTGCTGCTCGGATCGGTCAGCACGGCCGTCGCGCGGGACGCGGACTGCCCGGTCGCTGTGGTGCCCGCCGAGGCGCCGCTGTGGGAGCGGGCGAGCACCTGCCCGGTCGTCGTCGGGGTGGACGGTTCGGGCGCCGAGCAGGCCGCCATCGAGGTGGCCGTGACCGAAGCATCCCTGCGCGGGGTCGAACTGGTGGCGGTGCACACCTGGGGCGAGATCGAGCCGCCCGCGGCCACGGGCAGCGACTGGACGGCGCTGCGCCGGACCGGGGAAGCGGTGCTGGCAACGAGCCTGGCCGGATGGCAGGAGCGGTACCCGGAGGTGTCCATCCGGCGTGAGGTCGCCCGCGACCGTCCGGAGCGCCGACTGCTCGAACGCTCGCACGACGGCCAACTGCTCGTCGTTGGCAACCGCGGTCGCGGGGTCTTGGGCCGTCTGCTGTTCGGCTCGGTCGGCGACGCACTGCTGCGGTCGGTGGATCGCGCCATCGTGATCGCCCGCTGACCCGCGCCGCACGTTCCGATCTGCCGCCGGCGTGCGCGTCGTCACGGCGGGCCGCATTCCGGACCACGGGCGCCGACATGGGAGGATGGACCACGTGCTGCGTTGGATAACTGCCGGAGAATCCCATGGTCCCGCTCTCGTCGCCATCCTGGAGGGGATGGTGGCAGGCGTCGAGGTGACATCCGAGGAGATCTCCGCGCAGCTGGCGCGCCGCAGGCTGGGATACGGGCGCGGCGCACGGATGAAGTTCGAGGCCGACAAGGTCACCGTCATCGGCGGCGTGCGGCACGGACGCACCATGGGCGGCCCGGTCGCCATCGAGGTCGCGAACTCCGAGTGGCCGAAGTGGGTCACCGTGATGTCGGCCGACCCGGTCGATCCGGCCGAGCTCGCCGAACTGGCTCGCAACGCTCCACTGACCCGGCCCCGCCCGGGCCACGCCGACTATTCCGGCATGCTCAAGTACAACTTCGACGACGCCCGCAACGTGCTCGAGCGCGCCAGCGCCAGGGAGACCGCCGCTCGCGTGGCGGCGGGCACCGTGGCGCGCAACTTCCTGCGCCAGGCGTTCGGCGCCGAGGTCGTCTCGCACGTGGTCTCCATCGGCACCGCGCAGAACACATCGGGCATCGTGCCGACCGCCGCCGATCTCGCCGCGGTGGACGAGAGCCCCGTGCGCGCGTTCGACAAGGATGCCGAGGCGGCGATGATCGCCGAGATCGAGGCGGCCAAGAAGGACGGCGACACGCTCGGCGGCGTCGTCGAGGTGATCATCGAGGGTCTTCCGGTCGGCCTCGGCTCGTTCACCAGCGGCGAGAACCGCCTGGACTCGCGGCTCGCGGCCGCGCTCATGGGGATCCAGGCCATCAAGGGCGTCGAGGTCGGCGACGGTTTCGAGACCGCGCGCCGCCGCGGCAGCCAAGCGCACGACGAGATGCGGCCCGGCTCGGACGGAGTGCTGCGTTCCACCAACCGCGCCGGCGGTTTGGAAGGCGGCATGACCAACGGCGAGGCGCTGCGCGTGCGTGCCGCGATGAAGCCGATCTCCACGGTGCCGCGTGCACTGTCCACCGTCGACATGACCACCGGCGCCGAAGCGGTAGCCATCCACCAGCGCTCGGATGTGTGTGCCGTGCCCGCCGCGGGTGTGGTCGCCGAATCCATGGTGGCACTGGTCGTGGCGCAGGCCGCACTGGAGAAGTTCGGCGGCGACTCGCTCACCGAGACGGTCGAGAACATCACCAGCTACGTCAAGCGCATCAGCACCCGCCCACACGTGTCCGCGGACAGTCGGTCGCAATGATCGTGCAGACCGACCCGCGCGCCCCGCGCGTGGTGCTGGTCGGACCGCCGGGAGCGGGGAAGTCCACGATCGGCCGCAAGCTCGCCAGGGAACTCGGCGTCGAGCTGTACGACACCGACGCCGGCATCGAACGCGAGACCGGTCGCACCATCCCGGAGATCTTCGCCGAGGACGGCGAGCCCGAATTCCGCCGGATCGAAGAGCGGGTGGTGCGTCGCGCCATCCTGGCCGAGCGCGGCGTCGTCTCGCTCGGTGGCGGTGCCGTGCTGTCGGCGGACACCAGAGCGCTGCTGCGCAACCGCACCGTCGTCTACCTGGAAATCAGTGTGGCCGAGGGCCTGCGGCGTACCGGAGCGAGCACGCAGCGTCCGCTGCTCAACAGCGCGGATCCCGGCACGAAGTACCGCGAGCTGATGCGCACCCGCCGCCCGCTCTACCGGGAGGTGGCCACCGTCCGGGTGCGCACCGACGGCCGCAGCCCGGGCCGAGTGGTGCGGATGATCATGTCCAAGCTCGGCATGGAGCCCGCGCAGCGCACCGGGACCGAGCCCGGCGCCCGGCCGCCGTCCAATGGAATCCCGCAGGGCAGCAGCCGATCCCGGGCCCGGCGTC
>NZ_BDBA01000258.1 GCF_001612745.1 Nocardia amamiensis NBRC 102102 | reverse complement strand
GCCGCGCGAAGCGGTGCATCACCGGTGCGAAGAGCGCGTCGGGGAAGTCGTAGCTTTCGGCTTGGACGTCCTGCGGCAGCGCGAGGACGACCGGACCGGCGTCGGCCGGATCGGTGAGCACCCGAACCGCCTGGGGCAGGGTGGACATCAGCTGTTCCGGGCGGGTGATGCGGTCGAAATACCGGCTCACCGCGCGGAACGCGTCGTTCACCGTGACGGTGGCGTCGCCGAAGTGCTCGACCTGCTGCAGGACCGGGTCCGGGGCGCGGCCGGTGAAGGTGTCGCCCGGAAGCAGCAGCAGAGGAAGGCGATTCGCGTGCGCGACGCCTGCCGCGGTGACCATGTTCAACGCGCCGGGACCGATCGAGGAGGTCGCGACGCCGACCTGACGCCGGTGCGTGGCCTTGGCATAGCCGACGGCCGCGAGCGCCATCCCCTCTTCGGTGTGCCCGCGCCAGACCGGGATCTCGTCGCGCCGTTCGTAGAGCGCGGTACCGAGGCCGAGCACGTTGCCGTGCCCGAAGATCCCGAAAACGGCGGGAAAGAGCGGCACCTCGCGACCGTCGAGTGTTTCGGAGCGCTGGGCAACCAACCAGGTCACCAGCGCTTGCGCCGCCGTCAGTTTCATCCGATCCCTCCTTCGTGAGTGGTGACCGGCCAGCAGGTGTCGATCGGTTCGCCGCTCCAACACACGGCCTCCACAGAGGGCCGCTCGACCGCCGCGACGTCCGTTGCCCAGACCCGCGTCAGGTAGCGACGGCGTTCGTCGGTCACCTGCACAGCAGTTCCTCGATTTCCGCGGCGGTCGGCATGGCGTCGGCGCAGGCGAGACGTGCGGCCACCAGAGCGCCGGCCGCGTTGGCGTAGGTGGCGATGCGTCGCGGGTCCCAGTCCGAGAGCAGACCGTGGATCAATGCGCCGCCGAATCCGTCGCCCGCGCCGAGCCCGCACACCACCTCCACTCGGCAGGGCGGCACGGTCCAGCGTTCGGAGTCGGTGGCAACCAGTACCCCCTCGGCGCCCTGCTTGATCACCGCGAGGCGCACACCACGTGCGAGCAGCCGGTCGGCCGCCGCGTCCGGGTCCGCGGTGCCCACCGCCACCTGGGCCTCGGCGCGGTTGCCGACCACCACGTTCACGTGGTCGAGCATCCAGCCGATCTCGGCCCGCGCGGTGTCGGCATCGGGCCAGAACATCGGCCGGTAGTCCAGGTCGAGCACGGTGTGCCCACGTCGTGCGCGCCGCAGCAGGATCTCACGCTGCGTGCCGCGGCCCGGCTCGGCGCTCACACCGGTGCCCGTCACCCACAGCAGCGGCACGGAATCCACCACGTCCCAGGGCACTTCCTCCGGGGTGATGGTGAGATCCGGCGCGATCGGCGTTCGGTAGAACAACAGCGGTGGATCGGCGGGCGGGGTCAGCTCGCAGAACACCACGGGGGTCTGCAGGCCGGGCGCGGTCGTCACGTAACGGGAGGAGACGCCGAAACCGTCCAGTGCGCTGCGCACGAAATCGCCGAAGCCGTCGGGGCCCACTTTGGTGAGCACCGCCGAGCGTCTGCCCAGCCGGGCGGCGGCCACCGCCACGTTCGTCGCCGTGCCGCCCAGGAACTTCGCGAAGCTGCGCACCTGCGCCAAGGCGACGCCGCTCTGCTCCGGATAGAGGTCCACCCCGACCCGGCCGATGGTCAGCGCCTCGAGTTCGGTCACGAGTCCACCACCCGCTGCAGTTCGTGCTGTAGGGCGTCCAGTTCCACCCCACCCGCCATCTGGCGGGTCAATTCCGGCAGGTCGATCTCGGATTTCTCGTACGAACCGAGCATCGCGCCTCGCTTCAGCAACAGGAACCGGTCGCCGACCGGATAGGCGTGGTGCGGGTTGTGCGTGATGAGCACGACGCCGAGTCCGCGTTCACGCGCCTGCACGACGTACTTCAGCACCACACCGGCCTGTTTCACACCCAGCGCGGCCGTCGGCTCGTCGAGGATCAGCACCTTCGCTCCGTAGTGCACAGCACGCGCGATGGCGATGCACTGCCGCTGGCCGCCGGACAGCGTGCCGACCGGCTGCTCCAAGTCTCGGATGTCGATTCCCATGTCCGCCAAAGCCGTTCGCGCGATCTCCTGGCCCTTCTTGCGATCCAGCAGCCGGAAGGGTCCGTATCCGGCAGTGGGTTCGGAACCGAGCACGAAGTTGCGCCACACGCTCATCAGCGGCACCACCGCGAGATCCTGATACACCGTGGCGATGCCGCGATCCAATGCCTCCCGAGGCGAGGAGAACCGGACCGTTCCACCCTCGACGCGCAACTCGCCGCGGTCGTGCTGGTGCACCCCGGCCAGGATCTTGATCAGCGTCGACTTGCCCGCGCCGTTGTCGCCGAGCACGCAGGTCACCTCGCCCGCGTTCACCACGGTGGATACCTCGCGCAGCGCGACCACGCCGCCATAGCTCTTGCCGAGGTCGACGGCCTCGATGAGGGAAGTCATCGGCGCACCCTTTCGGCTCGTTTCTGGAATCTGTTGTTGACCAGCACCGCCGCCAGCAGCAGCACGCCGAGGAACAGCATGAACCAGTCGCTGTCCCAGCGGGCGAACACGATGCCTTGGCGCGCCATGCCGAAGATCAGGGCGCCGATCGCGGCGCCGACCGCCGAGCCGAAGCCGCCGGTCAGCAGGCAACCGCCCACCACGGCGGCGATGATGTAGTGCAGTTCGAGCCCGACGCCCTGGTTGGCCTGCACACTCGCGAACCGGAGGATGTTGCAGGAACCGACCACCCAGGCCGCGAACGCGGTGCCCATGAACAGCAGGATCTTGGTGCGGTCCGCGGGGACACCCACCGCGCGGGCGCTCGGCAGCGCGCCGCCCACCGCGAAGATCCAGTTGCCGAACCTGGTGCGCACCAGGATGATCGCGGCGAGGGCGGTCAGCACGACCCACCACACCACCGACGCCTGGATGTGCGCTTCCCCGATGTCGAGTGTCGAGGCGAACACCCAGCCCGCCGACTGGTAGCCGTCCGCGCTCCGCACACCCGACACCTGAACCGTGCCGGTGACCAGCCGCGTCACGCCCAGATTCAGGCCCTGCAATGCCAGGAACGTGCCCAGCGTGACGATGAAGCTGGGCAGGCCGGTTCGCATCACCACCCAGCCGTTGAACGCGCCGACCACCAGCGCGAACACCAGCGAGGCCAGCAGCGCGAACCACACGTTCCACCCGGCGTGCACCGCGAGCAATGCCGTGACCAGCGCGGTGGAGGCGGTCATCACGCCGGCCGACAGGTCGAACTCGCCGCCGATCATCAGCAGGGCCACGGCCACCGCCATGATGCCGAGCGTCGACGCGTCGTCCAACCAGGTCGCCACGCCGAGCGGGCTCAGGAAGCGGTCGGTGATGATCGAGAAGAACACGAACACCAGTAGCGCGCCGAGCGCCGCGCCGATCTCCGGACGCACGGCCAGCCGCTGGAGTGGCGAGAGACCCGCCGATCGCTCCTTCGTCGTGTCGGATGTCTTTGTCGCAACGGTCATTTCATCTACTCCCGGCCTCAGCGCGTGCCCTGCGCGACGAGCGCGGCGACGGCATCGACGTTGCTCTTGTCGACGAAGCCGGGGCCGGTCTGCACCGGCGTGCCGCCTCCCACGGTGTTCAGGTTCGTCCGATACAGCTGCACCAGCACGATCGGCAGGTAGCCCTGCTCGTACTGCTGCTGATCGACGGCGAACAGCAGCCTGCCCGCCCGGATCGCCTCCACCACATCGGAATTCAGATCGAAAGTGGCGACGGTGGCGGCCGACCCGGCCTCCCGCACCGCGTCGACGGCCCGCGCGGCGACCTGGGAGTTCAGCGTCAGGACCGCGTCGATGGATCGGTCCGCCTCCAGCGCGCCTTTGATCCTCGACTGCGCGTCGGTCGGGTTGTTGATGTCGACCTGAAGCGTGGTGGCATTGCCGAATGCCTTCGTCGCGCCCGCGCAGCGCTCGTTCGCGCCGATATTGCCCGCCTCGTGGATGACGCACAGCATCTTGGTGCGCCGGGCGTCGGCAAGGCGTCGACCTGCCGCCTGCCCGGCCAGCGATTCGCTCTGACCCACATGGACGAACGCGCCGAACTTCGCGCTCTCGGACTCACCGGAATTGATCGTCACCACCGGAATGCCCGCGGCGACAGCCTTTTCCACGGACGGTCGCAGCGCTTCGGGATTGGCCATCGAGACGACGAGGCCATCGACACCCTGCGCGACCGCGTTATCGATCAGCTTCGCCTGCTGACCGGGATCGCCCGAGGCGTTGTACTCCACGCGGATACCGAGATCCTTGCCCGCCGCCTCCGCTCCGTTCTTGACGACGTTCCAGAACGCGTCACCGGGACTGCCATGGGTGACGACCGCGACCGAGCTCACCGTTCCCGCGGCAATCGGCGTTTGCGAGGGGGCAGGCGCGTCGGCGCCAGGGCCGCTGCACGCGGCCAGGAGGGCGGCCGCGGCGGCCCAGGGCAGCAAGCGGCTGAAGCGCCGCGCCGTCGCACCGCGTTGTGGTCTCACAGACATCGTTGTCATCGCTTCCCACTAGATTCCTGCCGCGGCGAGCGCGATATCCGCCAGGTAGCGCAAGCTGCGTCCGGTGTCGGCACTGGGCCGCCGCGCCGAGTCGGTCGGCCGCAGCGCGGCGTCCTGCTCCAGCACATACCAGCCCCGATAGCCCGCGGCCTGCATGCCGCGCACGAGCGCCGCGATATCGACATCGCCCTCCCCCAGCGGGACATAGAGCCCGCGACGCACCGCCTCGCTGTACTCCAGGTCCCGGCCCCGCACCTGGTCGGCCAGTGCGCCCCGCACGTCCTTGACGTGAATGTGCCCGATCCGCTCGGCATGCCGCCGCGCGAGCCGCACGGGGTCCGTGCCGCCGATGAGCAGGTGTCCAGTGTCCAGGCAGAGGTCGAGATCGGAGTCGGCGAGGAACCGCTCGACCTCCGGTTCGCGCTCCACGTGGGTGCCGACATGCGGGTGCAGGACGGTGCGCAGACCGTGCTCGGCGGCGATGTCGCGGATCGCGGAGGCCGTGTCGACCAGGGTCCGCCATTCCGTGTCGCCCAGTTGCGGGCGTGCGTCGTATCCCCCGAGTCCGGTCGCGGCGGCGAGTACGAGGACTTCCGCGCCCGTTGCGGCCAGCAGCGATGCGCTGTCCTCGGCGCGCTCGATGGCGTCCTGCGGATCGCGGTGCAGGACGACCGCCAGGAATCCGCCGACCGCTGTCAGGCCGAAGGTGTCGAGCAACCGTCGCAGGTGATCCGGATCGCGCGGCAGGTAGCCGGGTGGGCCGAGTTCGGTGGCGGACAGGCCGAGCGCGGCCATCTCCGACAGAACAGTGCGCGCGTCGAGCACGTGGCCCCAGCCCGGGACCTCGCAGACTCCCCAGGAGATCGGCGCGCCCGCGATGCGCAGCGGGTAGCGGGGTTCGGTCATCGGCACTTCTCCGACCTTCGATGTCGAGTTGACTCCGCTCTATTGGAGCGCTCCAACTATGTAACGTAGGTCATAGTGTGTCAAGAGCTTTCGCTTCGTCGAAGAAATCGCTACTACCAGCTAATATTCCGGTATTTACCGGAAACGCGAGGTAGCTGGGCCATCCGGAAAGTCCGATTAGAGCGCTCTATTGATTTGAGTGCCCCGGGCTTGTATCGTCCGACCCGGCAGGTCCGGCAGGTCCGGCAGGTCCGGCAGGTCCGGCAGGTCCGGCAGGTCCGGCAGGTCCGGCAGGTCCGGCAGGTCCGGCAGGTCCGGCAGGTCCGGCAGGTCCGGCAGGTCCGGCAAGTCCGGCAAGTCCGGCAAGTCCGGCAGGTCCAGCACACCAGCAGGCCGACCGACCCGGCGAGCTCCTATAAGCCGGACAGGCCCAGAAATTCCGACAGGCAGACGAACGAGAAACGGAGGCGATATGGCGCGACCCACGATGGAAGACGTCGCCGCGCGCGCAGGCGT
This sequence comes from Nocardia amamiensis NBRC 102102, assembly GCF_001612745.1. Taxonomy (GTDB): domain Bacteria; phylum Actinomycetota; class Actinomycetes; order Mycobacteriales; family Mycobacteriaceae; genus Nocardia; species Nocardia amamiensis. The sequence continues at coordinate 7,965 of NZ_BDBA01000258.1, read as the reverse complement.
TTCCCGCGCCCTCGTCTCGCTCGTCATGCGCAACTCGCCCAAGGTGAGCGAGCACCGCCGCCGTGCGGTGCTGGACGCCGCGAAAGACCTCGGCTACCAACCGCACATCATGGCGCGTTCACTGGCCAGCCGGACGTCCAACATCGTCGGCGTCATGGTCTCCGACCTGCGCAACGCCTTCTTCGCCGACGTCGTCGAAGGCATGGACGCGGCAGCGCAGGAATCGGATCTCGAGCTGATCCTCAACACCGGCCGCCGCAGCGCCGCCCGTGAGCGGACCGCGCTGGAGAGCCTGCTGTCCTTCCGGCCCGGAGGCATCATCCTGCTGTCCCCGATCCTGCCCGCGGCCGCGATTCGCGAAGCAGCACGCCAAGCCCCGCTGGTGCTGGTCTCCCGCACCTCCACCGTCGCCGACATCGACACGGTCAACGACGACGGCGAGATCGGCGCCGCACTCGCCGTCGATCACCTGGTCTCGCTCGGACATCGCCGCATCGTGCATCTCGACGGCGGCGGCGCTTTCACCTCGGCGCCGCGCCGCAAGGGCTACCGAGCCGCCATGCAGCGCCACGGCCTGGAGCCGATGGTGGTGCCGAGCGAGCACACCGACTCGGCAGGCATGGCCGCGGTACGCAAACTGCTGAACCTGTTCTCCCGCGACACCTTTCCCACCGCGCTGGTCTGCGGCAACGACTTCAATGCCGTGGGCGCGATGTCCGCGCTGGAGGAAGCGGGATTGCGCGTCCCGGAAGATGTTTCGATCGTCGGCTACGACAACACCTCGCTGGCCGCGCTGCGCCACGTCGCCCTGACCACCATCGACCAGCCCCGTATCCAGATGGGCCGCCTCGCGATCGAGGCGCTCGCCGAACGGCTCCGCGACGGCCGCGCCGCCCCCGTCCGCCGCCGCCTCCAGCCTTCCCTCGTCGTCCGCTCGACCACCGCCGCGCCCGGTCGCTGAACCACCGCCGAGCCCCGCGTCCGCCCACAGGTCGCGATTCCACCGCTTAGGAGAGCCGATGTCATCCCACCGAGCCGTCACCTTGGGCCTAGCCGGAACCGGCCGCATCGGGACTTCGCACGCCGAAACCCTGACCAAGCTGCCGAATGTCGCCACCGTCCTCGTCGCCGACGCCGACGCCGACCGCGCCCGGACCACCGCCATCCACCTCGGCGTCGAGTTCGCCCCCGACCTCGACGCCCTCTTCGCCGCCGACCTCGACGGCCTGATCATCGCCACCGCCACCGATTCCCACCCCGAACTCATCATCCGAGCCGTCGAGGCGGGCATCCCCGTCTTCTGCGAAAAGCCGGTAGCCGCCGACATCGACGGCACCCTCGCCGTCATCGACCACATCCAGAACTCCCCCGTCCCCGTCCAAATCGGCTTCCAACGCCGCTTCGACGCGGGCTACCGCGCTGCGCGCGAAGCGATCCGCTCCGGCAAACTCGGCTGGCTGCACACGTTGCGCGCCACCACTCTCGATCCCGCACCGCCGCCCGCCGAATACATTCCGCGGTCCGGTGGGTTGTTCCGCGACTGCGGGGTACACGATTTCGACATCATCCGATGGGTCACCGGCCGGGAGATCACCGAGGTGTACGCCCTCGGGGCAAACCGGGGAGAAGAGTTCTTCGCCGAAGCTGGTGACGTCGACACCGCCGCGGTGTTGCTGCGCATGGACGACGGTGCACTCGCCACCGTCTCGTTGACCCGTTACAACGGCGCGGGCTACGACGTCCGCCTGGAAGCGTTGGGTTCCAAGGGAAACGCCATCGTGGGGTTGGACGACCGATCGCCGCTCACATCGGTCGAAGGCGATTACGCCCCCTCCCCCTACCCTGCCTACGCGAGCTTCATGGAGCGGTTTCGTCCGGCATACGCAGCGGAACTGTCCGCCTTCGTCGCGGTCGTCAACGGCGAACTCGACAATCCTTGCAGTCCACTGGACGCTCTCGAAGCTTCCTACGTCGCCGAGGCGTGCGAACTGTCCCGGCGCGAAGGCCGCGCTGTTGAGATAGCCGAAGTACGGCACTGATCTCCACACCGGCAACTACGCGTTGCTGTCCAGGAGCCGGAGTTGAATCTGTTGTTGACAGGCACTTCCGAGCCGTTCACCCGCGGTCAATAGCCCCGGTCAACGGAGCGCACCGCTGTTGACCGTGCCGCGGGTTCCAGCGCGTCTTGCGGTGTCCGAGGCGGCAGCTGTGTCGGGGCCGGTGCGCTGGACTCGAAGTTGTTCAGTCCGCTTCCGGGAGGTTCGGCGTCGCGATGCGGTCGCGCCTGTTCGCTTCCGAGCTTGTCGATCTCGATGAACAGCGCCTCGACGATCGTGTGCATCTGCTTTTCCGCGATCTGGGCGTACGTGCGGATGTACTCGATCTCCGCGGGCAGGGGATCGGAATTTCCTGCGGGATCTGCCACCACGGCGGCGATGCCGTCCGCCGCGCGGGCTGCCGATTGCTGGGCCTGCCGCAGAATTTCTGCGTACTGCTCGCGGGCGTGCGCGACCAGCTCGCGGGCATAGATCTCGGCTTCGGCCACCGTGGATTCCGCGGTGATCTGCGCCTGGCTGAGCATGTTCACCGCGCGTACGTTCACCCCGAGCACATCGCGCTGGGAATCCTCGCGCAGCTGCGCGTTCTCGCGCTTCAGTTCCGCCAGCTCGGTGCGCAGGTATTCGACTGTGGCCGAATCGCCGAGCGCCGATTTGTACATGGAGACCCGGTGCTCGAGGTCCGCAACCTGGTGAGCCAGATAGTTGTTGTCGGCGAGCAGCGCCTTCTCGTCGCCGAAGTCCAGTTGCTGGGTCAGCCGTTTGTTCGCCGCGTTCAGCCGGGAAACCTCACGGGCCACCCGCCGGACGAATTCGTCGACTTCGTGTTCGTCGTACCCGCGGCGACCCAGTGCCGACTTTTTGAATCTCGCGTTCTCGATTTCACGTGCCTTCAGCGTCATGTCGCTACCTCGTGCGCAATCTCCGCCGGAGCCGCGGAGGTATTCGGTGTGGTGTCCTCGGGGGTGCGGCCGTCGAGGTTCTCGAATCGGATGGCCGAGTCGGGCATGCCCGCGCGCCGCAGTTCACCGGCGGCGTGCTCCACCATCGCGGTGGAGCCGCAAAGCAGTGCGGTCCTGCCCTGCCAGTGCTGGGTCTGGGCGGCCACCGTGCCGACCAGACCCCGCGCACCCGGGTAGAGCGGGTCTTCGGATACCACCGGGGTGTAGCGCAACCATGGCCTGGTCCTGGCCAGCTCGGACAGGAAGGCGTGGTCGTAGATGTTCCACTGGGTCCGGACCCCGTGGAAGAGATGGATATTCGTGGCCTCGCCAGTGGTGCGCCATCTCTCGTCGAGCTGTTCGATCAGGGCGGTCATGGGGGCGAGCCCGGTGCCGCCCGCCACCATCAGCAGATCCCCGCGGAAGTCCGCAGGCAGGGTGAGTGCGGTCCCGATCGGCGCGCCGAGCCGCAGTGTGTCGCCGACCGCGACGGTCCGGGCGAGGGTGGCGCTGACCTGTCCACCGGCCACGATCTGCACATGCAGGTCGAGGGTTCCGTCGGGTCGAGGTGCGTTGGCCGGGGTGTAGTAGCGCCACAGCCGCGGACGCTGCGGAATCTCCACGGCCATGGACTGTCCGGCGATGTAGTTGTAGGGCTGGGTGGGCCGGATGCGCAGCAACCCGACGTCGATACCGCGGCGCTCGGTGGCGATGACCTCCGCCTCCCACCAGGCTGGGGCGCTTTCCTCGTCCTCCTCGGCCGCCATCATCATGATCTGGGCGACCACGCCGTACGCGTCGGCCCAGTCGGAGGCCAGGCTGTCGGTCCACGCCGCGCCGAGGAAGTACTGCAGGGTGGCCAGCAGTGACGCGCCGGCCGCCGGGTAGTGGTCGGCGACGACCTCGAATTTGCGGTGGTCGCGGCCAAGTTGCCGCACGAAGGTGGGGTCGGCGGCAACACGGTCGACATTGCTGACAATGCGGCCGAGCGCCGCTAAGAATTTGCCGCGCTGGGCGGCCATCGACACCGGGAACAGATCGCGGACTTCGGGGTGCGTCATGAACAGATGCGAGTAGAAGTACAGGACCGCTTCGTCGCTGACCTTCTCAACCTTGAGCCAGCTCTCTTTGAGCGCTGCGACATCCATGCCTGATCACCAGCTCATCTGTCGATCGATCCTGCACCGACGCAACAGGTTTCGACGCCGGATGTCCGAGCGGCAACACCTCGATCCCTGGGTGCCGGTGATGATTTCGAACTCACTCGCACCTCCTGGAGACAGCGGCCTCGTATCATTGCTCGCTCTCGGATGAGACAAGGTTGGCAATGAACTGTTCCAAGACCGCACAGGGGGCCGCGGGGCGCCCGCCTCGACGCCGTGTCGCTCAACCACGGCATGAACTTCTCACGATCTGCAGCCTGACGCAAACGGGAATGTTTCTGTTTACAGCCGGTTACGTTGATCAGCAGCTCGGACAAAGCCTCTCGCAATCGTGCGCGCCGCTCAGCAGTGTCAATCGCATAGGGTGGTCGATGGTGGCAATGTCTGGAAATTCGCCTCACTGTAGGGGTTGTCATCGGACACGTGCGGACGCGAGTGAGAGATCGGGTGATGTGCAGGTCGGACCAGCAGTTCAGCGACCGGTTTGCCGGTCATCGACCCGTCGTTGCCGACGTGGATGTGGTCCGGCACGATCCCGTCGTTCACGGCGATCGCATCGAGCTGGAATTGCTTTGCGATCCAAGGTGATTCGGTCGGAATCGCCTTCCGATTGATGGTTTTTCGCGGGAGAAGGTGTCAAGCATCACAAGCAGCACGCTCTCGAACGGTCCGGGTAATCGCGTTGCGTCCCAGCTCCAAACGTGGTTCGAGCCGGTGGCCACCGGTTCCGGCTTGGTCCGCCCCGTGGGTGGCCCGGCGGCGACGTTCACACACCTCACCATAGGTGCGCGGCAGCCGGGACATGGTCGAGGTCGACCACAGGCACCTGACTTCGTCCAGCAGGATCGCCCACACTTGCGTCGGCGACTTGTCCACCCAATCGACCGCCGCGCAGCTCGACCGCGGCCTGCCCGGCGGCGGTCAGGCAGCCGGATGCCGCATCGGCCGCCGCAGGGTGGTGGCTCGGTGTGCGGTCGAGTTGTCTTGCCCGCCAATGCATTCAACGCCCCACGTCACGCGCGCGACGCCACTCGATCACCGGCGAGACAACGACATCAACTGGTCATGCTGCTGAACCACTGGCGATGTCCGATGCCAGATTCGACACCACGCCGATGATCTGTTCCACGGTCTCGCCGGGAACACCTGCAGCCGTGAGCGAATCGGTCAGATGACCGGCCACGAGTCCGAAGTGGTGCATCGTAATTCCCCTACCCTGGTGAATGCGATCCATCGGGGCACCTGTGTAGGGATCGGGACCACCGAGCGCCGCAGCGAAGAACTCCGCTTGACGCCCACGAAGCCGGGACATATTGATGCCCTCGAAGAACCCGGCCAACTCATCGTCTGCGAGGACGCGGACATAGAAGTCGGCGACAACGGCCTCGATGGCCTCGGCTCCGCCGATCTTCTCGTAAATACTGGTCATTACGTCCCCTATCTGCACGTGGATCTGGGCATCCGTGCCGTTGAATGCCGACCGATCATGAAGGCGCCTTACCCGGGGTGGGGGCGCTCCTATGGAACCGTCCGGTACGCCACTGGAAACCACTGGGTAGCGTACCGGGGAGAGTAGTCACCCACAACGCGAGAATGGGTACGCCGTACGCCTGGAAGCCTTGGGCTCCAAGGGAAACGCCATCGTCGGAATCGAGGAGCGCGTTGTCGCCGGCCGCAGCGGCCGGGCGCTCGTGTCACGATGGCGCGATGAGCAAAGCGGCACGTCCGGTCAGCGAGGAAACGGTGGAGCTGTTCATGGACTACGGACAGTTCTGTATCGATGGTGGCCTGGGAGATCCGGATAGCGAACCCGACCTCCTCGATCGCGCGCTGGCCGCACAGCCCTATGCCTCGGATGGTCTGGCCATGGTGGTGCTCAACCCGCACCAGAACAACTTCCGGATGCCGGTGACGGTGCAAGTGTGGGGAGCCCGGCCGCCCGGCGATCGGGACCAGTGGCAACAGGTATGCGAGGCGCGGCTGCGCGTCAGTCCCGAGGGATTCCTGTCCCTGTCGTCACCGACAGACGGTGCGGTGGACTGTGAGGTTCCGGAGGGTGACTACCTGATCGAGGTCAGTGGCCGCGGATTCGTCAACTACGGCTGGCCTGGGTCCACCGAACCCGGCGATGTGTGGCGGATCCGGCTCTGGCCGGATGACGGCAGTGAACCGCTGCTCGCCATGCAGTGGAATATGCCCGGATACGGTGTGCCGGAGAATGTTCCGATCCCGGACGGCCCTACCTCGCCAGAACCCGAAGAGTCGGAGTGGGTCACGGTTTTCGATGAAGACGGTGTCCATCATCTGCACCTTTCAGAGTTGCCGGAGCGAGCCGCGGCGTTCGAGCGAAAGCAGTGGGGCGGAGATCCGATCGAAGAATTGCGGGATCTCTCCGGTGCCGAGGAAGTATCCCGCTACGACCGCCCACTCGCCGAGGCGATCGCCACAATGGACGAGCAAGATCTGCGGCGCTTGGCACGCTGGTCTGCAGTCCAGGCCTGCGACAAGGCAGAAATCGCCGAAAGACCGTGGATACAAAGGGCTTTGAGTGCCCTGCGCGAGGGCTCGCGGCTGCCGCAGCCGTTCGACGACATGGAGGCTGCGTTCACCCGTTTGCACGAGGAGGATTTCGGTCCGGTGGACGAGGACGGAAACGAGATCGTCGGATCACTCGTCGCCGGCTCACGCGAGTCGGCGACGAATCCCTTCGACCTCGGTCCGATCCACCGGCCGTCCTTCGCCCTGCCGACGATCGTCGACGCGACGAAACCCGATGCCAGGGATGCGGCGATCACGACCCTGCACGAAACAGCCATTGTTTTCGGGCCGGATGTCGATGTCCTCTTCGCCGCGGTCCGAACCGAATTCGGGCTCCCACCTCGATGATCAGTGACGCCACTTGTCGATGTCTGCGCTGGCGGTGGCGTACCCCTATCCTGTCGGTCGCCACGTCGTGGTCACGGCTTGCGCTCGCCGCATCAACGCTGTCAGGCTACGGCGGTGACAACAGAGCACAAGGCGACATACAACACCCTCGCCGAGCGATTGATTTCGCTCGGCATGATCTCGACTGATACCGCGCACAGGGTGCTCCGCGACATCGACGAGCTGGACGACGACGGGCTGGACAACGAGTTGGACGGCGAATACTTGTCCGATGCACTGGAATGTTTCGGGGTGGCGATCGGGGTGCACGGCGACAAAGTCGACGATCTGGAGGGCAGCTACGAGTACCTGTTGCGCGATGCGGCAGCTTGCACCGGCGGAGCCGTCGTCGTCGACGATGTCGAACTGAACAGCGATCCGGACGGTGGGGCGATCCTCCGGTTCGTATGCAACGGCTCGGTTGTCGAGTGGTCACTGCAACACGATTTCGACGGCTATTTGGACTTTATGAGCATCCTGTCCTACATTGGCGATCTCAATCCGCCCGGTGCGGATGATCACAGGACGTTCCGGTCGGTCGAGCTCGATGAGCCGGGGACCAACTACTACGTCTTGGCCACCGACGAGCAGGCGCTGGCGCTGGTGAATGAGTTCGGTCTGCGCCTCGACTGACGTCTGAACAACCGGGTGTACTCCGACCCCAGAGGATTCGCGGTTCAAGCACTCAGGGACGCAGGCAGAGTGCCGAACAAGGTGCGATTCGTCATGGTCTCGTCGTCACCGTGCGTCGCAGAGTAGGGGTGCGGCAATCCGACGTGCCATTGGCCCGCGCCACGACTATCACTCTTGCTCTCGAGCTGCATCGCCCGTCAGGCCAAAGGCCGGGCCATCTCATCCATCACCGGAGAGTCGGCTAAG
>NZ_BDBA01000257.1 GCF_001612745.1 Nocardia amamiensis NBRC 102102 | reverse complement strand
GCAGGCCGTCGCGGCCCGCCGCGGTGTCGCGGTGTCGCTGCCCGCCGCGGGCGGCGGTGGCGGCGGGACCGTCGACGCGGCCGCGCTCGGCGAGTTCACCGAGCAGATCACCGGCCGCGACGGTGTGCTGGCCACGGCCGCCCGCGTGGTGCTCGAACAGCTGGGACTCGCCGAGCGGGTCTCCGCGCCGGATGCGACGGACGACTCGCTGGTCGACCTGGTCGCTGCCGAGTTGGGTTCGGACTGGCCGCGTTTGGTCGCGCCGGTGTTCGACGCGCGCAAGGCGGTGCTGCTGGACGACCGGTGGGCCGCCGCCAGGGAGGACCTGGCCCGGCTCTGGCTCGCCGACGACGCCGGAAGCGCGAACGGGCCGGTCACCGGGTTCCTCGGCGCGGGCGAAGCGGTTGCCGCGCAGGCGGACTGGTGGCGTCAGCGCGCGATGCACGAGGCTCGTTCGGTGCTCGCCGGGCTGTACCAGCGGATCGCCGATGCGGCGCGCAGCGTCGCCGAGCCCGGACTGTGGTCCTCGGACATCGCCGTGATCACCGGCGCGAGCAAGGGATCCATCGCCGCGGCGGTGACCGGCAGGCTGCTCAGCGGCGGCGCCACGGTGGTGGTCACCACGTCCACGCTGAACGACGAGCGTCTCGGCTTCTACCGGAAGCTGTACCGGGACAACGCCCGGCACGGCGCGGCCCTGTGGGTGGTGCCCGCGAACATGGCGTCCTACCAGGACATCGACGCGCTGATCGACTGGGTCGGCACCGAGCAGGTGGACAGCGCAGGCGGCGCGAAGGTCAAGGTCAAGGACGCGATGACGCCGACCCTGCTGCTGCCGTTCGCGGCGCCGCGGGTGGCCGGTGACCTCGCCGACGCGGGCGCACGCGCCGAACTGGAGATGCGGGTGCTGCTCTGGTCGGTCGAGCGGCTGATCGGCGGGCTGTCCACGCTGGGCGCCGACCATGACGTGGACGCGAAACTGCATGTGGTGCTGCCCGGTTCGCCCAACCGCGGCATGTTCGGCGGTGACGGCGCCTACGGTGAGTCGAAGGCGGCGCTGGACGCGGTGGTCGCCAAGTGGCGCGCGGAGAAGTCGTGGTCGGCCCGGGTCACGCTGGTGCACGCGCTGATCGGCTGGGTGCGCGGCACCGGCCTGATGGGCCACAACGACCCGATGGTCGCCGCGGTCGAGAAGGCGGGTGTGCAGACCTGGTCCACCACCGAGATGGCCGACGAACTGCTCAAGTGGTGCACCTCGCGGGCCAGGCAGGTGACCGTCGCCGGCCCGCAGCAGATCGACCTGACCGGCGGACTGGCCAGGGCCAAGCTGGACCTGCCTGCGCTGGCCAAGCAGGCCGCCGAGCTTGCCGAGCCCGAGACCGCCGCTGATGTGGAGAAGACCATCGCGGCACTGCCGGCGCCGCCGACCATGTCCTCGGCGCTGCCGGCGCCCGAGTGGGGCGAGGTGACCGCGGATCCGGCGGACATGGTGGTCATCGTCGGCGCGGGCGAGCTCGGCCCCTACGGCTCGGCGCGCACCCGCTTCGAGATGGAGGTCTCCGACGAGCTGTCGGCGGCGGGCGTGCTGGAGCTGGCCTGGACCACCGGCATGATCACCTGGGAGAACGACCCCAAGCCGGGCTGGTACGACACCGCCTCCGGCGACTACGTGCCGGAGCACGAGCTGGCCGAGCGCTACCACGACGCGGTGGTCGCCCGCTGCGGTGTGCGCCGCTATGAAGACGACGGCGCGATGACCGACGGCTCCGCTCCGCTGATGACCTCGATCTTCCTCGACCAGGACCTGTCGTTCACGGTGGGCGGCGAGGCCGAGGCCCGCGCCTTCCACGCCGCCGACCCCGAGCACACGGTGATCACACCGGTTTCCGATTCCGGCGACTGGACGGTGACGCGCAAGGCGGGCACGGAGATCCGCGTGCCGCGCCGGGCCAAGCTGTCGCGCTTCGTCGGCGGCCAGATCCCGACCGGCTGGGACCCGACCATCTGGGGTATCTCGCCCGACATGGCCGCCTCGGTGGACCGGGTGGCGCTGTGGAACATCGTCTGCACGGTGGACGCGTTCATCAGCTCCGGGTTCAGCCCCGCCGAGCTGATGAGCTGGGTGCATCCCTCGCTGGTGGCCAACACGCAGGGCACCGGCATGGGCGGCATGACCTCGATGCGCTCGCTCTACATCGACAACCTGCTGGGTGAGCCGCGGCCCAACGACATCCTGCAGGAGGCGCTGCCGAACGTTGCGCTGGCGCACGTGGTGCAGTCCTACGTGGGCAGCTACGGCGCGATGGTGCACCCGGTGGCGGCCTGCGCCACCGCCGCGGTGTCGGTCGAGGAAGGCGTGGACAAGATCCGGCTCGGCAAGGCGGAGCTGGTGGTCGCCGGCGGTTACGACGACCTCGGCATCGAGGGCATCGTCGGCTTCGGTGACATGTCGGCCACCGCGGACTCGGCGGCCATGAGCGCCAAGGGCATCAGCGACCGGTACTTCTCCCGCGCCAACGACCGCCGCCGCGGCGGGTTCGTGGAATCGCAGGGCGGCGGCACCGTGCTGCTGGCCCGCGGGGACATCGCGCTGGAGCTCGGTTTGCCGGTGCTCGGCGTGGTGGCCTTCGCCCAGTCGTTCGCCGACGGTGTGCACACCTCGATTCCGGCACCGGGCCTGGGCGCCCTCGGTGCGGGTCGCGGTGGCCGCGAGTCGCGGTTCGTCGCGGAGCTGCGCAAACTCGGCGTGCGGCCCGACGACATCGCGGTGATCTCCAAGCACGACACGTCCACCGCGGCCAACGACCCGAACGAATCCGAGCTGCACGAACGTCTTGCCGCCGCGATCGGGCGGTCGGACGGCGCTCCGCTGTTCGTCGTCTCGCAGAAGAGCCTGACCGGCCATGCCAAGGGCGGTGCGGCCGCGTTCCAGCTGATCGGCTTGTGCCAGGTGCTGGAAAGCGGTGTGGTACCGCCGAATCGGAGCCTGGACTGCGTCGACGATAAGATGCGCGAGTACTCCCACCTGGTGTGGGTGCGCGAGCCGTTGCGCTTCGGCGACCGGTTGCCGCTCAAGGCGGGCCTGGTAACCTCGCTCGGCTTCGGGCACGTGTCCGGCCTGCTCGCGGTGGTGCACCCGCAGGCGTTCATCCAGGCCATCGAGCCGGGCAAGCGCGAGGAGTACCAGCGCAAGGCGCAGGAACGGCAGCTGTCGGGCCGGCAGCGGTTCGTCGAGGCGATGTGCGGCGGCGCGCCGCTGTACGAGCGGCCCGCGGATCGCCGCCTCGGCGGGGAGGGCACGCCCGCCAAGCGGATTCGGCAACTCGAGGCCGACGTGCTGCTCTCGCCGGACGCGCGTTTGGCCGAGGACGGGGCGTACCGGGCGAACGGGCTCGGATGCGCGTAACCGGAAGCGCGGCGGGGCAACCCGCCGCGCAGGGTCCCCGCGCGGCGTCGTGGACCACGTCGTAGGCTGCGCGCCTATGACGATCCTCGGTATCGGCTTGGACTTGGTGACCATCTCCGAGTTCGCCGAACAGCTCGAACGCGCCGGAACCACCATGCTCCGGGAGAGTTTCACCGCGGGCGAGCGGCGCTACTGCCAGAGCAAAGGGACCGACCCGGCGCGCAGCTACGCGGTGCGATGGGCGGCCAAGGAGGCGGTGATCAAAGCCTGGGCTTCGTCGCGGTTCGCCCGCCGCCCGCAGATCGGGGACAACCCGTATCCGCTGATCGAAGTGGTCAACGACGCGTGGGGAAGGCCGAGCATCAAGCTGCACGGCCTCGCCGCCGAATTCCTGCCCCGGGTACGGGTTCACCTGTCGTTGACCCATGACGGCGATACCGCGGCGGCGATGGTCGTGCTAGAAGACCCGGGCGAGCTGGCCGATCTCATCGAAGGCCGCGACAGCGTCGGCTGAGTCGTGCGGTGGTCCCGGTTCGCGCCGGGACCACCGGCTTACCTCTTATCGCCGCCGGTGCGCGATTCCTTCTCCGCGACGAGCAGGTAGGCGACCATCAGCCGCTTGAGTTCGGCGACCGCCTCCGCGCTGCTCTGTTCATCCTGGACCGAGAAGTTCAGCATCGAATAGACCACGTGCACCAGCACTTCGGCCATCATGGTGCGCCGCACCCTGGGCGTGCGCGGGGTGAGTGGGCGCAGCATCTGCGACACGACCTCGGCGAACTGCTTCTCGTGGATCGCGCCGGTGGCCCGGGTGGACGGCGTGGACTGCATGGCAAGCCACACTTCGCGCCGGGACGGGTCGGTCATCCACAGGTTGGCCAGATGGTCGACGAACTGGTTCATGTGCCGCAGCCAGTCCAGTGACGGGATCTCGCCGTGGAAGTCGGCCAGCTCTCGGGAAACGGCCACCAGGTCTTGCCGATTCAACTCGCAGACGATGACGTACTTGTTCGCGAAGAACTGATACAGCGTGCCGATCGGCACCTCGGCCCTGGCCGCCACCTCTTCACAGGTGAACGACTCGAATCCGACCTCGACGAGCAGTTCTCTGGATGCCTGGAGTAAGGCGTCGAACTTGCGTTTGCTGCGTTCCTGCGTCGGCCGGCGTCGCGGCATGAGCTCCTGTGGGTCGTCCTGCAGCTCCAACGCAGGGTCCAGACGGTGCTTCGACCTGGCCTCCGCGCGTACGTCCACCCATCCAGGCTAACGGTATGGGCACGTCGGCGGCACGCACGTTCGCTGTTCGAGTTCAGCCCGGTTGATTTTCCGCACCCATCCGCCCGGTGATGTGGCGCCGAACACTCACCGAGCGCGCGTGTCTGGCGACGTGTGCTCCGAGCAGGGGAATCCATGCGGCTCATGACTTTCGGCAAGCTCGTGAGCTCGGTCAATGCCTAGAGGGAGGCGTGATCAGTGGTGGCTGAATCTCTGGTGACTCTCGGCGTTTCCACCGAACGAGGTGCCGTGCACGCGGTGGCGCTCGCCGACGGCGAGCAGCTCGCGGATCGCGTGCTGCTGCGCCGGGTGGGACGGACCGGTAGCGACAGCAAGGCGGATGTCGCGGCGTCCGTGGAGGCGGTGTTGAACGCCATGGCCGCCGGGCTCGGCCCGGATCGGGAGATCGGCGGCGTTGCGGTCGCCTACCGGGACTCCGCGGAGCGGCGTGCCATCGTGACCAGGCTGGCGACCGGCCCCTGGCACAGCGCTTCCATGGTTTCGGCGAAGTCGGCTCACCTCAGTGTGGCGGGCGTGATGACCTCGCTCGATACTTTCGACAATCTGCTGATCTGCGAGGTCGTCCCCGGATATCACGCTTTCACCCTGGTGGATCGCGGGCGGCGCCGGGTGCTGGCCGCCGTGGGGCAGGCGGGCCGGACGACGCCGCAGTCGCTCGGCGGGGCCGTGACGGCGGCCTGGGATCAGTTGGAGGCGGCGGCGACCAAGCCGGATGCGGTGGCGTTGATCGGCTCGGCCGTGGCGGAACCGGCGGTGTCGGCCGCTGCCGAGGACTTCGGGGTGCCGGTGATTCCCTGCACCATGGCCGCTTTCGCATGCGCGGCGGGTGCCGCGTTGAGCGTGCGAATGGAGTCGGACAGTCGTGTCGTGCCAGTCGAGGAGCCGCACCGGGCGCGTGGCGGGGTGGCGTTGTTCGCGGCGGCCGGTGTGCTGGCGAGCGGAATGGTCGTCGGCGGCGGTTACGTGCTCAATGGTTTCTCGCGCCCGATGCCGACCGTGGTCGCGGACGCTCAGCGCGATGCAGCGGGTGCGGTGGACGTCGCGGCCGGGGTGGATCGGACGCGGAGTAGCGCGGCAGATGGACCGGCTGCCGGTCCGTTCGGCTCGACCACCGGGGCCGCGACCGGGTCGCAGCTCTCCGGCCAGCGCTGGGGTGATGTTCCGGAGTACGACCCGTTGCCGCTGTCGATCGCCGAAGCGGCAGGCAACGAGGAGCCGGATGCCGAGGAGCCGCTGATGCCGGGCACCGGCGTCCCGTCCCAGAGCAAGGTTGGTGCGCCCAACGAGGCGCTGCTGTTCCCCGGTGAGTCTCCGCCGCCCGCCGCGTTCACCCCGGAAGCGGCGGACTGGTGGGACGAGCATCTCCGCTTGATGGCGCAATGGGCCGCGCAGCAGGTGATGCCGGGCTCTATCTGATTTGCAGCGCCTGCGGCGCTGCGTGTTCGTAAGACTCGCACCCGACGGGGCTGGGGAGGTGCGGATCGGCTGGACTGTGTTTGTTTGCCAGCGCCTGCGGTGCTCGGAGCACAGCGGAGCTGGGCGCGCGAATTCATGGTTGGCCCAGCGCCTGTGAGTACTCGGCCCAGCGCCTGTGAGTACCCCGGCCGAGGCCCGGCGTCGTTGTGGCGCCGGGCCTTTCGCTGCGCCGTCGCGCACTAGACCGACAGATCGCGGCGCAGCTTGGCGACGTGGCCGGTGGCGCGGACGTTGTACTGCGCCGCGGCGATCTTGCCCTGTTCGTCCACCAGGAATGTGGAGCGGATGACGCCGACGACCGTCTTGCCGTACATGGTCTTCTCGCCGAATGCGCCCCATGCGGTGAGCACGGCGCGCTCGGGGTCCGACAGCAGCGGGAAGGTCAGCCCTTCGGCGTCGCGGAACTTGGCCAGCCTGGCCGGTTTGTCCGGCGAGATGCCGAGGACGTCGATCCCGGCGCCGTTCAGGTCGGCCAGGTTGTCGCGGAAATCGCAGGCTTGCTTGGTGCATCCCGGCGTGCTCGCGGCGGGGTAGAAGTACACGATCACCTTGCGGCCGCGGTAGTCGGCGAGCGAGACGTCTTTGCCGTCGGCGTCGGGCAACGTGAAGTCGGGGGCGGTGTCGCCGGGGGAGAGTCGTTGGTTGGTGGTCACCTCCAGCACGGTAACCGAACGCACGGACAGGAGATCATCGCGCGGCCCGATCGCGGGGTGCGGGGACGGATAGACTCGACCGCGTGCGCCGGGCGCTCCGCGACCGGCCGAGCATGCGGCGTGTGCTCCCGGCGCGGCAATCGACAACAGGAGGGTGGAACGTGGCAAAGGATACCGAGCGGATCGAGCGGGATATCGAGGCCGCCCGCACTCGGCTGGCGAGCACGCTCGACGAACTCGCGGTACGCGCGGATCCGCACCGGATCGCGGACGACACCAAGCAGATCGTGGTCGCGAAGCTGAACGAGCCGAAGGTGAAGTACAGCCTGATCGGCGCCGCCGCCCTGGTGGTCGGCCTGGTTGTGCTGAAGATCTTCCGCTAGCGCGGCGCGAGATCATCCGCTGAGCTGAAAACGACGACACCCGGTGTGGCGATGCCCACCGGGTGTCGTCGTTGTCGCGGTCGGTTCAGACCGTCGGGCAGGCGAAGCCGTCGCCGTCGGGATCCAGGTGCGGGCCGAAGCCCGGTTCGCCGCGGAACAGCGGGGCCCGTCCGGCGGCGCGGGCATCGTCGCAGTTGGCGAAGGCGCCACCAGCCGAGCCGCTCTGCGACATATTGGCCGAGCCGGTCGCGGCGGAGCCGGTATCGACGGCCGAGGAGCCGGTCCCGGCGGAACCGGACGGAGGGGCGGCTAGGGCGGCCGGCGCCGCGAGAAGGGTCATTCCCGCGACGGCCGCGCTGACGGTGAGCCGACGAACGTTCATGTATTCCTCTGTTGTTTGCTGCGGTGGTTGGTGCGCCCGACCGGACGCCGCATCCACTGTTGTGACGGCTCGCTCTCTTGTCAACCGTAGGGGGACGGAATTAGGGCATTAGGGGGTCGCGGACACGGCGTGGATCAGGGCGTGGGAGCGGCGCCGCCGAGATGCTCGGCCGGGATAGTACCCATCCGCCCGGCCTGGTAATCCTCGATCGCCTCGATGATCTCCGCGCGGCTGTTCATCACGAACGGCCCGTACTGCACCACGGGTTCCCTGATCGGCTGTCCGCCGAGTAGCAGGACCTCCAGCGCGCCGGTCCGATTGTCTTGGCGCGCATCGGATGTCACGGTGATCGCGGCCCCGCGACCGAAGACCGCCAGTTGTCCTTCGCTCAGCGGCCTGTGCTCGGCGCCCACCGTGCCACTGCCGGACAACACGTACGCCATCGCCGTGAAGTCCTGCGGCCATGGCGTTTCCAGCCGGCCGCCGGGTGAGATCGATGCGTGCGCGTAGGCGATCGGCGTGTACGTCGAACCGGGACCGGTGAATCCGCCCACCGCGCCGGCGATGAGCCGGACCAGCGCGCCGCCGTCGTGCGAGCTCACCAGGGTCAATTCGCCCGCACGCAGATCCTGGTAGCGCGGCGTCGCGAACTTCAGGCTGTGCGGCAGGTTCACCCAGAGCTGGATGCCGTGGAACCAGCCGCCGGAGGCGACCATCTCCTCCGGCGGGACCTCGTCGTGCAGGATGCCCGAGCCCGCGGTCATCCACTGGGTGTCGCCCTCGCCGATGACGCCACCGCCGCCGTGCGAATCGTGATGCACCATGGTGCCGTCGAGCATGTAGGTCACCGTCTCGAAGCCCCGGTGCGGATGCCAGGGCGCGCCCTTGGCCTCATGCGGTTCGTAGGCGACCGGACCCATCTGGTCGAGCAGGATGAACGGGTCGGCCGCGCGCAGGTCCATGCTCGGGAACGGCCTGCGCACTTCGAATCCGGCGCCCTCGCGCTGTTTGTGGGCGGTGACCACGCTCCGGACCGGCCGCTCTGGCAGCGTGACGTCGGGCCGCGGGAGGCGCGGCAGGACCATGATGTCTGGAACGGTGACGGCGGGCATGGGGACCTCCTCGAGAGTTGGTGTCCATGTCAACCAACTGTGACTACACTTCATTCCCATGGTTCGGTGGTTGAGTGACGACGAGCAGGCGACCTGGCAGGCCTATGTGCGGCTGCGCCAGCGTTTGGACGGGGCGATTTCGGCCGGGCTGGCCGAGGACGGCCTGTCCCTGGCGGACTACGAGTTGATGGTGGCGCTGTCCGCCGCGCCGGGCGGCTGTCTGCGCGCCAAGGAGCTGGCCACCGAGGTGTGCTGGGAGAAGAGCCGGTTGTCCAAGCATCTGGCCAGGATGGACGCCCGCGGGCTGGTCGAGCGGCGGCCCGCCGAGCAGGATGCCCGCGGCATCATCGTGCAGCTCACGCCGGAAGGGCGCGCCGCGCTGGAGCGGGCCGCGCCCAACCACGTGGATCTGGTCCGCCGCGTGTTCGTCGAGCCGATGACGGAGGCGCAGGCGCAGGCGCTGCGCGCACTCGCGGACAAAGTGGTCGCCGAGGTGGAGCGAGCGACCGAACCGGACGCGTGATCGCGGCGGATGCGCTAGCCGGAGCGCTTCCCACGGCCCAGCCAGCGGCGCCACCAGCGGCGTCGAGGCGGGCGGGCGACGACCTCGTCGCGGTGCGCGGCCCCTCTCGACGATGCCGCGCGGCGCGTGCGCGCGGCATCGCGCTCGGTACGCCATTGCGCGACAATCTCATCCGCGTTCACCGGCGCAATCGGCACGAATGGTCCTTCCGGCAGGCGCAGCCATTCCACGATGCGTTTGTTCAGCTCGCTCACCGCCGCCCGCACCTGCCGCTCGGCGGTGAAATCACGCACCATCTCGGGCAGGTGCTCGATATCGCGCCGCAGCAGCAGCGAGGGCGGCAGCAGTGCGTCGCCGCCGACTCCCTGCCGACGGAGATACCCGCGCAACCACCAGTCCTCGTCGTGGACCGCGCCCGTGCCGGGAATCGGCTTGCCGGTGCCGGGCAGGTTGTCGAATTCGCCGCGCTCGGCCGCCTCGTGGATCTGCTTTTCGATCCACGATTCGAAGGTCAACTTCGACGGCTTGCGCTCGGTCATCACGACGGCGGTGTCGGCGGATGCATGACGCCAGTCTACGGAATCTTGTAGTAGACGTGGAAAGGCTTGGGGCGGAATAGTTTTCGACGGCGTTCAGGACCACGGCGGGATCGGCGGCTTGACCCAGAGCAGTTTCTCGTCGGCGAACAGGCGCCGTGCCGCGGGATGCTCCGGGTGCCGGGCGGCCCAGTCGTCCTTTTCGTCCAACAGCTCCGCGACCGTCACCCAGGTCTCGTCGGTGCTCGGCGGATTGGTCTCGGCGGCCCTGGCCAGCTTTCGTCGCACCGGTGCGGACATCGCGAGCACCTCGGCGCCGGTGATGCCGCGCTGCCAGAGGTAGACCGCCAGTCGCCGCGCTTTCTCGGCGCGGCTCTTGGCCGCCGCCTCGCTGTGTGCGTAGTCGGTCATGACGTGTCCATGGGTCGCAGGTGTGCCTCGACCCTATACGCGCCGCAGCCTCCCCATCGGCGGACGGGGAGGCTGCGGTGGCGGTGACGGACTCAGTACGCGCTGTTGACGTTGTCCATCGAGCCGTAGCGGTGCGCCGCGTAGTTGCAGGCGGCGACGATGTTGGCGACCGGGTCCCAGATGTCCCAGGACGTGCCCTCGACGTGGTAGGCGCGGAAGGTCGGGTCGATCACCTGCAGCAGACCCTTGGACGGGATGCCGGCGGCGGCGTTGGAGTCCCAGAGGTTGATGGCCTGCGGGTTGCCGGAGGACTCGCGCATGATGTTGCGGTGGATGCCGTTGTAGCTGCCCGGGATGTTCTTCGCCGCCATGATGTCGAGTGCCTCCCGGATCCAGCCGTCCAGGTTGTCGGCGTACACCGGTGCGGGCGGCGGGGGCGGGGGCATCGGTGCCGGGGCCGGCTCCGGTGCCGGAGCGGGAGCGGGCATGGGCGCGGGGATCGCCTCCGCGACCGGTTCGGCGACGGGCGCGGGTGCGGCGGGCGCCGGAGCGGAGGTGGGGGCGGCCTGTTCCTCGGCCACCATGGCGATGCGAGACGGGACGCTGTCGTCGGCCACGGACGCCGCGGAGCAGGCTGCCACGGCCACGACACCCACGGCGGCGGCGGCGACGGTGATGGTTTCACGAAGTGAGGGGCGACGAAGGGCGGAAAGGCGTCTGTCAGGCATTGCGAATCGGTTCCTTGTTCGGGGACTTTCTCGATCCGGCCGCGTTCGGGCAGCACGGATCCTGCGGCGGACGCTCGTGGACGCTCGCCGAAACGGCCATCTGCTGTTGTGTGCTTTGGTTGTGGGGGAGCTCATGTCCCCGGAACGCGGCGCACTTCGTGCGTGCGGCGCCGGTTCGCCCTCGATGGGGCCTGGAGCGCGGTGTCGCGCGGGACTCCGCATCCTGGATGCGAAGAGAGGGGCGGAAGTATGGAGATCGCGGGTCCGTTTCCGGATCCGCTCCGCCGATCGCGTTGGCTGACAGCTGCCATCCGTGCGATCGTTACCGAATCGGTGTCTACAACTCCTCGGACTGACCAAACTTCAGGTCGCTTTGTGACCTGATTGCAGAATGGTCACGCTAGGTGAACGGACGGTGAACGAGTCGTGAATGAACGGTAGCGATGATCTTGGAAGGCCCGGCACGAGGTTGTCGAACCCCGATCTGAGCTGGGAGTTTGCTGGTAAACCTGATGTGTGCTAGGTCACAGAATTTTCCTGCGGGTCGACTGGATTTCGGCCGGTTCGCGGAGGTAGTGCTGTCTGAATTGAGACCTGTGGTGCTTCTGTGACATGGCGCAGGTCACGCGAAGGTCACGGAGATTTCGCCGCACGGAGGAGACAAGACCGCGCCCTCGCCGTCCGAGGACTGGCGAGGGCGCGGTCTTTTTGTGTTGTGCGCCATCAGGGACTCGAACCCCGAACCCGCTGATTAAGAGTCAGCTGCTCTGCCAATTGAGCTAATGGCGCGCGGCGTTTCCGCTGCGGGACAAACCTTAACAGGCCGAGGTGGCAGAAGTGAAATCGCGCCCTGACCGGGGTTGATGCAGTCTCTGCCGTCCGTAACGCCGGAATGTGCGGAATTGATCTATCGGTTGTAACGCTGCAGTGACGGGCGCGGTGTTCACATTGGCCAAGGCGTGACGTGCTGGCAGAATGTCCGATTGTGGTTCCGGCCGCCCGCGTCACGGCGGGGTGAGCGGCGTGGCGGTTGGTAGCCGAAGCCATCGGTGTGTTCCGGGCGCACCGAGACTTGAAACGGGGTTGAAATGAGCGTTGGTAAGGGTCGGGGCAGACCGGCCACACGGTGGTCGATACGCGCGATCGCCGCACCTGTGATCGTCGTAACCGTCGCCGCACTGGCGTTGACGGGGTGCTCGTCCTCCGACGCCTCGCGCGCCGCGCAGGTGGCCATCGATCGCAACCCCATCACGGAGTTGATCAAGCCCAAGCTTCTTTCTCCGGTCAAGGACGGCGAGGTGGGGGTCTCGCCGGGAATGCCGATGACGTTCAAGGTCGAGGATGGCAAGTTCACCACCGTGAGCTTGATCAGCCCACAGGGCAAATCGATCAGCGGCAAGCTGGCCGCCGACGGACGGTCCTGGGAGACCACCGAGGTGCTCGGCTATGGCAAGACCTACCGGTTGAAGGCCGACGCGATCGGGCTCGGCGGCGCGAACTCCGCGACGCTCAGCTTCACCACCAGCTCGCCGGACAACCAGACCAAGCCCTATCTGATCCCGGGCGAGGCGGAGGTGGTCGGCATCGGTCAGCCGGTGGCCGTCCAGTTCGACGAGAACATCCCCGACCGGAAGGCCGCGCAGGCCGCGATCAAGATCACGACCGAGCCGCCGGTCGAGGGCGCGTTCTACTGGGTGAACAACCGCGAGGTGCGCTGGCGGCCGGAGCATTTCTGGGCGCCGGGGACGAAGGTCACCATCGATGTGAATGTCTACGGGCGTGATCTCGGTGACGGCCTCTACGGCCAGGACAACGTCCACTCCTTCTTCACCATCGGCGACGCGGTGATCTTCACCGCCGACGACAACACCAAGCAGGTGACCGTCGAGCAGAACGGTCAGGTGATCCGGACCATGCCGACCTCGATGGGCAAGGCCAGCACGCCCACCGACAACGGCGTCTACATCGTGGCCGACCGGCACGAGAAGATCATCATGGATTCCTCGACCTACGGCGTGGCGGTGAACTCGCCGGACGGGTACAAGACGCCGGTGGACTACGCGACGCGACTGTCTTACAGCGGTATCTTCTTCCACTCGGCGCCGTGGTCGGTCGGGCAGCAGGGATACAGCAACGTGAGCCACGGCTGCCTGAACCTCAGCCCGGCGAACGCGCAATGGGTGTACCAGAACGCCAAGCGCGGTGACATCACGATCGTGAAGAACACCGTGGGCGGCACGCTGTCGGGCGTGGACGGCTTGGGCGACTGGAACATTCCGTGGCCGGTCTGGAAAGCGGGCAACGCGGACGACAACCGCTGAGCCGCAACGAAGGACGCCGAACGGGCCACCGGGAATCCGATGGCCCGTTCGGCGTTCCAGGCGGCCTCTCGGGCGGGCGGATGAGGGTAGTCCGCTTGCGGACTGCTGGGATGAGCCGTGAACCGACCCTTTGGTGGCGCCGATGCTGTGCGAGCGTTGCGGCTCACCGAGCGGAGCTGTCCCCGGAGGAATAGCAAGCGGGCCAGGTCAGGAACTCAAAGCCCTGACCTGGCCCGGATGGGGTGAGCGACGGGACTCGAACCCGCGACAGCCAGGATCACAACCTGGTGCTCTACCAACTGAACTACGCTCACCATCGCCGGTGAACAACCGGCGGGCTAGATATTAGCGTGTCACCCCGCCGACTCCCTAATCGGTTTCTGGCGAGCCATTGACCTGGGCTGATTCAGCGACTTCCGCGGTGACCTCCTCGGCTACCTCGGCGGCGGCCGCGGCGATCTCGATGGTGGACGGCCCGGGCGGGGCGACGAACGCGGTGCGCCGGTAGTACTCCAGCTCGCGGATGGACTCCTTGATGTCGGCCAGGGCGCGATGGCTCAGGCCTTTCTCCGGCTGGCCGAAGTAGATGCGCGGGTACCAGCGGCGGCACAGCTCCTTGATCGAGCTCACATCGATCATCCGGTAGTGCAGGTGGGCGTCCAGCAGCGGCATGTCCCTGGCGATGAAACCGCGGTCGGTGGCGATCGAGTTACCGGCCAGCGGCACGGTGCGGGGGGTCGGGATGTACTCGCGGATGTAGTCGAGCACCCGCTGCTCGGCCTCCTCGATGGTGACGGTGGAGCGGCGGACCTCCTCGGTCAGACCGGAGCGCGCGTGCATGTCCGCGACCACCGCGGGCATCGCGGCCAGCGCGTCGTCGTCGGCGTGGATGACGATGTCCACGCCCTCGCCGAGGATGTTGAGATCGCTGTCGGTCACGAGCGCGGCCACCTCGATCAGCTTGTCGCTGTCCAGGCGCAGGCCGGTCATCTCGCAATCCATCCACACCATGTATTTGTCGGACACCCGTGCAACATTAGCCGGATCGAATCGCCCGGCCCCTCGGTACGGCCCGTTCGCCGCCTCCGCGCGCGCCGCGGACGACGGCCGTCGCGGCCTGCGCGCCCGATCGGCGCG
>NZ_BDBA01000256.1 GCF_001612745.1 Nocardia amamiensis NBRC 102102 | reverse complement strand
CGACGCCCGCTGCTGGTGCTCGGCGGCGGAGTCCGCTATTCGGGTGCCGGGCCCGCCGTGCTCGAGCTCGCCGAACGCCATGGCATTCCGATCGTGGAGACCACCGCGGGCCGCACGTTGGTGGCGCACGACCATCCGTTGTACGCGGGTCCGCTGGGTATCACCGGCTCGGCGTCGGCGAACGCGATGGCGGCCGAGGCCGACCTGGTCCTCGCGGTCGGGACCCGCTTGCAGGACTTCACCACCGCGTCCTGGACCGTGTTCGCGCCGGACGTCCGCCTGGTGACGATCAACGTGGCCCGGTTCGACGCGGTCAAGCACGGCGCCCTCGCTGTGGTCGGCGACGCCGACGCCACCGTGCGCGAGCTGGCCTGCCAGCCGGGAGAGTGGCGCATCGATCCGGAGTGGACGGCCCGAGCGGCGGCGCTACGCAGCATCTGGGACGCGCACATCGACAAACTCCGCGCGCCGACTCCGGGTATGCCGAGCTACGCCCAGGTCGTCGGCGCGGTGAACGACCTGAGCGGGCCGGGCGACTATGTGATGACGGCCTCCGGTGGCCTGCCCGGCGAACTGGTGGGCGGCTGGCGTGCGACGGGCGGCGCACCCACCATGGACGTGGAGTACGGCTTCTCCTGCATGGGCTACGAACTAGCGGGCGCGTGGGGTGCCGCGATGGCCCATACCGATGGCGTAGTCACGACGCTGCTCGGGGACGGCTCCTATCTGATGCTGAACTCGGAATTGTTCTCGGCCGCCTTCGCCGGGCACCCGTTCGTCGCGGTGGTCTGCGACAACGACGGCTACGCCGTGATCGCTCGCCTGCAAGAAGGCCAAGGAGGCGCCCCGTTCAACAACTTCTACGCGAATTGCCGCACCACCCGGGAAAGTCCGCCTCGCGTCGACTTTGCGAGCCATGCCGCGGCCCTGGGCTGTTCTGTCCGCACGGCTGCCGACCTGGACGAGTTCCGCGACGCCTACGCGCGGGCGCGCGCCGCTGCGGCCGCCGAATCGCGTCCGGCCGTGGTCGTGGTGCGGACACAGCAGTCGGCGTGGACCGAGGCGGGCGCTTGGTGGGAGGTCGGCGTGCCGGAGCACCTGCCCGGCCGTGGCGAATTCGACGAGACCAAACCGCGCCAGCTGCGCTATCTGCGTCCGTGAACAGAACTTAACCAACGGTGCGCCCAGCGGTCGGACGACGTACGCTGAGGTGTCGGAGTCTGCGTGCTGTAGGCTGTAAAGCGTTGGGGCACAACGGAACTGGTAACAGAGGACCCGTGCCGCGTGGACGAAGGAAACGTTCATGGTGCCGGGTGGGGTGGCCTGATGTGATCGAGGTGTGTTCGTCGAAGTCGACGGCGGGCCCATCCGACTGGAAGTGCGGGTACCCGATGGCTGTGGCGGCGAGGCCGTCCGCATCGGGGCCCAACGAGCGTGGGAGGTGAAGACGCGGTCCGCCGTGAGCGACAGCACGGCGCGCTCTCGCGCACGATGGAGCCGAGCGAGGCGCAGTCGTGGGCGAGCGTCAGCGCATGCGCCGGAAGCGCCGCGCACGACGCCGGCCGAGCGCAAAAATTCGGCCAGTCGTGAGCGTTAGCTCACAGTTGGTGGGACCGAACGTGAGTAATTCGTCCGATCGTGGCATCGTTGATCTACGAGACCGGGGCATATCGATGAACACAGACCTGGCTCGTCTACAGAAAGTATGAAATGGCTCAAGGCATTGTGAAGTGGTTCAA
Organism: Nocardia amamiensis NBRC 102102; assembly: GCF_001612745.1. GTDB lineage: Bacteria > Actinomycetota > Actinomycetes > Mycobacteriales > Mycobacteriaceae > Nocardia > Nocardia amamiensis. Next base: position 13,009 of record NZ_BDBA01000256.1, on the reverse strand, counting down.
CAGCGAGAAGGGCTTCGGCTTCATCGCGCAAGACGGCGGAGGACCCGACGTCTTCGTGCATTACTCGGCTGTGAGCGGCTCGGGTTTCCGGTCCCTCGATGAGGGGCAGCGCGTGGAGTTCGAGATCGGCCAGGGACAGAAGGGTCCCCAGGCCCAGGACGTCCGCGTTCTCTGATCGCGACCAAGCTTCTAAGGCTCCGCACCCGATGGGTGCGGGGCCTTTCGCCTGTTCAGAGGGCTAGTGATCGGTCAGCCCGCCAGCGCCTCGGAGCGGAAGAACTCCGCGGCGATCGCCCGTGCGCGCGTGGGATCACGGCGGCCGGACTTGGCGAACGCGTCGGCGGCGCGGGTAAATTCTGCGTCGATAAACGCGGTAATCGGTGCGGGGACCAACCCGCTGCCCATCTCGCGGGTCCGCGACTTCAAGTCGGTCAGCTCGGTCACCGCCGCCGACAATTCGGCAGGCAGGTCGCACTGCCGCAGCAGCGTCGGCAGATGCATCGGCGCCACCGCCGCCGCGGGATGCTCGCGCAGCCACCGCAGCGCCATCGCCGGACGCAGAGCATAGAACACCTTCTTCAGCGACCCCGTGCGGTCGAACAGCGCCCACTGCTTGGCGCCGAGGTGCAGGTAGTGCCGTCCCACTTTGTCGCGGTCGGCGACCTCGTCGGCCACCGCGTGCAATCGGTCGCGGAATCCCGCGTCGCCGCGGTAGGCGATCGGTGACATCAGCCACTCGATGAGCACGGCGTTGCCCTGCACCAGCAGCCGCAGCGCCTTGGCCAGATCCCAGCCGTTCACATCGAGCAGGCCCGCGAGCGGTGTCTCCACCACATCGCGGGTACGCCACGGGGACAGGTAGGTCTCCAGCGCCGCGACGTACACGAACCGGCAGTCGTAATCCGAGTCGGGGGACGGGAACCCCCAAGCGCGGCTGCCGCTTTCGATCGCGAGCCGGATCGACACCCGGTGCTCCCGCTCGATCCGATCCAGCTCACGATCGATGGACCCGACAACCGTCGGGTCCATCGAAGCCGGAATCGCGCGCAGGGACATGGGCCGATGGTAAGTGCCGGAGCAACCGTGTCGCAGCTGCTTTTCGTCCGCGGCGAACGCGTCAGGCGGGCCGGGTGCGCAGCGCGTCGAGCAGCCGGTGCAGTGCGGCGGTGGTTTCGGCGAGCGCTCGCGGATCATCGGTCGAGGCGAGCCAGAGCGCGGCCTCGTTCATCGCGCCGGACAGCAGGCGGGCCAGCGGCTCGGTCGGCTGCGGCGCCAGCACACCTTCCTCGACCAGCAGGTGTAGCGCCTCGCCGAGGTGGCGGGCGGAACTGGCCTCGTCCATGGCCCGCCATTCGTGCCAGCCGAGCACCGCTGGGCCGTCCACGAGCATGATCCGCTGAATCTCCGGAGCGGTGCAGGTGACCAGAAATGCCTCGCAGCCCACAATCAGTTGGGACCAGGCGTCGGACTCGGCCTCCGCCGCCGCGGCGACCCGCTCGCCGACTTCCTGCTGCACCTCGTCGAGCACCGCTCGGAACAGTGCGGCCTTGCTGTCGAAGTTGTGATAGAGCGCGCCTTTGGTCACTCCCGTGGCCGCGACGATCTCTGAGAGGCCCACGGCGCCATAGCCTTTCGCCGCGAAAAGGTGTCGGCTCGTGCGCAGCAGGGCACGGCGCGTCTCTTCGCGCTGCTTGGCGCGCATGGTGCTCGGCATCGGTGGTTCTCCTGTTGACGTACCGAAAGTACGTGAACTAGCCTACTTGACATTCCATCGGTATGTGAAGGGCAAGCAATGAAACTCACCAGCTTCTACCCCGTCGTCTGCACCACCCGCCTCGCGGAGTCGCGGGACTTCTACACCACGTGGTTCGGCTTCGAGATCACCTTCGAGGCCGACTGGTACGTCAGCCTGCGCAGGCCCGGCGGCGCCGACGGGCCCGCGTACGAGCTGGCTCTGCTGGACTACACGCACCCGACCGTGCCCGCCGCGTTCCGTAATCCGGTGCAGGGGCTGCTGCTGAACTTCGAGGTCGAGGATGTCGACGCGGAATGGGACCGCTTGGTGGTGCAGGGTGGCCTGCGCGCCGAAATGGACATCCGTACCGAGGAATTCGGTCAGCGGCACTTCATCGTCGCCGACCCCGCTGGCGTCCTGGTCGACGTGATCACCGAGATCCCGCCGAGCCAGGAGTACGCCGAGCAGTTCAGTGCCGACTATGTGGCCGAGAAGTTCGGGGCCAGCTGACGGGGGAGTCACGGGTGTATCGACAAGGCCCGCTGTCCTATGCCGGGTCGATAGCTCTTCGTCGATCGACTGAGGGAGTCGTGCCGCGCTCGGCCCCGCGTGGGCGTGGCCGAGCGCGATCGGCGGTGCGGAATGCCCGTGTCGGCGTCGCCACGCGGGCGTCACGACGATGTGGCCCGGGTCACCGTCTGCTCGTCTCGACCACGCGTAGCGGAATCCCGCTCCGGCCTCGGATATCGGCGCCGATATGGCTCCGTTATTTGCGAGGTCAGGGTAATCGTGCGGAATCATCAGTTATTCGGAGGCTCTATTGCCGAGCGTCTGTCGCGGATGGCGTGACTGTCCTGAATTTCTGAGAGAATCGGCCGAGCTCAATTTCTCAGGACTTTCTTATGGAGTCCTTAGTTTAGAAAATCAGACGCGCCGACGGGCGGCCATGACCTGGTCAAACGACTAAAAGTGCACGTTGACGGCTTGACATTGAGTGATGTGGGTCACGACTGGCATGTAACGTGCCGTGCATCACTAATTATTCGAATTCCGTAACCGTCGCTGTCCGGCCCTCGATGTGCTCCATGTCAGCCAGTTCGACTGGATAATGTTTCGAGGAAGAGGTATTTCCATGATCCCCGTTATCATCGACACCGGTAGCGCTGCCGCGAACGGTCTTTTCAACACCCTCGGCGCCGCGCTGCACGGTCTTGTCGACACGCTGTGGACGGGCTCCTTCGGCGGCCGCTGACCGACGTGACGGTCGAGGAGATCGACCGGTTCTCGCGCCGACGGACGGCGTGATCGAGCGGGCCCCCGCACCCGGGCTGGTGCGGGGGCCCGCCGCTGTCCGAGACTCGCCGCCCCGCGACGGCACAGTGCTCAGGAGAAGGCGCGTGCCCGAGGGCGTTCGCGGAACTCGGCACGTGTGACGAGAGACGTGTGAGCGAGGTCAGTTGCGAGCGCCGACGGTGGACATCTGGACGAGCTCGGCCGCAAGCCGCTGCGGATGGGTCAGCTGCGGGTAGTGTCCAGTGCCCTCGATCGAGATCGACTCCCTCGATGTCGTGATGGTGATCGGATCCATGGAGCCGGTGACGATCCGCACCGGTACCTCGACCCGATCCAGCACTGCGCGCAACTCCTCGCGCTGCGTGGAGGCGCTCGCGCGGCGCAGCGCGCCAAGAGTTCGTGCCGCGACGCCGGGCCTGCGCAGATTCGCCGCGGCGCTCGCGATCGCCGCGCTCTCGGGCACTCCGAGCCGTTTCGCCAAGGCGGCGGCCGAGATTCGTCGCATGACCGGCAACGTCAGCGGCGAGCGCAGCAGCATTCCGGCCTGCGGCTGCAAGAACGCGGGCGCCACCAGGACCACACCGGAGATCCGCTCCGGATGCTCGGCCGCGTATCGCAGTACCGGTCCGCAGCCGAGCGAATGGCCGACCAGCACCGGCCGGGTGTGCACCGGGGCGAGCAGCCGCGGCAGTGCTGTATCGATGTCGCCGGGCGCCGACCGTCCGAGTCCAGGAAGGTCGATGGAGAGACTCGGCCCGTCCAGCTCGGCGCGCACCGTGTTCCAGGATTCGCCGTCCACCGGAAGGCCGTGCACCAATACGTAAGCCGGGCGTTCGCGATCCCCGCTCACCCAGACGCCGTGGTCGAATCCCGCGGTCGGATCGTCCGCCACCGCGCCGAACCGGCTGGCGACGAGATGATCTGCCCACGCGAGAATGGTCGCCTCGGTGGACGGCATGGTGAGCCCGGCGCGTCGCGCTACCGCGTCCGCCGCGGCGGTGTCGTAGCGGTCGTCGGCGATGAAGGTCATCGTCTCCGGATCGGCGCCGGTCAACGCGCGGGGGAGTTTGGCGATCACACCGGCCGGAATCGAGAACCGCGGTGCGCGGACTCCCAGGTGGCCTGCCAGCAGCCGAATCAGCTTCGGCAGCACCGGAGTTCGATCGTCGAGGACGGTGTAGGACCGGCCAGCGGTATCGGGGAGAGCGGGCAGACTGATCAGGAAATCGGTGAAGTAGTCCAGATCGACGATGGGCACGAAGGTCTCCGCGCCGCCGGGAATCGCCGCGAGCTTTCCATTCCACAGATCCTCGACCACGCTCGACAACCCGATGTATTGGCCGGGGCCGATCACACTGCTCGGATTCGCGATGGTGAGCGCGACGCCGAGTTCCGCCGCGCGCCGACGCAGCAGCGGATCCGACTCGAACTTGGACGCGCCGTACGCGCCTCTCTCGTAGTACTGTTCCTCGGATTCCTCGACGGTGATCCGGTATCCCGTGATGTGCACGACGCGCCGGAGTTCCGGCAGGGCTGCCGCCCAGTCGAGCACGCGCAGCGCCCCGGTGACGTTGACCGCGTACGCGTCCTCGGCCGCGAGTCCGAACGCGAAGCGGGCCGCGCAGTTGTACACGTCGCGAATGCCGGACGAGTCGAAACCGGCGGGGAGGGCGAGATCCGGCGCGGTGACATCGCAGGCGATGATCTCCAGCCTGCTCGCCTCCACCCCGCGCCGGCGCAGCCAGCCGGTGAGCCGCTCCTCGCTACCGGGCCGCAAGGCGGCGGCGACGGAATGTCCCTGCGCGAGCAAGCGGGCGACCGCGTTGCGGCCGAGGAACCCCGCGGCTCCGAACACGATGCTGTCGGACATGAGCTACTCCTTACTAGACCGGTCTACATATTTTGTTGACCTGCAAAAAGGTTCGTGTAGTGACAGTGGATTCAGATCAGGTTGTGCAGGGTGCGCTCGACCCGTTCCAGAGGTTCGCGGCTGCGTTGCGCACGAGCCAGCAGCAGTGCGCCCTCGACCATCGCGAGCACCGCGGCGGCCAGGTCGTCGGCGTCGGCACGGCCATCGGCCCGCAGGCGGATGCGCAGCGCCTCCTCCCAAGCCGCGTAGGCGGCGGCGCACTCGGCTTGGATCGGGTCGTTCGCCGCCGCCACGTCCAGGGCGACCGTGGCGACCGGGCAGCCCTGCTGCCAGCCGGATGCTTCCAGGCGATCACCGAACGCTTTCAGCATCGCGCTCGCCGCCGCGGCGGTGTCGCCGGGCTCGATGGTGTCGATCAGCGCCGCGATGTCCTTGCCCGCTTGGGCGATCGCCGCCGCGACCAATTCGTCCTTTCCGCCAGGGAAGTGGAAGTACAACGAGCCGCGCGGCGCCCCACTGCTCGCCAGGATCTGGTTGAGACCCGCGCCGTAGTAGCCGTGCCGCTCGACCAGCGCCCGCGTGGCGTCGACCAGTTTGCCGCGTGTCTCGGTGCCTTTCACGCCCATGCTGAAGACTGTAGACCGGTCTGCATATTTTTGCCAGCGAGACGACTGAGGACGGCCGCCTACCAGGTGGTAGGAGCGGTCGGAACCGCGCGCACTAAGCTGGTCGGCGGTAACTGCCGACCCGATTCCCTCAGGAGTAACCCACGTGAGCCAAGCAGGCCGTCCTGTAGTTCTGATCGCCGACAAGCTCGCCCAGTCGACCGTCGACGCGCTCGGTGACGGTGTCGAGGTTCGGTGGGTCGACGGTCCCGACCGGCCGGCCCTGCTGGCCGCGGTGCCCGAAGCCGACGCGCTGCTGGTGCGTTCGGCGACCACGGTCGACGCCGAGGTCCTGGAAGCCGGGAAGAACCTGAAGATCGTCGCCCGCGCCGGCGTCGGCCTGGACAACGTCGACGTGCCTGCCGCCACCGAGCGCGGCGTCATGGTCGTGAACGCGCCCACCTCGAACATCCACACCGCCGCCGAGCACGCGGTCACCCTGCTGCTGTCGGCCGCGCGCCAGATCCCCGCCGCCGACGCCACCCTGCGCGAGCACACCTGGAAGCGCAGCAAGTTCAACGGTGTGGAGATCTTCGGCAAGACCGTCGGCGTGGTCGGCCTCGGCCGCATCGGCCAGCTCTTCGCCGCGCGCCTGGCCGCCTTCGAGACCAAGGTCGTCGCCTACGACCCGTACGTGTCGCCTGCGCGCGCCGCGCAGCTCGGCATCGAGCTGCTGCCCCTCGACGAACTGCTCGAGCGCGCCGACCTGATCTCCATCCACCTGCCGAAGACGCCGGAGACCAAGGGCATCATCGGCAAGGAGGCCATCGCCAAGACCAAGCCGGGCGTGATCATCGTCAACGCGGCCCGCGGCGGCCTGGTCGACGAGGCCGCGCTGGCCGAGGCGATCAAGTCCGGTCACGTGCGCGCCGCCGGCTTGGACGTCTTCGAGACCGAGCCCTGCACCGACAGCCCGCTGTTCGATCTGCCACAGGTCGTGGTGACCCCGCACCTGGGCGCCTCCACCGCCGAGGCTCAGGACCGCGCGGGCACAGACGTCGCCAAGTCGGTGCTGCTGGCCCTGGCCGGGGAGTTCGTGCCCGGCGCGGTGAACGTCACCGGTGGCACCGTCAGCGAAGAGGTCGCGCCGTGGCTGGACATCGTCCGCAAGCAGGGCGCCCTGCTCGGCGCGCTGTCCAACGAGCTGCCGGTCAGCGTCGAGGTCCAGGTGCGCGGCGAGCTGGCCGCCCAGGAGGTCGGCGTGCTGGAGCTGTCCGCGCTGCGCGGCATCTTCTCCGCGCACGTCGAGGACCAGGTCACCTTCGTCAACGCGCCCGCCCTGGCCAAGGAGCGCGGGATCAGCACCCAGGTCGCCACGGCGTCGGAGAGCCCGAGCCACCGCAGCGTGGTCGACCTGCGCGCCGTCTTCGGCGACGGCTCCACCCTCAACGTGGCGGGCACGCTGACCGAGCCGCAGCTGGTGGAGAAGATCGTCAACATCAACGGCCGCAACTACGACATGCGCGCCGAGGGCCTGAACCTGGCCATCCTGAACTACGAGGACAGGCCGGGCGCGCTGGGCAAGATCGGCACCAAGCTCGGCGAGGCCGGGATCGACATCCTGGCCGCACAGCTGACCCAGGACGTGGACAAGACCGGCGCCACCGTGGTGCTGCGGGTCGCCCGCGAGGTCCCCGGCGACGTGCAGGCCGCGATCGCCGAGTCGGTCGGCGCGGCCAAGCTCGTGCTGGTCGACCTGTTCTGATCCCATAGCCGAGTCGGATCCGGCTCCGAAGTACCGACGCCGCGCGCGAGACATTCGCGTGCGGCGTCGCTTGTCGGTCGGCCCCGCTCCCGGGTCCACCGCCCAGTTCCCGACTGCCCGGCCGCGCCGAGTACCGTGACGGTGCTGCGGTCACCCGGCCGGAATGTCGTGTTCATCCGACGGTCGAACCACGTGCCGCACTTCGCGGCGGCCGCGACCGGCAAACATCGAACGGAGCATTTGTCATGAAGCTTGCTGTCATCCCGGGTGACGGGATCGGGCCCGAGGTCATCGCCGAGGCGCTCAAGGTGCTCGAGGTGGTCGTGCCCGGTGTCGAGAAGACCGAATACGACCTCGGTGCGCGGCGCTACCACGCGACCGGCGAGATCCTGCCGGACTCGGTGTTGCCCGAGCTGAAGCAGCACGACGCGATCCTGCTCGGCGCGATCGGCGATCCGTCCGTGCCCAGCGGCGTGCTCGAACGCGGGCTGCTGCTGCGCACCCGGTTCGCGCTGGACCACCACGTGAACCTGCGGCCGTCCAAACTGTTCCCCGGCGTGACCAGCCCGCTGGCGGGCAACCCCGACATCGACTTCGTGGTGGTCCGCGAAGGCACCGAGGGCCCCTACACCGGCACCGGTGGCGCCATCCGCGTCGACACCCCGCATGAGGTGGCGACGGAGGTGAGCACCAACACCCGGTTCGGCATCGAGCGTGTGGTGCGATACGCCTTCGGCAAGGCGCAGGCCCGGCGCAAGCATCTCACGCTGGTGCACAAGACCAATGTGCTCACCTTCGCCGGCTCGCTGTGGCAGCGCACCGTTGACGAGGTCGCCGCCGAGTTCCCCGATGTCACAACGGCTTACCAGCACATCGACGCGGCGACCATCCACATGGTCAACGATCCGGGCCGGTTCGACGTGATCGTCACCGACAACCTTTTCGGCGACATCATCACCGACCTGGCCGCCGCCGTGAGCGGCGGCATCGGCCTGGCCGCCAGCGGCAACATCGACGCCTCCGGGACGAACCCGAGCATGTTCGAGCCGGTGCACGGCAGCGCGCCCGACATCGCGGGCCAGTCCAAGGCCGACCCGACCGCCGCGATCCTCTCGGTCTCCCTGCTACTCAACCATCTCGGCGAGACCGAGGCCGCCGCCCGCATCGAGTCCGCGGTCGCCAAGGACCTCGCGTCTCGCTCCGGCGGCGCGTCGACCGTGGAGATCGGCGACCGAATCGCCGCCGCCGTCTGACCTCGACGCGCCCCGGGGGTCCCGCCCCTGATTCGGGAGCGGGACCCTCGTTTGTCTGGGCTCCTTTGCTGGCCTTCCCGGGTCGACATCAGACGACCGTCGTTCGCGGATCTTCTGGCGGTACACGGCTCTGCTGGCCTTCGTCACGGACTCCGTGCCGCGCCTATCGCATCCGGTCGGGCCTGTCACGTCCGGTCGGCGTGCGATGGCCCGTATCGGCATTGCGCGCGGCTCGCGTCACGGGTCTCACGCTGCCCATCCCTTCGGCGTTGCGGATGGTGTGGCGGCACCGACGTGGTATCCGTTCATCAGTGGGATAGATTGCGGGAGAGCCTTATTCGGGGTCGGTGGGTACCAGGGGGACGGCGGCTACCGCTGCTGCGGCGGCGAGCAGGAAGGCGGCGGGGAAGCCACTCGCGGTGATGAGGGCGCCGGATACGGGAGGGATCGCGGCCATGGCCAGGTTCTGTCCGGTGTTCTGGATGCCGAGACCGCGGCCGCTCCAGTAGGGTCCGGCGATTTCGGCTACCGCCGTGAAGGCCAGCCCGTTGTCGGAGACGGTGATCACGGACGCGGCGATCAGCAGCGGGATGGCGGCCCACCACCAGTGGATCCACGCGGTCAGGCCCAAGCCCGCCATCGAGAGCACGGCGGCGATCGCGACCGTGCGCAGCGGACCCATTCGGCTGCCGACGCGATCCGACCACGCTCCCGCGCCGATGCGGCCCAGCGCGCCGAGAATCTGCGTGAACGTCACCAGCGCGCCGGCGGCAGCGAGCGACCATCCGATGTCGCGGTGCAGCCACAGCAGCGCGAACGTCCACACGGTGCCCTGCGGGACGACGAGCAGCACCGAGACCAAATGGATGCGCCACAGGGTGGCGTCATCGCGATAAGGGTTGGCGCGCAAGGCCGGATCCGCGGTGGAATGCGCGGGGCGCGGCGGGTCGACGATGCCCGTCAGGCAGCCGAGGGCCGCCAGGCCCGCCATCAGCGCGGGAACCAGAATCGCCGCGGGCACACCGTGGGCGGCAGCCACCGCGGGAATCGCCAATGCGCCGACGCCGACGCCGAGCGGCTGCGCGGTCTGCCGGATCCCCATCGCCAGCCCTCGCCGATGCGGTGGAAACCAGCCCACGATCACTCGCCCGCTGGCGCCGTTGGTACTGGCTGCCCCGACGCCGCCGAGAAACAGCAGCGCGCCCAAGGCGATGTGGTCGGTGGTCGCCGCCGCGGCGCAGCCGGCCGCCAGCATCAGCAGCGGGCCGCCGACCAGCACCTTGCGTTCACCGATCCGGTCGACGACGTAACCCCACGCGATGAGCGTGCAGACCAGTCCGACGGTCGGCATGGCCACCAGCAGACCCGCGGTGGCCAGCGGCATGCCGCGGTCGGTCAGCGCGGGCAGCAGGAACGGCACACCGTGGATGAAGACCGCGCTGGAGGCTTGGGCGAAGACGCCGAGACCCAGCATGGACCAGCGCCGCATCTCGTCGATCTGGATCTCGGTCGCCACCGGCCTCACCTCGATATCTCAATATATGGGATCGCAATCCCACGTTGTGAATCTCGCTGCCCACCGTACACCCGGGCGGCGGCGCGAATCGATGGCTGCGGATGTCGAACTGCTCACAACGAACGGTGTGCAATTTCCGTACCACTCGGTCGGGCGCGTTCGGGCAGGTGGCGGCGGGTCGATAGACTGCCGGGCATGCGTCTAGGTCGAGTTGCCAGTCCCGATGGGGTCGCCTTCGTCAGCATCGAAGGCGACGTAAGCGACAGCGTTGGCGGGAATGCGGGCCAGCGCGTAGCCGGATCCGCGATCGCCAAGGAGATCGCGGAACACCCGTTCGGCACACCGACGTTCACCGGCCGGAGCTGGCCGCTGGCCGACGTGCGGTTGCTCGCCCCGATCCTGGCCAGCAAGGTGGTCTGCGTCGGCAAGAACTACGCCGCCCACGCCGCCGAAATGGGCGGTCCCGCACCCGAAGACCCGGTGATCTTCCTCAAGCCGAACACTGCGATCGTCGGGCCGAACGCCCCGATCATCCTGCCGCCCAGCGCTTCTCAGGTCGACTATGAGGGAGAGCTCGCCATCGTCATCGGCCGTCCGTGCAAGGACGTGCCCGCCGCCCGCGCGCTGGACGTGGTTCTCGGCTACACCGTCGCCAACGACGTGACCGCCCGCGACCAGCAGCGTCACGACGGGCAGTGGACCAGGGCGAAGGGCTACGACACGTTCTGCCCGCTTGGTCCGTGGATCGAAACCGCTATCGACCCTTCGGATCTGGAGATCGTCACCGAACTCGACGGCGAGGTGCGCCAACGCAGCCGCACTTCGCTTCTGCTGCACGACATTCCGAAGCTCATCGAGTGGGTCACCACCGTGATGACGCTGCTGCCCGGTGATGTGATACTCACCGGCACCCCCGAGGGCGTCGGCCCGATCGGGGAGGGGCAGCAGGTGTCGGTGACCGTCGAGGGGATCGGAACGCTCACCAATCCCGTTGCCGCCAAACGCTGATCGAAAGAGAGCCATGACTGAAGTACGGGTCCGATTCTGCCCGTCGCCGACCGGAACACCGCACGTCGGCCTGATCCGGACGGCGCTGTTCAACTGGGCCTACGCCCGCCATCACGGTGGCGTATTCGTCTTTCGAATCGAAGACACCGACGCTGCTCGCGATTCCGAGGAGTCCTACCGGGCGATTATCGACGCGCTGCGCTGGCTCGGCCTCACCTGGGACGAGGGACCGGAGGTCGGTGGGCCATATGAACCGTATCGTCAGTCGCAGCGAAAAGATCTGCATCTGGACGTGGTTCGGCGTTTGCTGGAGGCCGGGGAAGCGTATGAATCATTCTCCACGCCAGAGGAAGTCGAGGCTCGCCACCGGGCTGCTGGACGCGATCCGAAGCTCGGTTACGACAACTACGACCGCGATCTGACGCCCGAGCAGATCGCGGCCTACCGAGCCGAGGGGCGGCCCGCCGTGATCCGGCTGCGAATGCCCGACGAGGACCTTTCCTGGCACGATCTGGTGCGCGGCGAGACCACCTTCAAGGCGGGCTCCGTCCCGGACTTCGCCCTCACCCGCGGCACCGGCGACCCGCTGTACACGCTGGTCAACCCGGTCGACGACGCGCTGATGCGGATCACCCACGTACTGCGCGGCGAGGACCTGCTCTCCTCCACCCCGCGGCAGCTCGCGCTGTATTCGGCACTGCGCCGGATCGGGGTCACCGATTTCACGCCGGAGTTCGGTCATCTGCCCTTCGTCATGGGGCAGGGCAACAAGAAGTTGTCCAAGCGTGATCCGGAGTCCAATCTGTTCGCCCACCGCGAGCGCGGATTCATTCCCGAGGGTTTGCTGAATTATCTCGCGCTACTCGGTTGGGGCCTCTCCGAGGACCGCGACGTGTTCACGATGACGGAGATGGTCGAAGCCTTCGACATTTCGAAAGTAAATTCGAATCCGGCCCGTTTCGACCAGAAGAAGGCGGACGCGCTCAACGCCGAGCACATCCGATTGCTGGACCCGGGCGATTTCACCCATCGGCTTCGGGAGTATCTCACCGAACACGGCCATATCGGCGCGGAAATCGATGAGAAGGTGTTCGCCGCGGCAGCCGCGCTCGTGCAGACCAGGATCGTCGTGTTGGCGGACGCCTGGGAACTGTTGCGATTCTTGTTCGCACCAGCGGACGAGTTCGCGATCGACCCCGCCGCGGGCGCCAAGAATCTCGGCTCCGACGCCGCCGAGGTATTGCAAGCCGCTATTGCCGCGGTGACGCCGTTGCCGGAGTGGACGACCGAAGCTCTCGAAGAGGCGCTGAAAAAGGCGCTCATCGAAGATCTCGGGCTGAAACCGCGCAAAGCCTTCGCGCCGGTGCGGGTCGCGGTGACCGGATCGCATATCAGCCCGCCGCTGTACGAGTCGCTGGAGCTGCTCGGCCGGGACGTCACGCTGGAGCGGCTGCGCTCGGCAATGCGCTGGACCGCGCCGGGCCAAGCGCCGTCGTGACGCCGAAAATATGGCCTTGACCAGGCGATTTGTAGTAAACCGGTAGCCGTTTGGTACTCTTCTTCTCGGCCCGGAACACGGTCTCGAGTCATCCAGACGCGAGACGGAACGACCTGGTCATTGGGGTATGGTGTAATTGGCAACACAGCTGATTCTGGTTCAGCCATTCTAGGTTCGAGTCCTGGTACCCCAGCGGAGAGTGTTGTTTTCGACTTCGGTTCGCGGCCGAAATCATGACAGCAACCGGCGATTTGGTCGCCGGGCTTCGGCCGGTTAAGCTAGCCGAGCCTCCTGATCGAAAGATCACCACGGCGCTCCTCACGACAGTGAGAAGCAGTCCTGGCCCCGTCGTCTAGCGGCCTAGGACGCCGCCCTCTCAAGGCGGTAGCGCGGGTTCGAATCCCGTCGGGGCTACACGAGTGGAAGGCCCATGCCCACAAGGGTGTGGGCCTTTCTCGTTTCGCTA
>NZ_BDBA01000255.1 GCF_001612745.1 Nocardia amamiensis NBRC 102102 | reverse complement strand
GCGCGGCGCAGACGGCCAGGGTCGCGGTGGTGCCGCGCAGCGCGCCGCGGACTGTGGTGTTGTGCATGGAACAGCTCCTCACTCGTTTACTCTCGGTCGATCACACCCTGGCACCTGTTCAGGGCAGGCGCCAGTCAACCGGTTCGGCCCCTAGTTCGTCGAGTAGTTCGTTCACTCGTGAGAAGGGGCGCGAACCGAAGAACCCGCGCGACGCGGACAGCGGCGATGGATGCGCGGACTCGATATAGGGGACCTCGGACTCGATCAGCAGCGGCTTCAACGTCGCCGCGTCCTTGCCCCACAGGATCGCCACCAGTGGCTCGTCCCTGGCGACCAAGGCGCGAATGGCTTGGTCGGTGACCGCCTCCCAGCCCTTGCCCCGATGCGAGGCCGGCTTGCCGGGCGACACGGTGAGCACTCGGTTGAGCATCAGCACCCCTTGGTCCGACCACGGGCTCAGGTCGCCGCAGGACGGCGTGGGGTGGCCGAGATCCTTGCTGTATTCGGCGAAGATATTGGCCAGGCTGCGCGGAATCGGCGAAACGTCCGGCGCCACAGAGAAACTCAGTCCCATCGGGTGGCCCGGCGTCGGATAGGGGTCCTGGCCGACGACCAGCACATGCACCTGGTCGAACGGGCGCTGGAAGGCGCGCAGGACGTTCTCACCGGACGGTAGGTAGCCACGGCCCGCCGCGTTCTCGGCACGCAGGAACTCACCCATGGCGGCAATCCGATCCGCCACCGGCTCGAGTGCCTCGGCCCATCCCGGATCCATGATTTCCGACAGCGGTTTCGTGCTCATGACCGCACAACTTAGCGTGGTTGGTCTCCGGCTGCCCAGGCCGCCCCACGGAACGATTCCCACCCGCCGTCGCCCGCCTGCGCCACGCCGTCGACGGTGAGCCCGTGACCGGCCACAACGTGCCCGATCGCCACCCATCCCGCGGGTAGCGGGCGGCCCGGTGGCCAGGTGCCCGCGAAGGCGTGGTCCTCGCCTCCGGTCAGGATCCATTGCGCCGCATCGCCGTCCAGCGCAGCGGCGACGCGTTCCAGCGCCGGATCACGCAACGCCGCCGAATTCAGATCGATCGCGACGCCGGAGGCCGCGGCGATATGTCCCAGATCCGCGAGCAGCCCGTCGGACACGTCGGTCAGCGCGTGCGGCCCGACTTCCGGCACTCCGGCCGTGGTGCCCGGCTCACGCCGCAGCACGTCCAGCACGGCGGCATAGGGCGGCTGCGGAACACGATGCGCGGCAAGCGCTTCCGCGACCTCGGCACCGGCCACGCCGGCGGTGAACGCATCGAGTCCGGCGGCCGACCAGCCGAGGCGGCCCGCGACCGCGACGATATCGCCCACGCGCGCACCGGATCTCGTGATCGGTGCGCCGCCACACAGATCGCCGAAGGCGGTGACCGAGATGACCAGGTCGCGGCTGCGGACCAGGTCGCCGCCCGCGATGGACGCGCCCGCCCTGGCGGCCTCGGCCCACATCCCGTCCGCGAGTCCGTCGACCAGCTCGAGCGGGGTGTCGGCGGGGCAGCCGAGCGCGACGACGAACGCGCTCGGCGCCGCGCCCATCGCGACCACGTCCGCGGCGTTCTGCGCGATCGCCTTGCGGCCGATGTCCTCGGGACCGGACCAGTCCAGCCGGAAATGCCGATCCTGCACCAGCATGTCGGTGGTGACCACGAATCGGCCGTCCGGCGCCGCGACCAGCGCCGCGTCGTCGCCGGGGCCGAGCAGCACGCCCGGCGCCTGCACCCGGCCCGCGTTGATGCGATCGATCAGCGCGAACTCCCCCAGTTCACGCACTGTCCTCGGGCCTGTGCTCGCGCTGATGACCGATCCTTTCCGGCGCGCCGCTTGCTGGAACGAGGCCGACGGTACCCTTTCGCCAGGTACTCGAGTACCACCGGGCCTGGCCGCCGCACACCCGCGCGGCCGACGCTCGATGCGCGCGAACAGGAAGGATCGGTGAGCATGGCGGCGGATTCGTCGAACCGCGATTCGACGGAGCACGAGGACGAAGGCGTCGACGCCGGAAGATCCGCGTCCGACGCCCGCGACGCCGTCCGCGAGGATGGAGCCGGGATCGACGCCGGTGGCACCGAGCCGGACACGCCAACCGCGTCCACCGACGCCGAGTCGACGGAATCGGAAGCCACCGACGCCGAGCCGGCCGAATCGGAAGCTGCCGACGCCGAGCCAGCGGAATCGGATGCCGCCGACGCCGAGCCAGCGGAATCGGATGCCGCCGACGCCGAGCCAGCGGAATCGGAAGCTGCCGCTGCGGATGGCGCGGCAACCGAGCCGGACCGCCCGGGCTCCCCATCAGCTCAGTATTCCCCGGCCCTCATCGCCACCGCCGTGGCGCTGCCCGTCGTCCTCGTCGTCGCGGTGCTGGTGGCCGCAGTGCTGGCACGCCGCGCACCCGTCGAGCGGGAACCGCTGGTCCTCGGTCCCGTCCCCGCACCGGCAGCGGACGGCCCCTCCTGCGCCGCCCTCCTGCCCGCCTTGCCCGCCGACCTCGGCGAATTCAGCAAATCGACCCTCGTGGAGCCCGCTCCGCCCGCAACCCGGGCCTGGCAGCGCACAGACGGCGGCGACCCTATCGTGCTGCGCTGCGGGTTGGACCGCCCGCTGGAATTCAACCGCGCCTCGCCCTTGCAGATCGTGAACGGGGTGCAGTGGTTCGAGATCCGGGACCAGGCAGCGAAGGCGAGCACATGGTTCGCCGTCGACCGCGGCACCTACATCGCCCTGACGGTCCCCGACGGTTCGGGGCCGACCTCACTGCAAGAGGTCTCCGACACCATCACCGCCACCGTCCCCGCCCAGCCGATCGATCCGGGACCGCTCCCCAACTGACGCACCTGGCAAGGCCCACGGTGCAAACCGCTCGGCGAGTGGATCCGCACCTGACGCCTCGCCAGCAGCATGGCGCGGCAGGCATCGGCACCCCGTGACCGGTAAACGCGGTCAGCCCGACCGGTGTCGGCAAACCATTCATCGGCCTATCCGCCCACGTCCGATGCCGCAGCAGCTCGCTTTCCGCGTGGAACCAGCGATTGCGTCTCGGCCAGCGCGATTCTCGCGCAACTCAGGGCTCGAGATTCAACGCAGGCCGGTCCCGCGGGTGAGAGCGGTTTCGATGAGCGTGGAGACCAGCGTGGCGTAGTCGATGCCGGTGGCCTCCCACATGCGCGGGTACATGGAGATCGCGGTGAAGCCGGGCATGGTGTTGATCTCGTTGATCACTGGCCCCCGCTCGGTGACGAAGAAGTCGACCCGCGCCAGACCCTGGCAGTTCAGGGCGTGGAAAGCGCGCACCGCCAGTTCCCTGATCTGGTCGGAGACCTCGTCGTCCAGCTTGGCCGGGACGTCGAATTCGCAGACGTCGTCGAGGTATTTGGTATCGAAGTCGTAGAACTCGGGCGCGGCGGCGGCGCTGTCCTCCTCCGGCATCCGGATCTCCGCGACCACGCTCGCCGAGACCCGCCCGTCCGGGAATTCCAGGACACCGCATTCCACTTCGCGTCCGACGATGCCCGCTTCCACGATCACCTTCGGATCGTGTTCACGCGCCGCGGCGATCGCCGCGTCGAGCTGGTTCCAGTCGGTCACTTTGGTGATGCCGATCGATGATCCGCCGCGCGCGGGCTTGACGAACACGGGCAGTCCCAAGCACCGCCGATCCTCTTCGGCCACCGTCGCGGTGCCTGGCCGCAGCACCACTTGGGTGCCGATCGGCAGTCCCTCGGCCGCGAGCAGCTTCTTGGTGAACTCCTTGTCCATGCCCGCCGCGCTGGCCAGCACTCCGGCCCCCACGTAGGGGATTCCGGCGAGCTCCAGCATTCCCTGCAGAGTCCCGTCCTCGCCGAACGGTCCGTGCAGGATCGGGAACACCACGTCGACCGAACCGAGGGTGGCGGCCGGATCGTCGAGCGCGATCAGCGCCCCCGAACGGCTCGGGTCGGCGGCCAGGGTCAGCGGCGTGCCGGTGGCGTCCACCGACGGCAGGGCGCGGTCGTGAATGCCGAGGGCGGCCACGTCCGAGCCGCCGAGCACCCAGCCGCCCGCCGTGGTGATGCCGATGGGCACGACCTCGTACCGCTCCGGATCCAGGTTGCGCAGCACGCTGCCGGCCGATACGCAGGAAACGGCGTGCTCGTTACTGCGTCCGCCGAACACCACTGCAACCCTGATCCGGTTCCTCATGCCCGGAACCGTACCCGTTTCGGCGAGCGCATCCACCGTTGACCGTCCGGCTCCGGCGCTACCCGCCCCGAGCCGCGCGGATCCGGATCACTCCGGCTTCATCCGCCGTCCGAGCAGGTTGTCGACGGCTTCGCGGACCGAGAGCCCCTCATGGCAGACCTGGTGCACCGAGGTCGTCAGCGGCATCTCGACCCCGTGCCGCTCGGCCAGCGCGCGAATCGATGTGCAGGACTTCACACCCTCGGCGACCTGGCCATGAGTGGCCGACTGAGCGGCATCCATCGACCCGCCCGCGCCGAGCACGTGACCGAAGGAGCGGTTGCGCGACAGCGGCGACGTGCAGGTGGCGACCAGGTCGCCGATCCCGGCCAGGCCGGCCAGCGTGGCGGGTTCCGCACCGAGGGCGACGCCGAGCCGGATGATCTCGGCCAGTCCGCGGGTGATCAGGCTGGCGATCGAGTTGTCGCCGAGACCCATTCCGGCGGCGATGCCGCAGGCGAGCGCGATGACGTTCTTGCAGGCACCACCGATCTCACAACCGATCACGTCGGTATTGGTGTACGGCCGGAAATAGCCCGTCGCGCTGGCGTGCTGCACCGCGACCGCGCGATCGGCGTCCGAGCAGGCGACCACGGTCGCGGCGGGCTGGCCCACCGCGATCTCGCGCGCCAGGTTCGGCCCGGACAGCACCGCGATGCGGCTCTGCTCCGCGCCGGTGACCTCCCCGATCACCTGGCTCATCCGCAGCAGCGATCCGGTCTCGATGCCCTTGGCCAGGCTCAGCAGGGTGGCGTCCGGAGCGATCAAACCCTTCCACTCCGCGAGGTTGACCCGCAGCGACTGGGACGGCACCGCCAGCACCACGATCTCGGCCCCGTCCAGCGCCACCGCGGGGTCGTGGGTGGCCGCGATCGGCGGCAGCGGAATATCGGACAGGTAATCGGGATTGCGATGTTCGGAGGCCAGCGTCGCGGCCACCTCGGGCCGCCGGGCCCAGATCGTGACCTCGGTTCCCGCGTCCGCCAATACCTTCGCGAACGCGGTGCCCCACGATCCCGCGCCCAGCACCGCTGCCCTCGTCATCAGCCCAATATGCCATGGAAGGATTGCACGCATGCGCCCGCACTCCGTGCATGCCGTGATCGCGGTCAAGAGCCTCGATCGGGCCAAGAGCCGACTGGCCGATCGGCTGCGCCCTGACCAACGGGCACGGCTGGTGCTGGCCATGCTCGCCGACACCGTGACCGCAACCGGAGCGGTCGCCGCTGTGGTATCGGTCACCGTGGTCACCCCCGACCCAGCGGTCGCGGATCTGGCTCGCACGTTGGGCGCCGACGTCCATCCGGAGCCGCGGGAGCGCGACTCCGACGGACTCAACACCGCCTTGGCCGCCACCGCCGCCGCCCTGCGCGCCGCGCACGGCCCCATCGACCTGCTCGCCTTGCAAGCTGATCTGCCCGCGCTGCGCCCGGACGAGCTCGCCGACATG
>NZ_BDBA01000254.1 GCF_001612745.1 Nocardia amamiensis NBRC 102102 | reverse complement strand
GATCTCGCCGGGGACTGGCCGGGACTGCGCCTGGACGTGGACACCGCCGACGATCTGGACCGCGCGGTAGCGCTCGGTATCGGCGACGCGACCCACGCTGTCCTGCATGACATCGGTTGGCCGGGCGTCGTTCACGAACACGTTCCACACGTGTGCTAGCCGGTCGCCGCGATGGCGTGAGACATACGTCAATCGCGCCTCGGGGCTGCACACGGGCTCTTCGGTAGGGGATGATCGTTGGTGTGAGCGATACGGAAACCGTCAAGCAGCAGCCGTTGCTTCCCACCCCACCCCCGGCGGCGACACCCCTGTCCGCCGAGTCGGCGGCTCCGCGGTTGCCACGTGATCGCTACCTGAATCGCGAATTGAGCTGGCTCGACTTCAACGCCCGGGTGCTCGCCCTCGCCGAGGACGCCTCGCTTCCTTTGCTGGAACGAGCGAAGTTCCTCGCGATCTTCGCCTCGAACCTCGACGAGTTCTACATGGTGCGGGTGGCGGGCCTGAAACGGCGCGCCGAGACCGGTCTGCTCGTGCGCTCGGCCGACGGCCGCTCCCCCGGCGAGCAACTGGAGCTGATCGCCGCGCGCACCCAGGAGATCGCGGTACGGCATGCCCGCGTCTTCCTCGACAGCGTGCTGCCCGCGCTGACCGCCGAAGGCATCGCGATCATCGACTGGACCGACCTGGACGACGACGAACGCCAGCGCCTCTCGGGGTACTTCCAGGACCAGGTCTTCCCGGTCCTCACGCCGCTCGCGGTGGACCCGGCGCATCCCTTCCCCTACATCAGCGGGCTGAGTCTCAATCTCGCCGTCACGGTTAAAGACTCCACCACCGGCGGCGAGCATTTCGCCCGCGTCAAGGTGCCCGACAACGTCGACCGGTTCGTCCGCGTGCGCCGCACCGAATCCGGCTCGCTCATCGCGGCTTTCCTGCCGATGGAAGCGCTCATCGCCGCGCATCTGGACCTGTTGTTCCCCGGCATGGACGTGGTCGAGCACCACTCGTTCCGGATCACCCGCAACGCCGACTTCGAGGTCGACGAGGACCGCGACGAGGACCTGCTCCAAGCACTGGAACGCGAGCTGGCCCGGCGCCGGTTCGGTTCCCCGGTGCGGCTGGAGGTCTCCGACGACATGACCGAGCACATGCTCGATCTGCTCCTGCGTGAGCTGGACGTCCATCCCGATGACGTCGTCCAGGTGCCCGGCCTGCTCGATCTGTCCTGCCTCTGGCAGGTCTACGGCGTGGACCGGCCGAATCTGAAGGACATCCCGTACGTCCCCGCGACGCCCCCCGCGTTCGGCGAGCGCGAGACGCCGCGCAACGTGTTCGCGGCGCTGCGCGAGGGCGACGTGCTGGTGCACCACCCGTACGACTCGTTCTCCACCAGCGTGCAGCGGTTCATCGAACAGGCCGCCGCCGACCCGCAGGTGCTCGCGATCAAGCAGACGCTCTACCGCACCTCCGGCGACTCCCCGATCGTCAACGCGCTCATCGACGCCGCCGAGGCGGGCAAGCAGGTCGTCGCCCTGGTGGAGATCAAGGCGCGGTTCGACGAGCAGGCCAACATCAAGTGGGCGCGCGCGCTGGAGCAGGCGGGCGTGCACGTCGTGTACGGCCTGATCGGCCTCAAGACGCACTGCAAGACCTGCCTGGTGGTGCGCCGGGAGGGCGCGACCATCCGCCGCTACTGCCACATCGGCACCGGCAACTACAACCCGAAGACCGCCCGCCTCTACGAGGACGTCGGATTGCTCACCGCCGCACCGGAAATCGGCGCCGACCTGACCGACCTGTTCAATTCGCTGACCGGCTACTCACGAAAAGAGCACTACCGCAACCTGCTCGTCGCCCCGCACAGCGTCCGCTCCGGCATCATCGAGCGCATCCAGCGCGAAACCGAGCTGGCGGCCCAGGGGCACGACGCCCGAATCCGGTTGAAGGCCAACGCGATCGTCGACGAGGAGATCATCGACGCGCTGTACCGGGCCTCGCAGGCGGGCGTGCCGGTACGGATCGTGGTGCGCGGTATCTGTGGCCTGCGCCCCGGCGTGCCGGGCATGAGCGAGAACATCGAGGTCCGCTCCATCCTGGGACGGTTCCTGGAGCACTCGCGGATCCTGCACTTCCAGGCACAGGACGAGTACTGGATCGGCAGCGCCGACATGATGCACCGCAACCTCGACCGCAGGGTCGAGGTGATGGCGCAGGTGAAGGATCCGCGGCTGACCGAGCAACTCGGCGACGTGTTCGACTCGGCGCTGTCACCGACGACGCGCTGCTGGGTGTTGCAACCCGATGGCACCTGGCGCGCCTCGCCGGGGATATCCGGAAACGGCGACAAGATCAGAGATCACCAGGAGTTCTTGATGCGGCTGCGGAGACCCGAGCAGCAGTGAGCGAGGAAAGCGGGTTCGAACAAGAGGGGGGCCCGTTCTGGGATCCCCGCATCACCGCCAATATCCACGCCGCGGGAGCGGTGCTGTGGCGGGTATCCAGGCAGGGAGCGGTGGAGATCGCGGTCGTCCACCGGCCCAAGTACGGGGACTGGTCGCTGCCGAAGGGAAAGCTGGACCCCGGCGAGACCCCGGTGCTGGCCGCCGTCCGTGAGGTCGCCGAAGAAACCGGGCTCGCGAGCAAGCTCGGCCGCTACCTCGGCCACGTGACCTACCCGATTCCCGGCCATCGAAAGCTGAAGCGGGTCGACTACTGGGCCGCCGAACTGGTAGGCGGCGAGTTCGCGGCCAATTCCGAGGTGGACGTGCTCAGCTGGTACACGCTCGACCGCGTGATGGACCAACTGTCGTATCCGATGGACCGCCAGGTGGTGCGCGCCTTCACCCGCCTGCCCGCGCGCACCAGCACCCTGCTGCTGGTGCGGCACGCGAAAGCGGGCCGCAGGGACCGCTTCACCGGACCCGACGACCAGCGCCCGCTCGAACGCGAAGGCAAGGAACAGGCGCAGGCGCTGGTGCCGAATCTGCTGGCGTTCAACGCATCCGAGATCTACTCGGCTGATCCGCTGCGGTGCGTGCAGACGGTGGCACCGCTGGCAGAGCGACTCGACGCCGAAATTGCCATCGAGCCACTGTTTTCCGAGCAAGGCTACGACGCCGGCCCGGACAAGGCCCGCGAGCGTTTTCGAAATTTGGTGTCCGACAAAGTCGTTCGCGTCGTCTGTACTCAGGGAAAGGTGATCCCGGACCTGCTTGGTTGGCTGGCCGAACGAGACGGCGTCGCGCTGCAGTCGGCACGCAACCGCAAGGGCAGCGTGTGGGTGCTGTCGTTCGCCGGGCGGCGCTTGGTGGCCGCCGACCATCTGGATCGATCGCTGTCGGCCTACGTCGTGAAGGACTGACGACTCGACGGCGCGCCGCTGTGAGCGAGCACCCGCCTACCGCCGACTGCTACTGATTACGAACATCCGAAAACGGCCCCGGGTGTTTCCCGGGGCCGTCTCGACGTTGAGGCGAATGGGCCCAGTCTTCGGGGCCGCACATTCGGCGCCGATCCGGCGGTGGCTCGGGATCAGCGGCCGCGAGCCGTGGTCTTCTTGGCCGCGGTCTTCTTCGCAGGCGCCTTCTTGGCGACGGTCTTCTTGGCGGTGGTCTTCTTGGCCGCCGTGGCCTTGGTGGCCGTCTTCCTGGCCGGAGCCTTCTTCGCTACCGCGGCCTTCTTCGCAGGTGCCTTCTTGGCCGCGGTCTTCCGGGCGGTGGTCTTCGCCGGAGCCTTGGCCGCGGCCTTGCGTGCCGTGGTCTTGGCGGGCGCCTTGGTGGGGGTCGCCTTCTTCGCCGTGGTCTTCTTCGCTGCCTTCTTCGCCGCCTTCTTCGCCGCCACCGGCGCACCCACACCGCGTTTGACCGCAGGGCCGGTCGCAGCCAGCTTCTGCTTACCCGCGATCACCGCCTTGAACTGAGCGCCAGGGCGAAACGCGGGCACCGATGTGGGCTTCACCTTCACGGTTTCGCCGGTGCGCGGGTTCCTGGCGACTCGAGCCGCACGCTTGCGCTGTTCGAACACACCGAATCCGGTGATTGTGACGCTCTGACCTTTGTGCACCGCACGCACGATGGTGTCGACCACATGCTCGACTGCCGCGGTGGCCGTGCGCCTGTCCGTACCCAACTTTTCGGTCAGAACGTCGATCAGTTCCGCCTTGTTCATTGAATCCTCCGCAGACTAATGGCCCGTCGTCGGACCGACTAGGTACCACGGTAAACCCACTTTGGGCAAGAGTCTATGTGCCACGCCAAAATTCATGTGGTTTAGCACACGTCCAGCTACCGCAACTCCGGCCACCCAGCTAACCGCCGGGGGTGATTACGTCTGCGAAATATGTGCCGGGAGGGTGGCGGGTTTCCATGTTGGCCTTGCCTTTTCGAAGCGGGCGATGGCGTCTTCCCGCCGCAGCGTGAGCCCGATGTCGTCCAAACCCTCGAGCAGACGCCACCTGGTGTAGTCATCAATATCGAACGGCAACACGACGGTTCCAGCCGTCACAGTGCGCGCCCCGAGGTCCACAACCAATTCCAAGCCGGGCTGTTCCTCGAGCAACTTCCAGAGCATTTCGACATCGTTCTGTGACATCTGAGCGGCCACCAGACCGCCCTTACCCGCATTGCCGCGGAAGATGTCGGCGAACCGGGACGAGATGACCACCCGAAAGCCGTAGTCCGACAGCGCCCAAACCGCGTGCTCACGCGAGGATCCGGTACCGAAATCCGGGCCCGCCACCAGCACACTACCCCTGTTGTATGGCTCGATGTTGAGAATGAAGTCGGGATCGGTGCGCCATGCGGCGAACAACCCGTCCTCGAATCCAGTACGAGTCACCCTCTTCAGGTAGACGGCGGGGATGATCTGATCGGTATCGACATTGGAGCGGCGCAGCGGCACCCCGATGCCCTTGTGCACGGTGAAGGCTTCCATAACGAATCTCCTGGGTTTGATTGAGGGAATCGGGGCCGGTCAGTCCAGATCCGCAGGCGAGGACAGGGTTCCGCGGACCGCCGTCGCGGCCGCTACGAGGGGAGAAACCAGGTGCGTACGGCCGCCTTTGCCCTGCCTTCCTTCGAAGTTGCGGTTCGAGGTGGAGGCACAACGCTGGCCGGGCTCGAGCTGGTCCGGATTCATTCCCAGGCACATTGAGCAGCCCGCCTGCCGCCATTCGGCGCCCGCCGCGGTGAAAATCTCACCCAGTCCTTCTTTTTCCGCCTGTGCGCGAACCCGCATCGACCCCGGTACAACCAACATTCGCACGCCGTCGGCGACATGGCGTCCCTTCAAAATCGCGGCCACCGCACGCAAATCCTCAATGCGTCCGTTGGTGCACGAACCGACGAATACGGTGTCGATCGACACTTCCCGAAGCGGAGTACCCGGCTCCAAGTCCATGTAACGCAGCGCTTTCTCCGCGGACTCGCGGGCCACCTCGTCGGCGATCGCAGCCGGGTCCGGCACCGCGTCGCCCAGCGGGGCGCCCTGGCCCGGATTGGTGCCCCAGGTGACGAACGGGGTCAGCGTGGTGGCGTCGATGTGCACCTCGGCGTCGAAAGCCGCGCCCTCGTCCGTCTTCAGCGCCTCCCAGGCGGCCACCGCGGCGTCCCAGTCGGCATCCTGCGGGGCATGTGGGCGTCCCCGGAGGAATTCGTAGGTCGTCTCGTCCGGGGCGATCATGCCTGCACGAGCGCCCGCCTCGATGGACATGTTGCAGATCGTCATTCGGGCCTCCATGGACATGGCCCGGATGGCCTCGCCGCGGTACTCCAGAACATAGCCCTGGCCGCCGCCGGTGCCGATCTTCGCGATGACGGCCAGGATCAGGTCCTTGCTAGTCACGCCAGGGGGCATGGCGCCGTCCACAGTGATCGCCATCGTCTTGAACGGGCGCAGCGAGAGGGTCTGGGTGGCAAGCACATGTTCGACCTCGGAGGTGCCGATACCCATCGCCAGCGCGCCGAACGCGCCGTGCGTCGAGGTGTGGCTGTCGCCGCAGACCACCGTCATCCCCGGCTGGGTCAGACCGAGCTGCGGGCCGACCACGTGCACGATGCCCTGGTCCAGGTCGCCCATGGGATGCAGCCGCACACCGAATTCCGCGCAGTTGCGCCGCAGCGTCTCCACCTGGGTGCGCGAAATCGGGTCGGCGATCGGCTTGTCGATATCGATCGTCGGCACGTTGTGGTCCTCGGTCGCGATCGTGAGATCCGGCCGCCGCACCGGCCTGCCCGCCGCGCGCAGTCCGTCGAAGGCCTGCGGGCTGGTCACCTCGTGGACCAGGTGCAGGTCGATGTAGATCAGGTCTGGCTCGCGCGAGGCACCCTCACCCTCCCCGCGAGCGACGACATGCTGGTCCCATACCTTCTCGGCCAGCGTGCGCGGTTCGGCCATGGTCGATCACCTTTCGGACGAAGCAGCCGTTCCGCGATCTGGACTTCGACGCGGCGACGGTTGCACAGTTTTGGATAGCTACGCCTGGTCGGAACGCTGATAGCTGGAATCCGTGTTGGTAGATTTCTCAGCATTCGAGACGCTAGTATCGTTCTATGAGACAGCATAGCGGCATCGGCGTCCTCGACAAAGCAGTGGCGGTCCTGTACGCCGTAGCCGAGCATCCCTCCGGTCTCAACGAGCTGTGCGAGCGCACCGGCCTGCCCCGCGCCACCGCGCATCGTCTCGCTGTCGGATTGGAGGTGCATCGCCTGCTCGCCCGCGACAGCAACGGGACCTGGCGCCCCGGACCCGCCTTGGCCGAGCTCGCGACCAGCGCCAACGACCCGCTCCTGGAGGCCTCGTCGACGATCCTGCCCCGCCTGCGCGAGATCACCGGCGAAAGCGTCCAGCTCTACTGCCGCGACGGCAACGCCCGCGTGTGCGTCGCGGCGCTGGAACCCCCCGCCGGCCTGCGCGACACCGTTCCGGTCGGAGCGCGGCTTCCGCTCACCGCGGGCTCGGCGGCCAAAGTCTTGCTGGCGTGGGCCGACCCGGAGCTTCAGCGCACCATCCTGGCCGACGCGGTATTCGGCGACCGCGCACTGGCCGAGGTGCGCAAGCGCGGCTGGGCACAGAGCGCCGCCGAGCGCGCGGCCGGTGTGGCAAGCGTTTCCGCGCCGGTGCGCGACGCCGGCGGCATCGTGGTCGCTGCGGTGTCGGTGTCGGGCCCGATCGATCGGATGGGCCGCAGGCCCGGCGCGCGTTGGGCGGCGGACCTGGTCGCGGCCGCCGAGGCATTGCACAAGCGCCTATAACACGTTTCAGTGCGGACTCTCTAGAGTTGGCCCATGGGAGTCAACCAACGGGCACAGATCGTGATGTCCGACACCGAGATCACCGAGTTCCTCGTGCGCAGCCGGATCGCGACGCTGGCGACCATCGGTCCCACCGGCACGCCGCACCTGGCCGCGATGTGGTACGCGCTCATCGATGGCGAGATCTGGTTCGAGACGAAGGCCAAGTCGCAGAAGGCGGTCAACCTGCGCCGCGATCCGCGGGTCTCCTGCCTGGTCGAAGCGGGCGACACCTACGACCAGCTGCGGGGTGTGTCGATCGAAGGACGGGCCGAGATCATCGAGGACGCCGCGAAACTCTTCGCCGTCGGTGTGAGCGTCTGGGAGCGCTACACCGGCCCCTACACCGAAGACGTGCGCCCGATGGTGGAGTCCATGCTGAACAAGCGGGTCGCCGTCCGCGTCGTCGCCGAGCGCACGCGCAGCTGGGATCACCGCAAGCTCGGCCTTCCTCGCATGCCGCTCGGCGGCACCACCGCGCACGCGCTGGACTGAACAAAGCACGCTCGCGCAGCACGACGCGCCCGAAATTGAACTGACACAACCGCCTCGCACGGGATAGTTTCGACGTGTTCGACATGAATCGGCCTGGCATCGACGCCCGCGAGGGCGCGCTGCGCGGCCGCAACGACGAGGAGCAGCCGATGGCGGATTCGGATAAGTCCAATGGCGCCGACGAGGTGAAGCGCAAGTTCCGGGAGGCACTGGAGCGCAAGAACCAGCAGAACGCCCGCGCGGCCGACCACCTCGACGGACGGTCCAAGGCGTCCGCGACGCACGCCGCAGCCGCCCACAAGCGGGAATTCCGCCGCAAGAGCGGATAGTCCGCAACCACGCCGAAGGCCCTCCAGCAAGATCGCTGGAGGGCCTTTCGTTTCGCCCCGGTCACCGCGAACAACCACTGCGGAACAGCCGAAACCGTGCCCTCCACCACACACGAGCCCGCACCCCAGACGGCGGGACAATCGACCAGGCAGTGCGACCAATCCCACAACCCAAGACACCGCCCGCTGTCCCACACCCACCCGAGCCGCCCAGACCTACACGCGACCCACTCCGCAGGCCACGCCGGTATTGCCACCAGGCAGGGCAAACCCGCCCCCGCTGCCAGGAGCGGCCGGAACCAGTCATCTGGACGCGAAACCTGCGCCAGCGATTCGGGAACAGAAGCCCATGCCCGGCAGCCCGGCAACACATCCCGCACTGGAAATCTGAGAGCGACCCCTCAGCCACGAGTTCGGGAACAGAAGCCCACGCCAAGCACCCCGGCAACACATACCGCACCGGGAACCTGAGCGCGCAGCCCAAGCCAGAGATTCGGGAACAAACTCGCACAAGCGCCCTCGGACGAAGCCATCCCACAGGGATGCCCGGAGTCGAAACCTCCAGCCAAACGTCCCGGAGGCCGAAGGTCCCCAGGCGAGGTCCCGGACGCGAAGCCCGCCAACAGCGATGCCCAAAGGCGAAACCCTTCAGCCAGACCCCCCGATAGCCGAAGGTCCCCAGGTGGGCTCCGGAGGTGACCCGCTAACAGCGATGCCCGGAGATGAAGTCCTCCAGCCAGGGGCGCCCAGGGGACAAAGCTCCCAGGTCCGGAAGCCAAGCCCTCCAACAAGGAGCG
>NZ_BDBA01000253.1 GCF_001612745.1 Nocardia amamiensis NBRC 102102 | reverse complement strand
GGCCCCGGCACCGGAAAGACCCACACGATCGCGCGGATCATCGCGCTGCTGGACGCACACCGCAAGGCCGAGCCGAAGCTGCCCGCGCTGCGCATCGCCCTGGCCGCGCCGACCGGCAAAGCGGCGGCGCGGCTGCAGGAGGCCGTTCGAGAGCAAGCCGATTCGCTCGGACTCCCGGAACTCACCGCCGCGACCCTGCACCGGCTGCTCGGCTGGCAACGCGGACGCGGCACCCGGTTCCGGCATCACGAGTTCAACCGCCTGCCCTACGACGTGGTTGTCGTCGACGAGACGTCGATGGTCTCGCTGACCATGATGAGCAGGCTGCTGGCCGCGCTGCGCCCCGACACCCGCCTGGTGCTGGTCGGCGACCCGGATCAGCTCGCCTCGGTCGACGCGGGCGCCGTGCTCGCCGATCTCGTCGCCGGACCGGTCGCCGCCACTCCGAACCCGGTCCTCGACGAGATTCTCGGCCCCGAAACTCCAGCGGCCGCGGATCATTCGGAAGCGCTGACCGCACTGGAGCGGACCCGTCTGCGCGGCGGCATCGTGCGATTGACCCGTGGCCGCAGGTTCGGCGGCCGGATCGCCGACTTGGCCGTCGCGGTGCGGGCTGGTGACGCGGACGCCGCCCTCGAACTGTTGCGCACCGACAGCGACGAACTGTCGCTGGCCGCACCCGAGGACCTGACCGCGGTGCGCGCCGACGTCGTCCGGGCGGCGGGCGCGGTCACCGGCGCGGCGCTCGAGGGCGACGCGACGGGCGCGCTGAGTGCGCTCGAATCGCACCGGTTGCTGTGCGCACACCGCCAAGGACCTTTCGGCGTCGAACGCTGGGACCGGATGGCCGCCGAATGGGCCGCCGCCGGGGGAGCGGGCCCCGACGCCTACCAGGCCCCGTGGTACCCCGGCCAGCCGCTGCTGGTGACCGCGAACGATCACGAGGCGCGCATCTACAACGGCGACACCGGCGTCGTCGTGCGCATGCCCGACGGTTCACTCCGGGCGGCGTTGCAACGCGGCAGCGAACCGTACCTGGTGCATCCCACCCAATTCCCGGCGGTCGTCACGGTCTTCGCCATGACCATCCACCGCAGCCAGGGCAGCCAGTACGACACCGTCTCCATCGTGCTGCCCGAACCGGAATCGACCTTGCTGACCAGGGAACTGCTCTACACCGCCATCACCAGGGCCCGCCGCCACGTGCGGATCATCGGAACCGACGAGTCCATCCGCGCCGGCATCGCGCGCCGAGTGCTGCGCGCCAGCGGACTCTCACGCCGGGAAGGAGAACCCGCGGCCCGATGACGGAATCTCACGTTCGCGCCGCTTGCGGTGTATACCTGGCGTGAGTTCGGCGTATCGGAGCGAACCTGGCCGACTATGAATTCCGGTACCGGCGCAGGACTTCTTTCACGGCATCCGTGACCAGGGGGATGACAACTTCAGGCGAGCGAAGGCACGGGACCGGACGCAGTTGTCGCCATGTCCGTCAACCGCTGCCTGAAGACGGCGCCGGGCTTCCGAAAACGAACTTCGCGCGTGGCTGGGCTGAACGATAACTCGCTACGTTGCGGCAACCGAGTCGATTGACGCATGAGCTGGTGGCCGCCGTGGCGACGGCCACCAGCTCGACTACGCCGTGGTCGGGGTCTTCTCCTCGATACGGTCGACGGTGGCCGGGACCAGGCGACGGCGGCGCGGGGACCACCAGTTGGCTGGGCCCATCAGTTGCACCAAGGCGGGGACCAGGAGCATGCGGACGAGGGTGGCGTCCACGACCAGGGCGATGATCATCCCCAGTCCCAGGAAACGCATGGGGCCGAGCGGGGAGAGGGTGAATGCCCCGGTGACGATCACCAGGAGGGTTGCTGCCGCGGTGATGACGCGCGCGGTCTTCACCGTGCCGATTCGCACCGACTCGGCGGTGTCGGCGCCCGCGTCATGTGCCTCGACCATGCGTGACAACAGGAATACCTCGTAGTCGGTGGAAAGCCCGAACACCACGGCGAGGATCAGCACCAGCATGCCCGCGGTGATCGGCCCGGTGCTGACGCCGAGCACACCGGCCAGGTGTCCGCCGCAGAAGATCCAGGCGAGCACGCCGAACGTGGCGGCCAAACTCAGGAACGCCATGGCGACGGCCTTGAGCGGCAACACGATCGAGCGGAACGCCGCGAACAGCAGGATCATCGTCGCGGCCACCATGACGAGGATCATCCACGGCAGCCGCGCGACGATCGAGCCCACGCTGTCCACGGTGGCAGCCGTATCGCCGCCGATCCACAGAGCCGTGCCGTCCGGCAGCGATAGTTCGCGCATGGCGCGCACCGTCGCACCCGCTTCTTCGGTGCGATCGGTGCTGTTCAGGAACGCGTGGAACACCACGAAGTCCTCCGCGCGGCCCACTTGCACCACCTGCCGCACACCCTCGACCTTGCCGAGCGCGGACGCGGTCGCGTCGACGGCGGCCGACTGCGGTGGCCCGTCCTCTCCATGCAGCACGGCGGTCACCCCGCTGCCCGCCGCGGGGAACTGCGCGGTGAGTTCCTCGACGGTCGTGCGCATCTGGTTGCCCTCGGGCAGCGCGCGATGATCGATGTCGCCGAGCCGCAGTCCGGACAGCGGAGCCGCGAGCAGGAGCAGAATCGCGCCGACGACCACGGTCACCAGAACCGGCCGCCGCAGCACGCGGTCGACGAGGCGTCCCCAGAACCGCTCGGTGCGATCGGTGACCCGTGCGCTGCCGATGCGCGCGCCGAACAGCACCAGCAGGGCGGGCAGCACGGTGAGCGAGAGCGCTGCGGCCAGCGCCACCGCCGTGATCGCTCCGATGCCGAGCGAGCGCAGCACCGCCTGCGGAAAGACGAACGTCCCCGCGAACGCGCAGATCAGCAGCAACGCCGAGAACGCGACCGTGCGGCCGGCCGTGGCGTAGGTGCGGGTGATCGCGGATTTCAGGTCGTGCCCGGCGGCGACCTCCTCGCGGAATCGCGTGACCAGGAACAGCCCGTAGTCGATGGCCATGCCCAAACCGAGCAGCGAGGCGACGTTCACCGCGAACGTGCTCACCTCGGTGACCTCGGCGAGCACGCGGATCGCGCCCATCGCCCCGAGCACCGTCAGGCCGCCGACCACCACCGGGAAGGAAGCGGCGATGAACCCGCCGAACACCGCCACCAGGATCATCAGCGTCAATGGCAGCGAGAGCGATTCGGCGCGGACGAGATCGTGCCGGGACTGCTCGTTGATCTCGGTGGAGATCGCGCTGTAGCCGGACAGGTCGGTCGCGATGCCCGGAACCCGGAGCTTGGGTTCGATGTCCGGATACACGCTGACGCGCTGGTTGGCGTCACCGGCGAGATACACCACCGCGAGAGCGTGCTTATTATCCTCCGACCGCAGGAACTGCCGCCGAGCGAACCCGGCGTTCCAGTAGGTTTCGACGGGCCGTTGCAGCATGGCAGGGTCGATGCGGGCCAGCGTCTCTTGGACGCGAGGGCCGATATCGTCGACCGTCTGTCCTTCCGGTGCCGTGTATCGCACGACCACGTCGGGATTCTGCGGGCCGAAGTGCTCGCTCACCAGCTCGTCCACTCGCGACGACTCGCTGCCGGGATCGACGAATCCGGCCGCGGTGACTTTGTCGGACGCTCCGAGCCCGACCATGCCGGCCAGCAGCATCACCCCGGCCACGATCGCGAGCACGATGCGCGGCCGGGCGAGGACGACGCGGATCGCGGCGCTCATCGCACGACCACCTCGGGCGTCGGCAGCTCGGCCGCCAGCCGCGCGGCGATCGTGTCCAGCAGCGCCTCCAACCGGGACTCGATGCCTGCGCCATTGCGGCAGGAGACGGTCAGCTCCAGCTTGCCGTCCACTTCGATCATGGTGAACAGCAGCGGCATCGCGCCGCTGTGCTGGGGTAGCAACCGCACGCCGGTCGGCGTCCAGCCGGGCAGCGCCATCTCGTCCAGATCGAACCGGCCCATGTGGGAGACGGTGGCCGACACCATGTTCCGATTCAGTCGTGCTCCGAGCCAGTTGCTCGTGCGCAGCACCCCGCGGATCACGCCGGGTGGGAATTTCGACAGGTGGCCGTTGTCGAGCTGGTTCAGCTCCCGCCGTTCCCGCAGCCCGCTGCGCATCCGGCCGCTGATCGTCTCCCAGCTCTCGCCCGGGGTGACGTCGAGGAACAGCGGCAGCGCCAAATTGGCGGTGGAGCGCAGGGCGGGGTCGTGCCTGCGCAGATCGACCGGAATCATGAAGCGGGACTTGGTGCCCGACTCCGCGGCCAGGATCGCCGCTATCCGCGCGACGACGCCCTTGCCGGTCGCGTTGATCGTGCGGTGACGCAGCAGCCAGCGCACGGCAGCCCGATTCTGTCTGCCGCGCCCGGTCGGCGCTTTGAAGGTGGGCAGCACCAGGGTCGGTTTGCCGGGCGCGCCGATCCGGGCCACGAGTTCGGCATCGGCGATCGGATCGGGTGCGCCCAGCGGCGGGTATCCGCGCAGCGCGCGGAATACGTCGTCCACCCACAGGCGCATGCCCATTCCGTCCATCACGCCGTGGAAGGCACGGAACACGATGGTGGTCTGTTCGCCGGTGAGCAGCAGCACTTCGGTGGTCCGGTCCGGCGTCGGACCGATAGGTGTGTTCAGCACCGCGTCGTTCTCCAGCGCGGCGTAGTGCAGCGACCAGCCGGGCACGTGGCGCACGGTGGCGGCCAGGCCACCGTCCACCCAGTCGGCGCCGTCGCGGACCAGGCGTGCACCGGGGTTGGCCGCCGAAGCCACGTCGACGGCCCGCCGCAATGCCGCCGGGTCCAGGCTGCCGTCGCCGTGGACGGCAATGTGCATGACGAACGGCGGAGTCACCGCGCGCGTGCAGAAGTACAGACGTTCGGTAGGGGTGATCTTCCTGCGGAAGACGGTGGCGTTGCTCATGCTGGCCTCCGGGTACCGGTGGGTGTTCAGCCCAGATTCCGAGTGAGTTCGACCACGCCGCCCTGGGTTTCCAGCCACGCGAGCAGGTCGGCCAGTCCGCTGTCGCGGTCCACGATCGGCTGGTAGCCGAAATCTCGTGCGGCGGCGGAGGTGTCGTAGGTAGCGCTGCGCGACAGCAGCGCGACGGTGTAGCGCGACAGCGGCGGCGACCAGCGGGTCGCGACGGCCGGGATGCGCCAGATCGTCTCGACGACGCGCACCGCAGCGTTGATCACCGCCGGGTTGGGCTTGCGAGTCGGTGGCTGGTACCCGAGCCGGGTGGCGATCTCGCGGAGGAAGCCCCAGACATCGGTCTTCTCGGCGTCGGCGATGAAATACGCCTTGCCGCCCACCGCGTCCGACTCCGCCGCCTTCACGCAGGCGTCGACGATGTTCTCGACGTGGCACATCGAGGCGTAAACGGTACGGCCGAAGGACAAGTCCGGCAGTGTCCCCATGCCGGCGCGGCCGAGCATCCGCACGATCGGACCGGACCGGTCGCCCGCGCCCCAGATCGCGCGTGGGCGCAGGGCGCAGGTGCGGAAGCCGGGGCTGTCGGCGGCCAGGACGGCTCGCTCGGCCGCGGCTTTGGTCTCCGCGTACAGATTCAGGTAGCGCTGCGGGTACGGCACCGATTCATCGACGTCGATCTGGTCGCCGCCGTAGTAATCCATCATCGCGCTCGGGCTCGAGATGAACACGAACCGCCCGGTTCCACCTCGGCGAGCGGCTTCGAGCAGCCGTTCGGTGGCCCGGACGTTCTCGTTCCGGAACTGCTCCCTGGTGCCGCGCTCGTCCACCCGCGCCGCGCTGTGGAACACGATGTCGACGCCGCGGGTCGCCTCTTCCAGCGAGGCGGGGTCGGTGAGGTCGCCGTAGATCAGCTCGATCTTGTCGATGTCGTCGCGCAGGTCGGCCAGGTTGCTGGTGCGGCGCACCAGGATCGACACATCGTGCTCGCCGTCGCGCACGAGCCTGCGGACCAGCGCCCCGCCCAGAAATCCGGACGCGCCGGTTACCAGAACTTTGCTCATTGCTCTATCTCCTTGCCGGGCTGGGTCCGCCACCAGGTCAAGCCGAAGATCTGCGTCAGTACCGCGGTCTCGAGCCGGCTACGGCCCGAGCCATCGGCAGCGCGCAGGGCCGCCGGAATCTGGGCCGCGTGCACCACGATGCTGAGGAACGCGTCGATCCACCACACCGTGCGCAGCAGCCGGCTGTCCGGGACACGGTCGGTTGCCGCGGCCAGCGCGCCGCCGGCCAGATACAGCCACCCGAGGACGGGAATTGCCCGAAATGCAGTCGTTTTCATGTCTTATGTGTCCGTTCCGAGCCGTTTGGCCGCCCACACCGCGAGGCGTTCGCGTCCGATCTTGGCGTTGTGCCGGATGTCGACCGGGAAGGACGGATGGACCAGGAAATCGGAGATCATCCTGGTGAGGTCGAACTGTGCGCCATGGGCCCGCAGCGCGGGCTCGACGACGTCCGGGTCGGCGCCCGGCTGTAATTCGACGCAGAGCACCGGCCGCTGCGCCCCACGCGGGCCGATCCCGACCAGCGCCGTGCGGGCCACGCCCGCGACTGTGTTGAATACCTGCTCGATCTGGACGGTGAACATCGGCCCGTGCGCGGTGATCAGCCGCTGGCTCTTGCGTCCGCAGAACCAGATCCGTCCCTGTTCGTCGATCCACGCCAGATCGCCGGTGCGGTGCCAGATCCGATCGCCGTCGACGATCTTGCCCTGCGCGTTCGCCTGCTCCGGCCAGTGGTACCTGGTGCTGACGTTCGGCCCGGCGACCACGAGTTCGCCGATGCCGCGGGTTGTTTCCAGCTCGCTGGCGAGTTCCTCGGCCCGTGCCATCGTCGGAACGGGTTCGTCGGTGATCGCCACGATGCGCGCCTGCACCTGGTAGGACGGTCTGCCGATACAGGTTCCCTCGCCACGGTGCGTCCGCTGCACCAATCCGTCCAGCAGTTCGCGGGATTCTATGGTGGACATCGGCAGCGCTTCTGTGGATCCGTATCCGGCGACGATCTTCACGTCCTCGTGAAGCACCTCGCGCAGCCCGGCGATGCACCAGTCCGGCACCGGAGCACCGCCGGAATAGATGCTCTCCAGCGACGTCAGCGTGGCCGGGTGGGCACGCAACTGCTCGAGCAGCGGGATCAGCACGGCGGGGGAGGCGAACATGGTTCGGACGCCGAACTTCTGGATCGCGTCCACCACGTGCGCGGGATCGGTCGCGCCGACCTTGCTCGGAATCAGTGGCGGCAGCACGCAGCGCGAGCCGAGCACCAGGTCGAGCACGCCGACCAACGGCAGGGTGATCAGCGAAGCCTCCGGTGTGACCTCACCGCGCGCCATATGCACCTGGTCGACCGTCGCGGCCAGGTTGCCGTAGGTCATCCGCACGGCTTTGGCCGGTCCGGTGCTGCCGGTGGTGAACGCGATCAGCAGCAGGTCGTCCTCGGTGACGGAACGGCCCTGCGGCACCGGGCCGGTAGGGGTCCGGCCCCATGCCCGCAGCGATTCGCCCCGCCAGAACCATCGTCTGCCGACTGTGACCGCGGTGTGGACGGTGCGGAAGCTGCGCGGGAACAGCACGCGCAAGGCGTGCGCCTGCGGGATGCCGATGAACGCCTCGGCCTCCACCGCACGCAGGCAGCGCAACATCTTTCGCACGCCCATGCCCGGGTCGATCACCACCGGCACCGCCCCGATCTTGAGCAGCCCGAACATGATCGCG
The DNA here is from genome assembly GCF_001612745.1 of Nocardia amamiensis NBRC 102102. Lineage (GTDB taxonomy): Bacteria > Actinomycetota > Actinomycetes > Mycobacteriales > Mycobacteriaceae > Nocardia > Nocardia amamiensis. Next base: position 7,081 of record NZ_BDBA01000253.1, on the reverse strand, counting down.
TACAGCTCCGGGCTCGGCAGTACCAGCACGATCGTGCGTGTCCCGGTACCGACGCCCGCCGCGGACAATCGTTCGGCGATCGTGTCCGACCACAGGTCGAGATCGCGATACGTGAGGTGCCGGTAGGCCGGCAGGCCATCGAGGTCGACCCCGTCCGCGTAGCGCACCGCCACGCGGCTGGGGTCGGTGCGGACCACCGCACGAAACCGATCGATGGCCTGCCAGTGGGTACCCGTTGTCACGCAGGCGCCCCGGCGAGTACAGGCAACCGGTACAGCACCGCCGCCGCCGTCGGGCCCGCGCCCGCAGCGACGAACAGCACCTGGCGGTACTCGGCGAAGGAATCGTCTGCGATCGCCAGGTCGTACGCCGCGGGGAGCGCGGCCGTATGCGGGTCGCCGAAGCGCAGATCCGGTGTGCGGACCGCTTGCTGGTCGATGCCGATGGCGGCGGCCAGCTGCTTCGGAAACTCCGGGCTCGGCGTCGACGCGATCAGCGCGATCTCGCTCAGCGAGGCATGATCCGACTCGGCCAGCGCTTCGCGCGCCGCGTCGACGGCCACCGCCAGCAGGCGGTCTTCGAATCCGGGCTCCCGAACCACGGTGATCATGCCGCGCCCCTGGTTGCCCATCGTCGTGGTGTCGAGATAGCCCTCGACCGCAGGCGTGCCTTCACCCTTCACGCTGTGCACCATGCCGAAGCCGACCGGTTCGTCGGTGCGCTCCAGCAACAGCGCCGCGCCGCAGACGGCGTACGGGAACTCGTCGTCGGCGATGTAGCGGGTCATCGACGGATGGGTGTCGCCGGACACGATCAGCACGTGCTCGGCGCTGCCGGTCTCCAGGACCGAGGTGGCCACCTGGACCGCGTTGAGCACACTGACCGCCCCGTTCATCAAATCGAACGAGAAGGTCCTCGGGTCGTCCTTGGCGTATTCCAGGCCGATGCCGGCCGCCTTCTGGATCAGCGCCGACACCGCGGGTTCCATGATGTTCGAATCGCGGTAGATGTTGGCATTGATCAGCAGGCCGACCTGATCGGCACGGATGCCGGCGCGCTGCAGACTCTGCTTGGCGGCGCGGGCGGTGTGCTCGACGATGCTGTGGGTGTCGCCTGCCCGGCTGAAGCCGGTGGACTTGATGCGCACGCTCATGACAGACCTCAGACCTTCAGCGACGAGATGGTGGTGGACACGAACCCGGTGACGATGCCGGAGGCGGCCGGGACCAGCAGCAGCTTCGACCCCGCGGGGAGGGTCTGCTGGCTGAGCTGGTCGTGCAACACCATGAAATGCGAAGTGGTGGAAGTGTTTCCGAGCTTGTCGATGACGCGCAGATCCGGCGGCATCGGGCTGCCGAACTCACGCTCGGCAATGGCGTTCATCCACGGAATGGCGGCGGCGCCGAACTGGTGGTGGATGACGTAGTCGAACTTCTCGTCGGCGAAGGTCTTGCCCTGCGCCTCGAGGAATTTCCGCTGGGTATTGGTGCCGAGCAGGAAACGGTCCTCGTTGTGCATGGTGCGGTTGTCGGTGTACATCGCCACGCCCTGTGTTTTGCCGCTCGGCATGCCGAGGCACAGGTGCGAGTATTCCGCGGCCGTCATCATCTCGATGTAGTGGATAACGTCGTTTTCATCAACGGCCTGGTCCAGCACGATGGCGCATCCGGAATCGCCGACGGTCAGCGAAGCGAACTGCCGGTCGTATTTCTCGGAAATCTCCTCGACCGCGGTGTCGGCGATTGCGGAAATCGCTTCACCACTGACGACGATTCCGTTCCGGACGGCGCCGGAGCGGATCATCCGGTCCAGGATGTAGGTACCGGTGAGCATTCCGGCGCATGCGTTCGAAATATCGAACGCAATGGCGTTCTTGGCGCCGATAAGACGGCTGATCGATGAGGCGAACGAAGGCTCCATATACACGCGTGTAGCGTGCTTGCTTCGGGAGATCGAGGCGGAGATGATCACGTCGATGTCCTCTGGACCATACTGTGACCTGGACAGACAGTCCTCGACGGCCTTGATGGCCAGAGTGAACGAGTCTTCGTGACTTTCCGGTCGAGTGTCACGCCGCCGACGTTCGCGAACGCCGGTGATTTTCTCCAGATCGAATGAAGGGGGCTCCTTCATCCGGGACAACAGCTCATCGGTCGTGACGACATTCGAAGGCAGATAGGCGCCGATGGATTCGAAGCGAGAATGGGACACGAGCGCTCCTGAAATCGTTGACATATACGGTTCCGGATCGACTCTGATCGTCGGTGAGATTGACACTACCCGACAGTAACAACGAATGGCTATAGCTACGGTGACCGCTCCGTCTGAGACGGAAATCACGTCTCAGTGTAGCCGTTTCGTGCGGTAGCACCAACCGGTGATCGACTGGCTATGGCTTTCGCACCATTGCGATTCGATCGCGTGTATCGGTTTATCGCGGTGTTTCGCATTCGTGATCGCCTGTGACGCTCGGGGTCGGCGAATCCACGGCGTTCGGAATGGCAACCGACCGGCTATTGCCGAATGGTGGTTGTTCATGGACGCTCGAGCGGTTGTGCCCACTGGTGGATGTGAGTGACTTCACTCTGAATCTCGCATCGCGGGACCGGTCGGTATCGCGTGATCTGTCCGGCCTGTCCGATTTGCGAACCCTGCTGTGGCAGAAGGGAATCCGGCGCTGCCACCTGGGCCGGTACGCTCCGTGTCTCGAACCCTCCACCTGGGGCGATAGGGTTGGTAACAGGCAAGCGCCGCCCGGTCCGCCAAGACGTTCGCGACCACGGAAGGGAGAGGTGATGACGACCGCGACCGAGCATGTGGATGTGCTCATCATCGGCGCCGGGCTCTCCGGCATCGGCGCGGCGTGCCACCTGCGCCGGGCCTTCCCGCAGCGCTCCTACCTGCTCCTGGAGAGCCGAGCGGCGCTGGGTGGAACGTGGGATCTGTTCCGGTACCCCGGCATCCGCTCCGACTCGGACATGTACACCCTCGGCTACCGGTTCAAGCCGTGGCTGGGTGAGGAGTCGATCGCCGACGGCAGCGCCATCCTCGACTACCTGCGCGAGACCGCCGCCGAATACGGCGTCGACCGCCGTATCCGGTTCCGGCACCGGGTGGTTCGCGCCGAGTGGTCCAGCCTGGACAGCCGGTGGACGGTGCACGCCGAGCGCACCGACACCGGCGAGAACGTCACGTTCACGGCGGGATTCCTGTTCTCCTGCGCTGGTTACTACCGTTACGACGCGGGGTACACCCCGGAGTTCCCCGGTGCCGAACGGTTCGCCGGTTCGATCGTGCATCCGCAGTTCTGGCCGGAGAAGCTCGACTGCGCAGGCAAGCGAGTGGTGCTCATCGGCAGCGGCGCCACCGCGGTGACGCTCGCTCCAGCGCTCACCGCGCAGGGTGCGCACGTGACCATGCTGCAACGCAGCCCGAGCTACATCATCTCCGCGCCTTCCCGCGACCCGCTGGCGCTGACGGTTCGCCGCTTCCTTCCCGTGCGCGCCGCGTACGCGCTCGTCCGCGCCGAGTACGTCGCGATCTCCACCGCGCTCTATCAGTTCAGCAGGCGCAATCCGGCGGGTATGCGCAAGCGTATCCGCGGCTGGCAGCGGCGCTGGCTGCCCGCGGGCTACGACATCCATACCCACTTCACGCCGCGGTACGAGCCGTGGGACCAGCGATTGTGCCTCGCGCGCGACGGCGATTTCTTCCGCGCCATCCGGGACGGCATGCTCGACGTGGTGACCGACCGGATCGAGACCTTCACCGAGACCGGTCTGCGCCTGGCCTCCGGGGCGCGGCAGGAGGCCGATATCGTCATCACCGCAACGGGTTTGAACCTCCAGGTCTTCGGCGGTGTCGAGCTCGTGGTCGACGGTGCGCCGGTGACGCCGTCGACGACAATGGCCTACAAGGCGATGATGCTGTCCGGCGTGCCGAACTTCGCCTTCGTCATCGGGTACACGAACGCCTCCTGGACGTTGAAGGCGGATCTGGTGTCGGAGTACGTCGTGCGGCTGCTGAAACACATGGATGAGCGCGGATACGTGCGCTGCGTCCCGGTTCGCGACCCGTCGGTCGGCACTCAATCGCTGTTCCCCGGCTTCACCCCCGGCTACGTACGCCGCTCGGCGAGTCTGTTTCCCGTCCAGGGCGACCGCGCTCCGTGGCGGCTGCGGATGAACTATCTGCGCGACGTGTTCACCCTGCGATACGGCCGGATCACCGACCGGGCCATGCGTTTCGAACGGGCGCCGCGACCCGCGGAAGCCGCGGCCCGGGACTAGGCGTACCTCCGCCTTCGCTCCGGCCGTGCGCGGGCTGCGGACTTACTGCGTCCGACGGCGCCTTTCCTGCGTACCTCCGCCGTCGCTCCGGCCCTCCTGCCTTGCTCCGGGCGCCCTTATGCCCCGGTGCCGAGAGATGATCGGGCCGTCGCGATCCGCTCGATGACATTGGCGGCGTGCTCGTCGAAACGCTCCCGCGATACCGGGATCTCGCCGTCGAGCCACGGCCGGTAGAGGTAGGCCAGCGCACCGAAGATGGCGTTGGCGTTGAGCGCGAAGTCGTGCTCGTCGGACACCGGGTCGGCGTAGTCGCCCCCGCCGATGATGAGTGCGATCGGGGCTGTGAACAGCAGGATGAGCTCGTTCGCCCGTGGCATCAGCACCGGTGTGGCCTGCGATTCCACGAACATGATGCGGCCGCGACGTCGGTCGGCCACCAGGTAGTCGGTGAACACGCCGACCAGGTGGCGAAACATCGCGTCGCGCTCGGTCGGCGCGTTCGGCAGCTCGGCCAGCAGCCGGTCGCGCGCGCCGAGGACCACGGTGTCGAGCACGATCGTCAGCAGCGCGTCGAGGTTGGGGTAGCTCTCGTAGAAATAGCGCTCGGTCAGCCCGGCCTGCCTGCACACGCCACGCATCGAGGTCTCGGCGGCGCCGATGGTGGCCATCAGCTCCGTGCAGGCCTCGATCAGCTGTTCCCGGCGCGCGGCGACGCGATCGGCGGGCGAGCGTCCGCGCCAGCGACGCATACCCGGAATCGACCCGTCCGCTTCGGTCATGCGGTTATCCTCTCACAGCGATCGAATTGACATCATGTGATGTTGACAGCATTCGATGTCATCAATACATTGCGTAGACGCCGATCGACAAAGGGGTGCGAGATGGGGTCTGCCGATTACGCCGGCCGGTGGTCCTACCGGCTGCGAGTCGGGTGAGTCTCGTGGTCGTCGACTTGCTGCGCCGTGTGCTTCCCCGGCCCGCCCGGCCCGTCGCGGACCGGCTGGATGTCCGGGACCGGGTGGTGGTGATCACCGGCGCGGGGACCGGCATCGGCCGGGCGCTTGCCGAAAAGCTCTACGCCTCGGGCGCTTCGGTGGCGCTGATCGACATCGACGAGGCCGCCGCCGCGGCGGTCGCCCGCTCGATGGGGGAGCGCGCGCTCGTCGTGCGCGCGAACGTCTCCGATCGAATCGGCATGCGCCAGGCGATATCCCGGGTGCGTGAGCGCTTCGGCCGGATCGATGTGCTGGTGGCCAACGCGGGCGTGGTGCCGGAGCCGGCGACGATCAGGACGATGAATCCAGGGGATTTCGATCGGGTCATCGGCATCAACGTCACCGGCGTGTTCAACACCGTGCACCCGGCGCTGGACGACATCGTCGCGGCGAACGGTCACGTCGTGGTCGTCTCCTCCGCCGCGGCGTTCGCGCCCGGGATGGGTGGTTCGCCCTACATGGTGAGCAAGGCCGCGGTGGAGCAGTTCGGGCGCGCGCTGCGGGTCGAGCTGGCTGCCGTCGGGGCCACGGCGGGCGTGGCGTACTTCGGTGTCGTGGACACCGCGATGACGCGCGGCACGCTCGACGAGGACGAGTTGGGTACCGATCTGGGCGCCCTGCTGCCTTGGCCGCTCAACCAGCGGATCACCGTGGGCGACGCGGCCGACTCGCTCGCCGAGGGCATCGCCCGCCGGGCGCCGCGCATCGTCGCGCCGCCGCAATGGGAGCCCTATGCGCTGTTGCGCGGCGTGATCAACGTGGTGCTGGACGGCAGGCTCGCGCGCGACCCGCGGGTGCACAACCTGATCCACCGCGTGGAACAGCGCAGGATCGCCGCCCACCCCGTCACGCCGGTTCCGCGCTGATCCGCGGGTTCCCTACGGCTCCGCGGGAAAGATCGTCTCCAGCGTCAGCGCGTACTGCAGATCGGTCCTGGTGCCGAGCGTGGTGAGCAGCACCCGGATCATCGTCAGGCGTGCGGCGGCGACGGTGTCCTCGTCTGGCTCGGCGCCGGGCGCGGTACCCGCGGAGATGCGGTAGACCACGTACTCGCACAGGTGCAGCGCGGCATCCAGATCCAGCGGGCTCGGAACTGGGCGGCCCAGCTCGGTGAAGGTCTCGCGCACCGAGGCGCGGATGTCGTCGAGCGCGCGCTCCCGGTACGCCGAGACCGGCGAGCCCGGGTCGTGCAGTTCGGCGAACAGCGGCCGCAGCATGGGACCATGACCGCGCGCCCAGTCCAGATAGGCGTCGATCAGCCGGATGCCCAGCTCGACGGGTTCGTCGGTGCCGGTCAGCGCCGCGCGGATGCCGCCGACCAACCCGTCGTTGGAGCTGTCCAGCACCGCGAGCAGCGGTTCGGTCGCATTGCCGAAATAGCGGTAGAACGTCGGCCGCGCCAGTCCCGCCTGCTCGATGATCTGCGCGACGCTCAGCCCGCGGGAACCGGTGCGGGTGAACACTTCCGCGGTGGCGAGCACGATGCGGGCGCGCACCTCTTCGGCCTGTTCCAGGGTCTGCCGCGGTCGTCCGCGGCGCGCGGTCGTGGTCTCAGCCGACATCGTGCCGCCTCACAACGCTGCGCTCGGCATGCCTGTGTCCCACGACCAACAGCTTGACACGAGGTGTGACATAGATATTAATCTAACACCACTGTTCATTAAATGGTGCTCGCGTGCGGCGCGGCACACGTCCTCGAGAGGGCCGACCATGACGACCGCTCCCCAGCTGGCCACCGCCGACGCGCTGCCTTCGTCGCTGGTGCGGCCGTTGCTCGCGCACGCCGTCGCGGGCGGC
>NZ_BDBA01000252.1 GCF_001612745.1 Nocardia amamiensis NBRC 102102 | reverse complement strand
TCATTGGGAGACAGAACCTAGTCACCCGTGTCTCCTCTCACGTGCCAGCGACACCACCTCTGAGCAGGCACGACTCGCCAGATGTCCGAAAGCGACTGCGCCACAGACCCTTACAACATGCTGCACCAGCTTCGGCCGATACTTATGATGTCCCAACCGATCGGCGTCGGCGCACTTCTAGCATTCAAAACGAACACCCGGCGCGTCAATATCAAAAGGGCACCCACGTTGTACGACTTTTCGGCGGAATACGCCCAGCGTGGGTACCTTTTCGCTGTCGATAGATAAAAAGGCACCCACACTGGGTGACTTTTCAGCCGAAAGGTACCCCACTGGGGCGCTATTCGCCTTCAGCAGACGCAGTCGAGGACGAAGGCTGCGTACAGACCGCCGCGACGGCAACCAGCAGACCGAACACCGACAGCCCCGACCCGGACCACCCCTCCCGCGGCGACCGCAGCGCCATCCCGTCGACCCATCCAACCGGGGTCCATAGGCACCACAGCGAGGCACCTGGGCACCCGGTAGCGTCCACCGGAGCGATCCGCGTTTCGTTTGCCGCGCCGATCCGCGACCACCGAACTCGTCACTCACCGGTGTCACCGTTTACGCCTTTTGACGGGCCACCTGCGCAAATTTGCAGATCGACGGTGTCCAGACTCCCTCCGGACACCGTCCAGACCCCAAAAAGAATGCATCCTCTGCAAATTTGCGGAGGATGCATGTCAAAACGGTGTCCGGAGGGGGAGTTGTACACCGCAATTGCAGCAGCTGTGCACATCTATCGTGCACATGCCATCACCATGCCCCTTCTGCTCCACCTTCCGCTCCAATTCCCCTCGGCGACAGGGGGTGCCGCTCGGCGCGCGCCAGCGGGTGAGGTTGCCCAGTAAGCGCTACCAACGCCTCCGCGCATTCAATGAGTGTCGCCTTGGTGTAGATGAATGTGACTGCACCGGGATCTCTGTGAGCTGCGAAACGACGCGCGACCGAGAGCCCAAATTCTCTCTCAACGAATGTCAGTGTTGTATGCCGAATCCAGTGAACAGTTACCTGCTTCGCAGCGGTCCAAGGCAAGTGTTGGTGAAACCGTCGATGCAGATTGTCGTAGCGGCGATTTGTGATCGGCTTGCCGTTTCGGGCGCGAAACACTTGATATCCCGCTTCTGCGGCCGCGCCACCTCGGCGATTGAAGTGTTCGACAAGCTTCCGCATCAGCAGCGGCGTGACTGGATGCCATTCATCTACCCCACCCTTGTGGTGGAGTAGAACGGTACAGTCGTCGGTACTGACTTCATCGATGCGCAAACGCAGCGCCGCGCTACGACGGCATGCTGTCTCGACATGCAAACGTACTAGTGTGCTGATTCGGTGTTTAGCGCCGTAAGTTGTTGCTACCGTTGGTGGGTGGTGCGGACTGGGCGACCGAAGGCTGCGTTGACTCTGTCGGACGAGGAGCGTGACCGGCTTGCGGGGTGGGCGCGAGGGGATTCTCGGCTGTCGGAGCGGGCGCGAATTGTGTTGGCGTGTGCAGAGCCTGGGGCGGTGAGCAAGCAGGTCGCCGCGGATCTGGGAGTGACTGCGGTGACTGTGGGGAAATGGCGTCGGCGTTTCGTAGAGTCGCGGCTGGACGGATTGACCGATAGCCCGCGGCCTGGGCGTTCGAAGGCCGGGTTGGTGTTGACCGAGGAGGAACGCGCGACGTTGCAGCGGTGGGTGCGGCGGCCGAAAACCGTGCAGGCGCTGGCTTTTCGGGCACGGATCGTCCTGGCCTGTGCGGAGGGTGTATCCAACAAGCAGGTAGCTGCGGTGTTGAGGACGCGGGAGCAGACTGTGGCCCGGTGGCGTGGCCGGTTCGTGCGAGATCGCTTGCGAGGCTTGGTCGACGAGCCGCGGCCGGGTGCCCCGCGCACGATCACCAGGTTCGGTCTGCCAGCGCTGCGTAGCGGGCAGTGGCCTTACCTGGCTGATCACAGTCACATCGACAAGTTCCTGCTGGACGACTTCGAGCAGCGGCTGACTCGCGCGTGGCGTGGATAGTCTGGCCGCATCTGGTGTCGGGATCGAGGCTGTCTGCCTTCTCGCCAGACGACCCAATCCGGCTGCTCGCACACAACCCCGATTTGTGGCTGCCCGCGGTCACCGCCGTGATCCAGTACGGGTCGCGTGAATAACCCTTGGTGGACAAGGGCAAGGTCGTCGGGCCGGTCACACTGGTGGACGGCAGCGTGCTCGCCGGCGCGGTCACCAGTAAACCCCCCGCATGGGCGGCCCGGCATGGTACGGCGAAGACGACGCCTATGACGCCGTCACCGAGGCAGTGGCGGCCGTGGACCGGATAGGCCAGTTGCGCGGCATCCTCGATGCCTTCCACTCCAACCGAGCCGAGGACGACTTCTCCAGCCAAGGGCCCTACGCTCAAGAGGATTTCGAATGCAAGCAGCACGGCAAGCGACGCAAGATCGAAGTGAGCTTTGTCGAACTCACCGACACCATCACGGTCCACGGACTCGAGACCGAGGTACTGGGCAACACCATCACCAGCTACTTCCTCGCCCTCCTCGATGCGCGCAACCGCGAGGATCGTCGTCCTGCTCGCCAGCGGAGGGACACGCAAGACCGAGATTGCCCAGCTCCTCGGCTACGCCAACCACAGCGCCATCTCCAAAACGGCTCATCCAGATTCGTCGCGACGCCGAGAGCTACTTCGATGCCCGAAACATCTTGAATGCAAAACCGAACTACTGAACCGGCAGCGCTGGAGGAGGCGGATCGAGCTGGCCAACGCGATCTTGGAGTACCTCGAGATCTTCCACAACCGCCAGCGCAACTCCGCCCTGGGCATGCGCACTCCCGATCGAATACGAGATGATGCATCCGTCCATCCAACCCGTGGCACCGAATCCAATCCGGGCGGACACCACCGCGACGCCCAGGGCTGTCGCGTCTGTCATCACCGCGGCCACAAGTTTCTTCGGGAACTCGCCATGTGCTGGCGCAGCAGCATGGCCGCGAATGTCGAGCACAGTTGTCGGCAGCACCACGCCGATCATGGAATTGAGCAGGGAGTTTGGTCAGCAGCGGTGCCGACCTTGGGTCGACTTCAGCGTGGTGAACTCCAAGGGATTCACCGGGTTGGGTGCTCAGATCGACCGCCGGCACTGCGGCATGCATCTGGCGCGTCGCAGAAGATGCCTGGGCGGATGACGACCTGGTCTGGCAGTACATGTTGTATACCTGGGTCCACTATAAACGCGTCCGCCCCGGTGGGCCTCTGCGGTGTCTGCTCAGTGCATTTGCGACGCCAGCGCGGGAGGAAATGCCTAGTTTCGCGAAGATCCGCGCAATATGCTTTTCGACAGTCTTCGGACTAACGAAAAGCTCTGCAGCGATCTCGCGGTTGGTGTAGCCTTGCACGACTCGGGCGGCGATACTGCGCTCGCGGTCGGTTAAGTTCGCCGAGTCTGTCGGCTCATCGACGGTGGTTTGGCGTCGCACTCGCCGCCCCATGGTTCGGAGCACTTGAGCAGCCTCGTCCCGCAGCCGTTCGGCCCCAGCGTCTGCGAAGGTGCCGTGGGCTAGCTCGAGTTCGCGGATTGCCGCTTCGGACCGGTTGGCTTGCCCCAGACTGCGGCCAGCAAGAAGGCGGGAGCGAGCGGACCACACGCACATCTCCACCGAGTCGAAGCACTGAACGGCCTTCTGGGCAAACGCTGCGGCCGTCATGAAGTCACCTTTTGCGAGATGGATGCGAGCCCGCGCGAAGGACGCGTTTCCCTCGCGGGAAGGCAGAAGCGCTATGTTCTCCATGCGCTGAGCAATGGACTGCGCCGCCTCCACCCGGCCTGCGGACAGTTCGGCCGTGATCAGCGCTTGGTGCCAGTACATCGCATTTCCTGGAGGTAGATCCGCGAACCCGGACCCGCCAGCAGACAGGATCGCCTCACAACCTCGTTCGGTCTCGCCAGCTTCGATCAGCGCTTCGCCATAACATGCGCGCGCTAGCCATCCGAAAAACGTGTCCGGAAGGCGATCGACAATCCGCACTGCGGCGCGACCGGCGGTGAGCGCGGCCGACAAATCGCCCCTCATCGCTTCGACCCAGCACTGCGCGGTCTGTGCTGTCGAGAGCAGCTGATCGTTGTCCAGCAGGAGTGTGGCCTCGATGGCGGTCTCCGCAGCCCGTTTGGCGTCATGGAGCTGCCCCAGAAACAGCTTCGACGCGGCCGCACCGATAGCAAATCGGCTGAAGGCGTAGCCGTGACCGGTGCTACGGCTGACACGCAGCCCAAGTTGGGCATGGCGAGCGGCTGCCCGGAACCGGTCGGTGAACAGCTCAGCGAAGACCAGGTCAGCTAGCCCCTCGAGCATCTCAGGAGTTAGATTGACGTCACGCGCGTCGATCCCCTCAGCCGCAAGTTCAATGAGTTCCTGCGCCTCGCCGAACGCTCCTTGGTAGCTGGTGAACCAGGCAAGGGTTGCTGTGGCGGCGAGAAGCAGCGACGGATCGCTCAGCGTCTGCGCCTGAGCGCGAGCCTGCGCAGTCGTGTCGACGGCCTGCTCCCATTGGTGCATCATCAGATGGTTTTGTGCGAGTTCCAGGCGCAACGCTATGGCATCCGCGCTGCTCGTGGCCGCATGTTCGAGAGCGCGAACTATGAGGCGGCGGGCCTCTTCAGCGTGTCCGAGTCCGTGATCCACGCGAACGATCATCCGGATTATCCGCACCCGATCGTCGAGCGCGTCGACAGGAAGGAATTCGAGCGCTCGCTCCAGCACCGTACGGCTGTCACGCAAATTGCCAGAAGAAGCGAGAGCGCTGGCCAGGGAGATGACTAGCGACAGTCGCCGGTCAAATTCCCCGGTTTCGGGCAGCAGTCGCAGTGCTGCGTCGAACCAGTCGGCCGCGGCCGCCGGCGCGCGGGCCACCGCAGCTTGTCCGGCCTCGGTGAGGACTGCCACTGCCTGCTCATCGCCGACGCTAGCCGATCGCGCTACATGGTGTGCCTGTACACCGAGAGAAGCACCGCGCCGAGCCAGTGCTCTCGCTGCTCGCTTGTGAGCGCCGAATCTCCATCCAGGCAGCGTGCCGTTGTAAACCACACGCCGTACGATCGGGTGCCGGAAGCGGAACGTTCCCGCCACATCGGTTCCCCGGATGACGTCCGCAGTGGCGAGGGCATCGAGGTATTCCGACACCAAGATCGTGTCGGTAGCTGCGACCTCAGCTACCAAATCCACATCGAACGGATCACCGGCCACCGCTGCGGCCTGAAGGACTGTGACCGTACCGGCTGGCAGAACAGCCAGCTCACTATCGAGTGTGACGCGTAACGTGGCAGAGATATCAGTTTCGCGGTCTCTCTCAACCCACGCTTCTTGCCTCGGAGCCGCTGAATCAAGCCGAGCCATCCGTGCCAGTTGCTCGAGGTAGAAAGGATTCCCGCCGCTTTCTGCGTGTAATGACCGGAGAAGCTCCGAACCCGGTCGTTGCCCCAACAGGTCGGCCGCCTCCACGACCGTCAGCGGCGCCAACTCCAGTTCGTGAAAGAAACCTTCGCGTGTTGCTTGCTCAACGGCACCGAGTAGCGCGCCCGGCGCTTGCTTGGGTCGATAGGCCAAGGCTAACACCATGCCCGGGACCGAGCGCCGTAGCAGATGGCTGATCAGCTCCACCGAAGCAGGGTCGGCCCAGTGCACGTCATCGAGTGCCAACAGCAGCGGCCGGCCGCGTACGACTCGTTCGAACGTGGATCGCACAGCGCGATAGAACTCGAATCGCTCCACTTCCAACAGGCTCGCAAACCGGCCACCTCGCCCCGACAGCGACGGGAGTACCGCCGCCAGCTCCGCCAACCTGTCCGGGCCCATGTCCTCGATGACCTCCGCTTCGAGCACCCCGAATCGCTCATCGAGAGCTTCGACCACCAAACCGTACGGAACTTCCCGCTCGAACTCCGACCCACGTCCAACCAAGACATCGAACCCTGCTGCTGCGGCGCGCTTACACAGCTCACCTAGCATGCGCGTTTTCCCGATCCCCGGTTCACCCAGCACGGCCAAAGCACCCGCCGAACCCGCCAGAGCACTATCTAGTACCTGCTGCATGTTCGTCTGCTCGAGGGCCCTGCCGACGAGCTTCGTACCCGGATCCAGTTCAATAAAACTCGATACCATTTATGATCCCGAGAGCGGACAGTAGTCGCGCGGCCGAAATGCAGCGCGCCAAACATGTGTCATTCCGCTCGACTTACGATACCTCGTGCAGCGCCTCATGGGCCCTAGGTTCTGTCTCCCAATGAGGTGAATCGATCGGCCCCATGGTCGGGGCCGATCGTGCACCATGTCGTCCGTGGCGACCGCGATCGGTGATCGATACCAGGTTCTGACCGACAAGCAGTGGGAACTGCTGGAGTTGCTGCTACCGAAATCAGAAGGTCACGTGGGCCGTAACTTCGCCAACAATCGCCTGGTGGTGGAGGGGATGCTGTATCGGCTGCGCACCAGTCTGCCGTGGCGGGATCTGCCGGAACATTTCGGGCCGTGGCAGACGGTGTGGAAACGCCACCGCCGCTATGCCGCCGACGGCACTTGGGACCGGGTGCTGACCGCTCTGGTCGCCCTGGCCGACACCACCGGCGACCTGGACTGGGTTGTCTCGGTCGACTCGACAATCGTGCGGGCACATCAGCACGCCGCCGGCGCGGCCGCCGACTCGGTGACCGGGCTATGAACCGTCCGACCATGCCATAGGGCGCTCCCGTGGTAGGCTGACCACCAAGATCCATCTCGCCGCCGACGGTGCCGGTCGTGGCCTGGCCGTGCTGCTCACGCCCGGTCAAACCAACGACTCGTCGCTGCTGCCGCCGCTGCTCGACGCGGTGGTGGTGCCGCGACTGGCCGGTGGGGCGCCGCGGCGCAATCCAGAGGTGGTGATCGCCGACCGCGCCTACTCGGCGGCGTCGAACCGAACCCTGTTGCGCCGCAAACGTATCCGAGCCGTAATTCCCGAACGCCGGGACCAGGTCGTCAACCGCAAACGCAAGGGCCGCGCTGGTGGGCGGGCACCGAGCTTCGATGCCGAGATCTACAAACGCCGCAATGTCATCGAACGTGCCTTCAACAGGGCCAAGCACTGGCGGGCGGTGGCCACTCGCTACGACAAGCTCGCGATCACCTACCGGGCCGGATTCGTCCTGGCCCTCGTCGTCGAATGGCTCAAATCATTGGGAGACAGAACCTAGTTCTCCGTTGTAACTGCTGGTAATGATGGGTGCATTGTGACTGAAGAGGAGTCGTCGGACCGTTGCGGTGTAGATAGACAATGGGCAAGATGGACGGCCTTTTCGCGTATGCCGAGCGCGATCCGGCTCGCCGCGACGCCAGCGTGCGATACAGGGACTGTGGATTGCTCGTGTGTCAAGCTGCGGTTGGAGTTTCGGCTGATTGGTGGCCCAGGGGACTGCTACACGGATGGGTGACGACCTGACCCTATCACCCAATCGCAGCAGTCCTCAGATCGGCGATCATGGCGCGGGAGACAACGTCGGAAAGCTGGCGTGTGAGGATCCGTAGCGCTCCATGCCGCCGTCGCCTTTTGCCTTGCGCCTGGCCAGCAGAGCTCGTGCGTCCGGGTGGCAGCGTGCCTGCGTGAGCGGGATTCGGTGGAGCGCGGCGTTGAGCTGCCGGTTCCCGGTGCGGGACAGGCGATGGCGCGCTCGGTTGGACGACCAGACTGGCAGCGGTGCGCTGCCGTTGTGACGGGCGAAGGTGTCCTTGGATCGGAATCTGTCGACGTCGGCGGTCTCGCCGATGATCTTCGCCGCGGTCAGGCCCGCGCAACCGGCGATGGTGAGCAGCGACGGCGCGATTCGTTGGATTCGTTCGTCGATCTCGATGGTCAGTCGTCGGCAGTGCTCGACCAGAGTCACCGCCAGGCGGGCGACAAGTCCGTCGAACTGGGCCAGGTGGGCCGTGACGCGGTCATAGGCGCTGGCGCGTTCGAGCTTGCCAGGTGGCGTCGAGCCCGGATCGAGCTCGTGCAGGTGCCAGCGCAGCCGTGCGATCGCCCGGGTGCGTTCGGTGACGAGGTCTTCGCGGTGGTCGACAAGCAACTGGATCTCGCGTTCGACTCCGTCGAGCCGGGCCACCGGCAGGTCGGGTTCACGCAATGCCGCGCGGGCGATGGCCAAGGCGTCGATCGGGTCCGACTTACCGTAAGTGCGCGCCGAATCCCGGGCGTGAGCCATCAGTTTCGGCGGTACCCGCACGACTCGCTCGCCGACGGCGAGCGAGTCGCTTCGGGACGCCGGGTCACGTTCCGGCAGTCTTCCAGCGCCCACATTGGTTCCGGATCCGGTTGCGCCCGCGCCCATTTCAGTAGGGCGAGATGATCGCTGCTGGTCGTCCCGACGGTCTTGGTGGATAGTTTGCGGCCCAGTTCGTCGGCGGAGACTGCGGTGTGGGTGCGCTTGTGCGCGTCGATCCCGATGGCCATCATTGGTGCTTGTCAGCCCTTTGCGATTGTGGGGTGTGGCACGGACCGGTCGGAAGGCAATCCCCAGTAAGGGCGATGCCACGCTCCTCTCAAGCCATTCCGCGGCTCGGTCCCGGGTGTCGGCCGGCCGCAGAAATCACAACAGCCACGTAAGCGGGAATTTAACGGCAGCGAACCGACCGACCCGATGGTCGTGACACTGGATCGGCTCCTCTCTGTGTCAAGCCTCGATGAGTAGAGAGGTACCAACTTCGGGCGATGCAGACCTCAACAACCAATCGAGCCCCGGACCGGTCTGTGTCGGTCGGGGCTCGATTGGGGGTATTCACGCCTGCTACTGATCGCTTGTAGTTGACGAGACGAATGTACCTCACAGCAAGGAACATCACCGAATCGGCGAGCCATCTCACATCACAGCCGTACCGGATAGGGACCGCCGGAAGCCCTGACGATCTGCACCCTGACGCGAGTAGGAGTCGGTTGACATTGGTCTCGAACTCAAACCACACCGAAGGCCATGACAACTGGTGTTGTCTGCCCCCTCTTCCTGCACAATACTTGCGGCGGCCAAGGGTAGACGGCTCTCGGAACCCCGTGCCGCTTCCTGGAAGTAGCGGCGACATCGGACACTGTCGGCGGGTCTCTGATTCCCTTGTTGGTGCTCGAAGCGGACCGGCCGATGACTCTGAACGCTATTGGCGCCGAAAGGCTGTCGTCGATTCGAAGTCTCGGGTCGGACCGCGGGCGCGGGGATCGGCGTCTGGCTTGAAGAGAGCCCGCCCGACTCAACCCTGATCTGCCGCCGCCGATCTGCCGACTCATCACGGTAGGCGACATGGATGGGAGACACAGGATTTGGATCACGAAACGGCGTCGCGGGCATTGATCAGCACAAGCAGACCGTGACGATCGCACTCGTCGATCACCGCGGCGCCTTGTCGGGTGCAAGTCGTTTCCGATCACCGAATCGGTTGTGTCGGCAGTGGCGTAAGACTCCGACACCCCCGTGCACTCACGCAGGGCGATTTTACCGGCTGATCAGCGCCGCGACATCCCCATCCGCGAGAAGACACTCTGGCGAATGCTCTACGAAACCTGCGGCCCGCACAGAAGAACTGCTCGGAGTCGACATCGAGGACCTTGACCTGCCCAGCCGCAGCTGCCCGGTGAAATCCAAAGGCGCCAAAACCCCGCACCCGCCGCCGCGGCGTTCCCCACCACGAGCACGTTCTCGAAACCGTCCACTGGGACGCCGGCACAGCACGCCTGCTGCCGAGACTGATCCGACACCACGCACGCGGGCCGCTGCTCGGCACCGCCACCGCCGTCGACGGCCCCGGCGACCGTCGACCCCGTCAGAGAGCCTATGGCTGGCAGCTCAACCCCGCCTGATGTCATATCCCCTGCGAACGAGAGACATCCTTGCCGACTCGGGCGCAGTTACCTCTCGGTCTCCGGATCCCGTTTGCCAACGAACCATGTCCATCGTACTCGCGGGTCCAACGTCGGGCTGAATATTCTCCGGAAACATCCAGTGTGCGGGCTCTGCATTGCTCATGCACATGCGGACGCCTTGAGCGAAAACCACCCCTGTCGGGATGGCGGCCCGAAAATTCTTCGGTGGTCGGTGCTGAGACGGCCGAAGCCGCTATGGGGCGAAAGCGCGCGATCCACCGGGGCGGCGGTGTAGGCATTTGCCCCATACCGCCAGACTGTAGATCGTGAGATGTTCAGGCCATGATTGAGGCGCTCGGAGCCGAGGCGGATGTGGATGTCCCGCAGCATCCGATGGTGTCCCGGAACTATCTCGCCTCGAGAGCCGTCGACGGCCACGGTGGCGAACAGGGCGCTTGCAAGGAGGATTCTCTCGGGTTCTTTCCCAAGCGTGCTCCACGAACAGCCCGGTAAGCGTATTCGTGTTGTGCTCGCGGGTATAGTTACGCGACGCTCCGCAGCGCTTGAGATCTCCTACTCCAAGCCGCCCGATTACATTTGAAACTGTCACCCCGGGACTGAGGTACTTCTCCTTGAATATCAAGAATCGAAATCTGTCGCGTCGACACTGGATCGATCGACAAATGAAATGGTGATCCGGCATGGATGTCACAGTGCTTAAAGAAAGCTGGCTCAGCGTCGAGAAGGTCGGCGAGGAAGTGGTCTTGTACTTCTACTCGCACCTGTTCATGGCGCACCCGGAGATCCGCGAAATGTTCCCGGTGTCCATGACCACCCAACGCGGCAAATTCTTCACGGCGCTTGGCCATATCGTCAGCAATGTGGACCGCATCGCCGCCGACCGAACCTTCGTACAGCAACTCGGCCGCGACCACCGCAAATTCCAGGTCGTCGCCGACCACTACCCGGTAGTCGGTGCGTCGCTGCTGGCCACCCTGCAGTACTTCCTCGGAGCAACGTGGACCGACAGCCTTGCCGCAAGTTGGACCGAGGCATACCGGGCGGTCACCCAGATCATGATGATGGCCGCCGAGGAGAACGAGCAAATCGCCCCAGCATGGTGGGAGGCAGAGGTTATCGCCACCGAACGGCGCAGTATCGACGTCGGATTGTTGCGCATCCGACTCACCGAGCCCTATGCCTACACTCCCGGGCAGTCCATGGCCGTGGAGATTCCGCAGCGGCCGCGGCTGTGGCGCTACTATACCCCGGCCAACGCACCCCGCCCCGACGGAACCGTCGACCTGCATGTGCAAATCGTGCCCGGCGGACAGGTCAGCGCCACCCTGGCCCGGACTGTCGCGGTCGGCGACACACTGCGGCTCGGTGCTCCGATCGGCACCGCACTCATCCTACCCGCGGACTTCCGCGGCGAGCTGCTGATGGTGGCGGGCGGTACCGGACTCGCACCCATGACCGCCCTGATCGAACAACTGCACGAACGCTGGCGCACCACAGGCGTGGCGACGAATGTCCACCTCTTCCACGGGGCCCGGACCCAACGGAACATCTATAACCACGCCTTGCTGTCCGAACTGGCCGGTACCCGGCCATGGCTGCGCTATACGCCCGTAGTCTCCGATGACCCGACCTACCCAGGTATGCGCGGACCGGTCGGCACGGTGGTCGCACAGGCATACGACTGGCGAGGCTGGACCGCACTCATTTGCGGCTCCACCGCGATGGTGGAGCACACTGCCGGTGAACTGCGGCGCGCGGGCCTGCCCGCCGCGGCGATCCGATTCGAGAACCTCGAGGGCGGCCACCCTGAGGACACCACACTGGATACCTCCGCAGCTTCGGCGGAGATGGCGCACGAGGTAGCGCCATGGCGCTGAAGGCACGTGACATCGAGAACGCCAGGTTCAAGAAGTCGGCACTCGGTCGGCGCGGATACGATGAACGCGAAGTCGACGAATTCGTGCGGCGTGTAGCCCGTGAGATCTCCCGGCTGCACTCGACGAACACACGGCTGACCCAGCAGTTGGACTTCGGTGACGGGAAGGCACTGCTGGCCGACAACGACTATCTGGCCCACCAAGTTGCGGAACTCGAGCACCGGGTCGCCATGTACAAATCGGCGCTCGGCGATGGCGCTTCCGTTGAAAGCCTGCGCACCGAGGTGGCGGAACTGCGGCGGGAGAACGCACAGTTGCGCGAGGATGCCCAGTGGGATGTGCTTGGAGTGAACGTGCGGGCAGTGAATATGCTCAGCCAGGCGCAGATCACCGCGGAATCGACCGTTGCCGAGGCCGAGATCTACGCCCGCGAACTCGTCGCGCACGCCCGCCAGCAGTACGCTGACATTCTGTGGCAGGCCCAGCAATCGGCAGTCCACGCGGCCGACAGTATCGCCGCCGTGGCACCCTCTCCTACGGGAGCTTCCGAGCCGCTGCCCGCCGAGATTGAGTATATCCGTACCTACGCGCAGATCGCAGAGAAGCAAATGCACACGATCGTCGAGGCGCTGTTCACCGAGATCGACAAGCTCGGACGCGAACAGCCGCGACCGCATCGCGACACCGAACCGATCGGATGCGAACCGAATATCTCCGAGCCCGACACGCTGGCAATGGCACAGATATCGCCCCGGACACGACAAGACGCACTGGAACCTGCAATGCCATCACAAGCTGCGCACTTCAGCCACGGAGACGCATGACCGCAGCCGCTGTATTCGAAAAGCGCTCAATTGCAGCAGCTTTACTTCCGCACGTTGAATTGTTGGCTTGCTGGGCCGGCACCGTTCGCGGCCAGAGAAGGGGAGATCAAGGCGCGCTCACCCGTGCGGGCGATGCTCACGCCTGGACCGGTCTTCTGGCCGTCCGGCAACGGCACGAAGACATCGGCATGTGCGGCACCGGTCGACAACAGACCGGTGGCTACGACCGCCACGGCGACGACGCCCGCGACGCGGACGCTTCCAGACAGATCGCAGGTGCGATATTTACTCACCAAGGGAACTTCAAACACCGTGTCCTCTTGGAAGTTCATGCGCACGGCCGTCGCTGGTGAAGACCAATATCGGCGCTTTCATCAGCTGAGGCTTTTAATGCGTGGCCGATCGACAGCCTCAATACCACTGCACGTACAAGTCGTGCAGGGTAGCCCATTGGTCGGCGGCGGCAGACTTCCATTTCCGCTCCAGTTCCGCGGCCTGCAAAGGGGATTCTCCCTATCGACTTCGTTCTCAGCGTGCGCGGCAATATACACCAGTTCGGTCCAGCGCTTGAAATCCTGATGTAGCTCGTAGTCGATTTATCGATGCTTTTCCATCTCCTACCTACCTACCTACCGATCCAATCCCTGTCGCGCGCCATGCCAATCGATTCCGCCGCGCAAGGTACTTCCTAAATAATCTATCGCCTCGCCGGCATGCCTTATGCGCTTTGCTGTGACCCGTCTCCCAAGCCGCCGACGTTAGTCCGCATTTGTGCTGCCCATCCCAGCGGCAGTTGAAGATGTCGAGACCGTATTTCGTCCACCATCTCGGCGTAGCCTTCACGGGCTTCGCCCATATGGAACCACGCCTGATGTCGCTTTTCCTCATCTGGCGAGTGGAGTACTATCCACCATGCCTGAGCGTAGGTTTGAGCCATGTGGCTCATGACCTCCCCCAGCGAATGTGTGTGCTTGCGCGCGCTTTTCGCGCGTGGCACGTGGTAGATTGCCCACTCATCTATCTGGGCAATTATTCGATCGATACCCGCACGAATCCGCTCGGTAGCAAGGCATCGTTTCTGCCCCGCTGGATGAAGCTCGAATGGAATCAATTCCGCGTGCATAGCACCCAGATCTCGAGCCCACTGCACGAGGCGTCCACTGCTTGTGCATCGACCCGAGATCGCCTGAAGCAACTGCGCAGGCTCCAGTAACGGCACCATGCGCGTCGACGACGATTCGGTGTCCGACTGCTTTTCTGAAGATAGATATCCGTTCAGATACATGCCTCACCACCTGAATGAGGTGTAGTGCTTGGGCGTGCAGCAACCCGCAGGAATCCGGATACCGAGCATGTATAGGTCAGTATTCGCGATCGACTCGCGGAAGCTTGTCGGCACGGCGTCCGTGACATCAGGCCTGGGGCCAGGCGGACCCGCTGGATGTGCTTGCATGGGGAGTCCCTGCGTCGCCACTCAATGGGTGTCTGTGTGACCTGGTCACCTGGCCGCCGAGACGCGAGTTTCGATTCGGGCGCCGCTGAGGATCCCGGCGCATCACCACGGCGCGCAGGCAGTCGGCGGGGACGGAGCATCCACTCCAGCAGACTGTCCATCCGTCTCTCACATCCCGCGAGGACTATCATTCCGCCGCAAGAGGACCAGACTCCGACAATCGTCATGATCAAGGTTGATTTCCCGACCGGTTGCCACCCACTATTGCAGCAACTTCTCCCTCAGTGGCATCAATCGAGACACCGCCGAGTATCGCAACGGCGTCGAAGGGTTCCGAGACGTCCCGCAACGACAGTAGTGGTGTCATTGCCTGACCTCCTTCTGCGGATTCAGACGGTCCTTCAACTGTCCGTCAGCATCTGCGCCCGGTCCTAAATAGGTAACTGGCCAGATGCCAATACGTCTGAATGCCCCTGTCTATCCTTCGGGCGTTCGACGCTGCGCTGTCGGGACCGACCGTGGGGGAGTGGCTCAATCGCGGCACGCCACAAACGTTCAATTGGCGGCGTGCGGACGTCGGCCACCGCGCCGGTCAGTCCGTTGTAGATTTGTTTGACCTCTGGATTCGATGTTGATTCCTTTCCAGGCGAGGGCTGAGGGCGCCTCTGAGTGCACCAGGTTACGGGCAGACCAAACCGGTTGGTATGGGGTGAGTCCCTACGATTAATCCTGGACTGCGGGGCTGGTAGGGACTGCCCCGGATCTGATTGACTCGCAGGTTATGGTGGTTTCAGGCCGCGAGTGAGGCCTGGTTCAGGGTCTCATACTCGACCGGAGTCAGGG
>NZ_BDBA01000251.1 GCF_001612745.1 Nocardia amamiensis NBRC 102102 | reverse complement strand
CCGCGCCCGCGCTGGGCCGGGGCGGGCCGGAACCGTGGTGGTGGTTCCGGCCCGCGCTGGCTGGTCAGGCTGCGAGTGGTGCGGCCTGGTAGTCGTCGCCGGGGTCGTTGTCCTCGGCGGCGGGGGTGTGCGCCTGGTCCGGTTCGGCGTCGGGGATGTCCTCGGCCGGGTCGACGGTGGGCGGCGCGGTGGGTTCGGCGGCCGGGGTGGCGGTCTTGTTGCGCGTCGTCCTGGGCTTGGTCGCCTTGGTCGCGGTCGGCTTCGGCTTGGCGGTGGCCTTCTGGCTGGCCTGGTCGGTGAGGGTTCCGGCGGCTCCGACTTCGGCCTTGGCTTCGGCCTCCAACGCTGCGGTGAGGGTCATCTCACCGAGTAGCGCCAGCTCGAGCGGCGTGGGCTGGTAGCCGGGCTTGTGGTTGCGGCCCTTGCCGGTTTCGCACTTGCGGAGTTGGGCGATCATCTCGCGCGGTGCGCGCTTGAGGTCGGTCGTCCAGAACACCCCGGATTGCGGGTGCAGCACGCGCCAGTATTCGGGCTTGGGCTTCTTGTCCGGGTGCAGGTAGTTCGGACGCTGCATCCGGGCTTCGAGCGAGCCGAGCGCCAAACCGATCAGCATCACGGCCGCACGTGGGTCGGTCATGTCCGCGAACATCTTGCCGTCGCGGGTGATGTCGGCTTCCTTGACGCCGAGCAGTTCGGCGGCCAAGGCAATGGCGTTGTTCTCGTTGATGATTCCGGGGTCGGTGAACAGCAGTTTCGCCGCCCACGCGAGCAGACCGGCCGGGGGCTTCTCGGCCGTCTTGCCGTCGCGTCCCCACAGCTTCGCCAGCAATTCGGCCTCGAACTTGCGGCGGTTCTCGGTGGCGGCGCGGGCGTATTTGTTGCCCGCGAGCACGATTCGGTTATCGGCGCGCTTGCGCTCCTTCTCCTCGGCGCTGGGGATGTGCGGGGTGTCGCGGCTGAACTTCAACCCGGCCGCCTTGGCCTCGGTGCAGTAGTAGACCGGCTCGAAATACAGGTCCATACCCCCTTCGGGGTTCTCGACCTCGCTGGGCTCGAGGTATACCGCCCACTGCTTGGGGTCGGTGATGTCCTCGACGCTGGCGGGGCTGCCGTCTTTGCGGTACAGGCAATCGAGCGGGCTCGTCTGCTCGACCCCGTACCAACTGGAGGGCTTGGCCTCGAGGATGGTGAAGCCGCGTGCGGTGTAGGACTCGGCGGCCTTGGCGCGCTCGGCGGCCATATGCCGTTCCTCGCGCAGCTTGGCAACCTCGGCGGTGAACGTGCCCTTTCCGGCGGCGGTGAACAGCCGCTTTTCGGCGGCTTCCTCGCCCTCGAATTCCATCAGGGCTTCGGCCTGGCGGAAGGTCAGTTGCCCGTCGGCGGCGATCGTGCGGGCGCGCTCGGACTTGCGGAGGGCCTTGACCGCGCGTGCCTCGGCGGCGTCGATTCCGAGTTTGCGCCCGGCCTTGGCCGGGGTGATGCCGGGCAGGTCCAAATAGTCTTCGACCGCCGAGAGAACATCGCCGGAGGTCATGCCCTCGCGGTCTTCGTTCTCGATGAGTCCCGCTTCGATCTTGGCCGCCTTGATGGCGTCGGCGTCCTTGCCGGACAGGGTTTTCAGAACGATGCTGACCTTTTCCACACCGGCCTCACGGGCGGCGAGAATGCGGCGCTGACCGGCGATCATCTCGATTCGGCCGTCCGCGTTGATGTAGGCGGGCGGCTCCTGGACAAAGCCGTGTTCCTTGACCGAATTGATGGTGCGTTTCTTGACCGACACCTGCGACTTACGGACGTTGTAACCGATGGTGACCTCGTCGGGGTGCACATCGATCACGAGCTTTCCCGAGGGGCTGGCGGCGAGTCGTTCCCGGAGTTCGGAGATCGTGAATCCGCCTGCGGTCGGTTCGGCCTCGGCTTCGGTTTCGGGAGCGGTTGCGGCCGGTGCGGTCGTGTCGGGCTGCGCGGTGTCGGGGGCTTGGTCGGCGGGGGCCTGGTCGGCGTCGACGGCGCGCGGTTCGATGGTGCTGGTTGTCATGGTGGTGCTTGTCTCCTATGGTGGAGGGTCAAAGCACCGGGCGGGTACCCTCCGCCCGGTGCTTTGGTGTCTGACTTGGGTTCTGCTGTGATCGGTGTCAGCCCGGCGGGCTGCGGGCCGATCGGTTGGGGGCCTTCACTGGCTGCCGGTCGGCGGGCCTAGATGTAGCCCAGTTCGATGAGCCACGACTTATGGCCGTGCTCGCATACGCCGTCCGGCTCGACGCGGCAACCGTCCGTGGCTTCGGCGATTCCGTCCGATACCCACTGTTTGGCCTGGGCGAGTGAGGGCCTTTTCTTGGGCACGCTGGTGGTTTCCTTTCTGTCGTGCGGATTTTTGGGGTTGGTCACGCATAGTCGAATACCGGCGAGTCCGGGTCGAAATAGGTGGTAACGGCTTCGTCGTCGCTCTGGTACCGTCCCCGCAGCTTGGCGAGTGCGGTGGTGTAGAACTCCTCGAAACCCTTGCGGCTGAAACGCGCGGCGGGGAGGGTGGCAATGGTGACCTCTCGGCGGCTGAAACTGAGATTCAGTCGCTGCGTGACGAAAATGTCTCCGATCGTCTCGTGCATGGTGCCGAGAACGGCGGTATATCCGGTGCCCTTGTGGTGCATGACTTTCAACGTCGCGCGCTTCTGCTCTCCGGACTCCGCACGCGGGCCGACCGGCCAACTAGCGGTGATGAGTCGGTCGTCGGTGTCGCGCCGGGGCTCGGCGGCGGGGCTGTTCTGCTGGGTCTCGGTGGTGCTCATGTGTTCCTTCCTGTTTCCGGTTGGCACTGGTTGTGCCGTTATCGGGTTCCGGTCTTGTAGGCGCTGCCGAAATGGCTGTGCGGGATGGCGGCGGCGGGGTAGAGCGTGCGCCCGCCGGAGGCTTCGCAGCCGTCGCAGCGCGAGTGGCTGAAACCTCCTTCGCCGCCGGTCTCGGTGAGTACGTGGTCGGGCCAGTACTCCGACATGCGCTCGGCCGCCGCTGTTTCCTCGGCGGTCTGCGCGCCGCGTCCGAGCACCCTGACGCAATCGGTGCAAATCCACAGGTCGCGGATTATGTCGCTGTCGCTCATGCCACCTCGATTTCCATATCCGGCGCGATGTAGGAGTTTCCGCACGCTCCGGTTTCGAGGCGCTTATAAGTGATGTACAAGTAAGACTCGTATTTCTTGGGTTCGGTGAGAATTTCCGCCGGTCCCCAGGATTGCGGGGCAAGTCTTACGCGGTCACCGGCTTTCAGGTCGCGCGCCTTGATGAGTGTTCTCATTTCCGTGCATCTTCCTTATAAAGGTCGGTTGCTGTTCGGAAATCAGCCGGGGAATGGTGCGCCCCGGTGCGGAATCGGCCGGGCTGTTCCGGCTTCCGATCCCGCTGTGATCTCGGGTTTCACGCTATGGAGTTCTCAAGGAGCTGGGTTGCGGTCCGGTTTCCCTTCCCGCCCCTCTGTTATTAAATCTTACGCAATTCACGCATGTCACGCAATTCTAAGAGGTGTGATGCCAGTCACTCTGAGAATGGCGTAGGTGGGCGTCTATCCGGTGTAGTCGGGGACGGCTATTCCGAATTTCTCGGCGGCGATTTGTCCGGCCGCGAGAAAGCGGCGGATGAGGTCGGGCCGGAATGCGCGCGCGTGGGCGGTGGTCACGAAATTGATCAGGGAGAGGTTTTCGGCCCTGGCGGCGCGGGCGGCGGTCTGGGCGTGGCTGATGGCCTCGTAGGAGGCGACGCCTTGGCCGGTGACGTAGTAGAGGGTCGCGGCGGCGGCGAGCAGGTGCGCGCGGGGCAGGGCGCGCAACTGGTTGGCGATGTCGATATAGATCGACGCGGCGGCGTCCAGATCGATCAGGCCGACCCCGAGCAGGGCGTCACGCGCGGCGGGGTCGACGGTGGCCAGGATGCTCACGCGCGCGGCCAGTCCGGGGCCGGGGTAGCCGTTGACGGCGATTCGGTCGGCGAGTTCGCGCAGGACGGCGGCGGCGAATCCGGGCCGATTGCTGTGAATGGCGGCCGTGCGGCGGGTGATGAAATCCGGTGTGGTGGTGGGGATGTAGCGGGCGGCGATGTCGGCGCGCGCTTCGAGGATGCGGTGTCCTCGGGCGACGACGGCGACGGCTGCGGCGCTGGTGTCCGGGTCGGGGATGGTCCCGCCGCCTTGGTTGTCGAGGTCGGTCCACATCGCGCCCGGGGTGATGTGCCAGGTGTGGGCGCGCGACAGTACGGGGATGGCGTGGGCTTCGAGGTGATCGCGCACGATATCGGCGAACGCCAGGCCCGCGCTGGTGCGGGCGGGGTGGGCGAGCACGACGATTCGGGCGGTTTCCATCTGGTGGTCGTGGGCCACGCGGGCGATGTGGGCGGCGAATCCGGCGCGGTCCTGGTCGATGGCGGCCGGGATCACGGTATCGATGTGCCCGTGCTTGGTGAAGATCAGGCACAGGCAGTTCTCGGGGTAGTACCGGAGCATCGCCGGTATGGCGGCGATCAGGTCTCCGGTGGTCAGCCGCTCGAGTGTGGTGGTCAACGCTGGGGCCTTCCTGGGTGTGTGGCGGCCGGTTCCCTGGTGGTCCCGGTCTCTCTCGCCTGACTCTATTCTAGCAGTTTTGCACGCATATCACGCATTTCACGCAATGTTCGAGATGTGGTGATTCGCACATTCTTTTCGTTTGTTTCTGCTGGTCAGATGGGGTTTTTTGTGCCTTTGGGAGTGCCTGCCCCTCCGGCGAGGAGCGGGGGTCCGGCGGGCGGAGCCCCCGTGCGCGGCCGGCAGGCCGCGAGGTGGTTCGGCGGCGCGGGCCTGATACAGGGAGGGGGCTGGGTGTCGGTGTGTTCCTTCGGTCGGCCTGGAGCAGGGAGCGCGCGCCAGGCCTCGGTGTGCCAGGTGGAGCGCCCGCAGCGCAGCGAGGACGTACGACCTGGCGCGCCGATGCCTGGTGTGCGATCGTCGCGGAAGGTCGGCCGAAGGGGCGCGCCGGCGCCC
>NZ_BDBA01000250.1 GCF_001612745.1 Nocardia amamiensis NBRC 102102 | reverse complement strand
TGATGGGGAGGGGTGGGTGACCGGCGGCCGGGTGCGGTGGCGCGGCCGGTGGGGTCTGTTGCCATCGAGAGCGTCGGAATGTGCGGAGATCTTGGATGTGTCCTGGTGTGATGCGCGGCTGCGGCGGTGACGATTCGGGAATCTGTCTGCGGTAGTCGAGAATGGCTGTTCATGAGCGAGGCGGACCGTACCGGTATCCCGCGGGTCGACGAGCTGATCGAGGTCGCCGACCGGGAGCGTGGGCAGTTCTGGGCGCTCGCGGCGTTGAGCGATGCCGAGGCCACGGTTTCGGCGGTGCGCGGATCCGAGCTGGCGGAGGCGCAGAGGTCGGCGCGGCGGCGGTGGTCGGCTGCCAAGGGCCGACTGACCAGAGCGCAGAAGGACGGGAACGCTGACAAGATCGCGGATGCCCGGAAACGTTGCGACGCTGCGTATGCCGAGTTCGACGCGATCTCCGTGGCGGTCATCAGGGAGATGCAGGGCATCGTGGGCGCGGGCCTGGAACGCAACGGTGAGATGCTCGGCCAGATGCGCCGGTCGTGGGATGCGGGAGCGGCGGTCATCGACGCACTGTCGCCGCCGGAGCCTGGCATACCCCGTCTGACGTGAGGGTGCTCCCGGAGTCTCAACGCGCGAGCTGCCCGCGGTGGCGGGCTGGCGGGGGCCGGGGCCCCCGCCAGGGGGTCTAGGTGGCGTCTACGCCGCAGCCGTTGCACAGCAGCAGGTGCCCGTCGAGGTGCCAGGTGGTGTCGAACATTCCGGCCTGGCAGGTTTCGGGGGTGTAGGGCCAGGGGCGGTCGGGGAAGTAGGCGACGAGGCGGCCGGGGGCGACGTAGCTGCCGCCGTGGTGGCGGGGCGGGAAGGGATCCCAGATTCCGCCGATGGTCGAGAGGTCGGCGTAGTCGGAGCTGAGCATGGTGGCGGTTCCTTTCCGGTGGAGGTCTGACTGAGGGCGTCTCGATCACGGCCGTGGTGGGTGTCAGGAGGGGCGGAGCCATCACGCAGTGACGCCGTCAGGCGCTCTTGATGCCCGCCGCGGCTGTGATAGCCCTCGATCGGTCAGTCCTTCGCCGGAAAGGAACCGCTGGTGAGCGGGTCCGGCTGCGTCGGCCTCGGAGGTGAGCGGCGGGGGCTGGGTGAGTGGCGCCCCGCCGCCGCGGCGGCGGCTACGTCGCGGGTGAGTGACGCCGGACCCCGGCCGCCCTACACCGCCGGGGCCTGCCGGTCCGGCACGGCGGATGCCGGGCTGGACGTCGAAGGTGCGACGGCTGCGCCGTCGTCGGTTCGGTTCAGGCCGGCGGCCTGGAGGCGCGAGCGCAGCTCGCGGGGGCCTCATGCTCGGCCGGCGGGTGCGGCGGCGGGTGACCCGGTTGGACGTAATGCCGCTGGGAGGTGATTGTGCGGGAGCTGCGCAGGCCGGGCAGGCTCTGTGTCGCGGCAGCTCTGAACATCGGCGGCCAGAGGTCAGAACCGCAGGGCGGCAACGGTTCTCGCCATGTCGCTGTGACGGCCGCACCTTTCCTCACATTGCGTGATTTGCGTTAAATGCGTAAGATACTGTTACAGAGTTTTTCGAGTGCGTGCCCCGCCGCCCGGTGAGGCGGCCGGAGAGGATAGGCAGTGATGAGGTTCTTCCTGGGCTCGCACCGGCCAGGATGGCTGGCGCGGATGGGGGTGCCGTTGTTCGTGTCGGATCGGACGTTGCGCTGTGCCCGGCTACCGCGGGCCATCGCGCCGTGGGCGTTGGATTCCGGGGGCTTCACCGAGCTTCAGCGGTATGGCTCTTGGGATTTCGGGCCCTCGCCGGCGGAGTACGTCGATCGGGTGCGGGGTTATCGGGACGAGGTCGGCCAGCTGGTTCTAGCCGCGCCCGCCGACTGGATGTGCGAGCCGTGGGTGCGCCTGGGCGGGGTCGTGGACGGGGTCCGGTTCGCGGGCACCGGGTTGAGCGTGGTGGAGCACCAGTGGCGGACGGTGGAGAACTTCTGCGAATTGCGTTCTCTGGCACCGGAATTGCCGATTATGCCGGTGATCCAGGGGTGGTCGGTGGCCGATTACGTGCGGTGCGTGGAGATGTATGCCTGTTCGGGGGTGGATCTGGCGGGCGAGGCGCGGGTGGGGCTGGGCTCGGTGTGTCGGCGCCAGGGCACGCAGGAGGCCGCGGAGATCGTCGCGGCGGTGGTGGAGGCGGTGCCGGGGATCGCGTTGCACGCCTTCGGGGTCAAGCAGGAGGGTTTGCGCCGGTATGGGGATTGGCTGGCTTCGGCGGACAGTCTCGCGTGGTCGTTTTCGGCGAGGTATTCGCCGCCGCTGGCGGGGTGCTCGCATCGGCGGTGCGTGAATTGTCCGTGGTACGCGCTGGAGTGGCGGTCTCGGTTGCTGGCGTCGCTGCCGCGAGAGGGGGCCGGGATTCAGGTGGGGTTGTTCGGAGTGGCCGATCCGGGTGAGCAGGATGCGCGCCCGGGCGCTGTGAGCGTGGAAAGCGAGGTGTCGAGCGATGACGATGGTTGCCGGCTCGTGGCGTGAGGGTCGTGAGCGCGTGGGGGATCGAGAGCTGCGTGCCGGTCGCGGGGAGGCCGGCGCACCGGCGGGCTACGCGGTGGTGGTGCGGCTGCGGGCGGACGACGGGTCGGTGTTCGACGATTCGATGTCGTTCACGGTGCTGACCGAGGGCTTCGGGGTTCCGGCGATGGGCGAGGTGCTGGTGTTCGAGGCGGAGGACGGGCGCGGGTTGCGGCTGCGGGTGACGGAGGTGCGTCACCGGTTCTGCTGCGCGCCGCCGTTGCGGGAGGTGGAGGTGATCGGTGAGCCGGCGGGCGCGCTGGATGTCGCGACGGCGGTGGGGTTGCTCGAAGGGGGCTTGGCGGGGTGGGCCGCGCAGTTCCCGATGGTCGAGCTGCCGGTGTTCGGTTCGGAGACGTTCGATGAGAGATGGAGGTGAGGACGATGACACCGATGTCGACGCTGGTCGCGGAGCGCCGCGGGCCTGTGGTGTGGCCGTTGGGCGGGTTCCCCGATGTAATGCGTGATATGCGTAAGATGCATGACGTGTCTGAGCTGCGCCTGATCGATATCACCGAGCTGCGGAGGAAGTTGGCCGAGCAGGTGAAAAAGACCTACGAGGACAATGCGATCACCGTCGTAGCCTGGTTCGACCAGCCCGGTGGAGTGTTGATGCCGATGCAGTATTGGCAACTCGGGCAGGAACGTGAGCCGGTGGATGAGATGCTGGTGGAGCGGATCGGCACGCGCGCTGGGCGGGACAAGTTGCGGGTGCTGCGCGATGAGTTGCGTCGGGGCAAGCACACGATCATGACGGTGTGGAGTGATGATCGGGCGGCGTTCGCGCCGTATGACTGGGCGCGTAGGGCGTTTCCGGAGTGGGATCTGCCGGAGGTGTTGAAGGAGTCGCCGGGCGACAAGCAGCCGTCGGGGGATTGTGTGCAGGTGGTGTACCGCAAGTCGGCGACGGCGCGGGATCTGCTGGCCGAGTTCGCTGATGCGGCGGATCCGCAGTGGGAGGCGGATCGGCGGCTCTCGGGTGGTCCTGGCCGGATTCCGGTGGACCGGCGGGTGTGGCTGCGCGGGGTGGTGTATGTCGAGGACGGTGTGGTGGCGCGGGTGCGGGCGCTGGATCCGGACGGCGTGTGGGAGGACGCGCCCGACAACGACAAGGCGAGTCTGGCGCCGGTGTCGGCTCCGTTGACGCGCGAGCAGATCGAGCAGCGGTTGCCGGCGTTGCGCATGTATCCGGGTGACCAGCGGCTGGCACCGCAGGGCGCGCCGCGCGAATATGTCGATCTGTAGCCGGATCTCGGCGGGAAGGGATTGCCGATCGTGAGCGATGCGATGGACAACGATCACTGGATCATCGGCCAGGCCGAGGCTGCTGCGTTGCGGCCGACCGGCTGGGAGCGCTGGATCGGGGCCGCGGAGGCTCTGCTCGGTCACAGCGCCGATGGCGACCAGCGCGCTGACGGGTACTCGATGGACTGGTTCTACGACCAGTGGAAAGCCGGGGCCACACCGAGCGATGCGGTCAACGCCCTTGCCGGGGTCATCACTGACCGGCAGGACCGCTGAGTTCGGGACGGCGGCAGATTGGCTGACACCGCAGAGTGCGCTGCGGTGAATACGTCGACCCTGCTGCTGGGACCGACCTGGTGTGACTACAGCTCGGCCTCGAGTTTGCTCACATTGTCGGCCAATGCTTCCCTGAGCACGTGTGGGTCACCGCCGTCGGTTGGCACGACGCCTTCCTCGAGGTAGTGGATGGCCTTCCCGAGTTCGCGGATCGTTCGGTGGATCAAGGCTTCGGGTACTGCGACCAGTCCGGGCTGGGTTGCCGAACGCTCCATGAGAATTCCCCAGTGGCAGATTGTCGCGATCGGCTGATGAACGCGATCGAAGGTGTCGTCGTCGAAGTACGGCATGCCTGCTGTCATGGCCAGCTGGCCAGCGATCGCCAGGCCGGCGCTGGTTCGACCGGCCAGAGCGGTTGAGATGACATGAGTTGGTGGCAAGGTCAGGGGGTCGGCGCCGGGCTTTTCTGCCTCCAACTCCGATGCCATCCGCTGGGCCATCTCTCGGATCATCTCGTCGGTGAACTCTCGGCGTGCGGTCGGCTCGGTGACTCGCATGGCGTGAGCAACGGCGTTCACTCTCGCCTGGATCTCCTGGCCGATCGGCTCTCGCGGACACGTGAGGCCGAGCTTGTTGGTTTCGTCCATGAATACGTCGATTCGGCCGTCCAGCCACGTCTTCCGAGGGCTCACTCGGCACAGTGTGCCAGAACAGCTAGCCACCAGGTGCGCTCTGACCGACCATTCCACCAACCGATGAGGTGTACCGGACGTGCGGCACCGCCAGCCACTTACACCGATGCCGCATCGATTCCGTTGACATACCCCTAGAATTCGCTTTAGATTCCCTTCTGTCGGCTCGACGGGGGTCGGCGTCCTGTTCCGGGGAGGAAGTCTGATGGGTTTTCGTGCGGTTTCGGTGCTGGGTCTGGCGTTGCTGGGCGCGGGGGTCGGTGCGGCGGTGATGGCGGGGTCGGCGGGCGCGGTGACGCCGGTGGGTGACCCGGCGAACGGGATCGTCGCCGGTCTGGGTTTCAATCACGGTGAGACCGAGGCGCTGGCGAACAGCCCGATTCCGGGTGTGCTGGGTATCGGGTTGGTGGCGCCGGCGGTGGTGGTGCATGTGCCGGAGGAGTCGGCGTTGCAGCGCGAGGACGGCAAGGTGCTGGCCGATATGCCGACGGTGTGGCGCGATGCCGCGGGTGCGCCGACCGGCAAAATCGCTGTGGCGCTGCTGGATCCGGCGAAGTGGCACGGCAAGACCATTCTGGTTGCCGAGTTCCGGTGAGCGGGGTCGGCCGCGCTGATCGGTGGGTGCGGAGATGAATGCGCGGATGCGGGGCCGGTGGCCGGGGGTGGTGGCGTCGGTCGCCGTCCTGGTCGCGGTCACCGCGACGTGGATTGCGGTCGAGTCGACTGGGCCCGAAGCGCCGGCGGCATCGCACGGGGCGGACCTGGGTGCGTCGACGACGGTGACGGTCACGACGTTGCCGGTCGTGCCGGAGAGCTGTTCGTTGGTGACGGCGGCGACGTTGGCGGCGCATCTGCCCGGCGCGGTGTGCAGGCCCCCTGTGGTGGCCACGCAGCAGTACGGCGGCGGTCTGGTGATGACGATGGCCGATTGGCAGGGTCACGCCGGTGAGGGCTCGTTGGTGGCCCTGGAGGTCCGGGTGACGATCGCCCCGGCTACGGCGTCGACGACGTATGCGAACAGCCGGGCGGCGGCCGCGGCGGTGTTTCCGACTTTCCACGACGGGGTCGATGGGCGGGAGCTGGCCGGGGTGGGCGATCAGGCGGCGGTGATCGGGGGCCGCTGCCGTCCGGGGCCGGGGTGTTTCGATGCGCAGGTCGATGCGATGGCCGGGCCGGTGGTGGTGGATGTGCTGGCCGGCGGCTTCGGTGATGTGGCGGCAGCGGAGGCCGCGGCGGTGGCTGCGGCTCGTGATGCGCTGGCGGCGCCGCGATGAATTCTGTCGGTCCGGCTCGGTGTGGTGGATGCCGGGCAGTGAAGCTCAGGGGAGGAGAGCGGTGTGTGGGAGTGGGGTAGAGCGTTCGCCGAGCACGCGGCCGCGGCGTCGTGGACGTATACGCGCAGCGTGCGCACCGAGCCGAAGTACAGCGATCCGGAATGCTGGTCTGAAGCCGCCGATGGCGCTGGGCGCGAGGTGAGGCCGAGACCTCCGGCGCTGCTGGTGTGCGTGCTGGTGCTGGTGTTCGGTTTGAGTGCGGCGGCGTGTTCGCCGGGTCCGGGCGAGACCGGTGCGGTGCCGGAGACGACGGCGCCGCAGGCGCGGCCGTATCAGCAGTTGTTGTCCGCGGCGGACCGGGATGCGGTGGCCTATCGGGACTCGATGCGGCAGGTCGATCCGTGCGGATATCTCGACGAGGCCGCGGTGCGGGCGATCGGTGACCCGGGCTATTGGGGCGCTGATGGCGAGTTCGAAAGCTGCGCCGCGGTTTTCGGTGATCCGGTCGGGCCGAAGGAGATCGACAAGATCAGCGTCGAGCTGGGCGGCAGCCCGGAGCCCGGGTACGGGGTTCCGGTCGAGGTGGGCGGGACGACGGTGCGGACCTCGCCGTCGGAGGACTTTTGCAGTGCGTATGTCGATCTGAACGCGCGGCAGTCGCTGAGGTTCGTGGTGTGGCGCAAGGGTGATTTCCTGGGCCGGGCCCCGAAGGTGGACCTGTGCCCGGAGGCGGCGGCGGTGGCGGCGGCGGCCGCGGGCCCGCATCTGGGGCAGCGGCCGGCGCGGTCGCAGTCGCGTTTCGCGAATATGGCCTCGCGATTGTCGGCGCTGGATCCGTGCAAGGTGCTCGACACCTTGGCTGCGGGGCACCCGAGGTTGTATGTCGGCACGGCGCCGCTGCCGTGGCAGTGCGATTTCAACTTCGATGTCGCGGACCGCAGCGGCGGTGCGCATGTGGATTTCCTGTTCGATTCGGAGGTGACGTTGGAGGCGTCGTCGATGATGGACGAGGTCGGCAGCCGTATCGATGGATATCCGGTGGTCGAGCAGGCGGGGGAGCGCGGTACCAGCTGGGCCGATAGTTGCCAGATGCGGGTGGGTGTGGATCCGGCGTGGCAGCCGCCCGCGCGCGGCGATCAGGGCCGCGACGTGGACATGGTGCGGATTTCGGTCGAGAACGGCGGCTGCGAGCAGGCGCGTGCCATCGCCACCGAGCTGCTGCGGCTGTACAAGGGCGCGTGAGACCGGCGGTGGGTTGCGGTGAGTCACGTGGATTGGGTTCGGCTGGCCGGGCAGCGGCGGCCGCTGGCCGAGGTGCGTGAGGATCCGGATCAGCATGTGCGGTTGCTGGCGGCGGCCCGGTCGGGCCGTAGTGCCGAATGCTTGTGTCGGACACCGCCGTTGCGGTTGGTGACGCGGTGTTCGCAGTCGGGGCGTCATCATCTGGCGTGCTGGCCGGGTGAGGGGCCGCGTCATCATCCGCAGTGCGCGTTTCACCGCCTGGACCCGGAGCTGAGCGGGCGGGGGGCGTACAAGGAGGCGATCCGGGAGACGTCTGCGGGGGTGTCGATCACGTTCGCGGCGCCGTTGGTGAGCCAGCCGACCGAACGACGGTCGGTCGTCAGTGCTTCTGTGTATCCGGGGTTGGGCCGCCGGTCGGTGGGGCTGGTGGGTCTGCTGCATTTCCTGTGGGAGAGCGCGGAGCTGACGGCGTGGTCGGCGGGTGCGCGGCGGCGTGGCTGGGCGGCGGTGGCCCAGGCGCTGACCGCGCAGGTTTGCGGGTGCACGATCAGCCGTCAGCCCGCCGGGCGGGTGCTGTATGTCGTGCCGCCGTATCGGGCCGAGAACGCCGAAGCGAATCTCGCGGGGTTCGACGAGTTCATGGGCGCGCTGCGCGCGGATCGCAGGCGGATCCGGCGCGGGTTCGTTCTCGGCGAGATCAAGGCGGTTCGTCCGTCCGAATATGGTGTGCGGTATCAGCTTTCGCATTTGGGCCGAGGGCGGCAGGTGTTCGCCGACGCCGAGGTTGACGCGCGGTTGCGGCGGTCGTATCGGTCGGCGTTCTCCGAGGCCGCGGCCGAGGTGGGCGGTCGGCGGATCGCGCTGTTCTATGTCGAGCGGTCGGTGAAGGGGTACGCGGTGGCGGTGGATGCGGCGGTGATGCTGACCAGCGGTGATTACATCCCGGCCGATTCGTCGCACGAGGTGCGCATGGCCGATGCGCTCGCGGCAGCGGGCCGCAGCTTCGTCAAGCCGTTGGTCTTCGACGGCGCCGGCGGTGATGCGCTGACTTCCCAGGTGTTCCCGGATTTCGTGTTGACCGATGAGGACCGCGCGTATGTCGAGGTGTGGGGGTTGCCGGGTCGGGCGGATTATGAGCGTCGGAAGGCCGAGAAATTGGCGGTCTACCAGCGAACGGCGTCGAGGCTGGTGGAGTGGACCGTGACCGATCCGCTGCCGATCCTGACGCGGGAGGCCGCGTGATCAGTCGCTCATTCGTCGTCGACGCCGGAGAACAGCGCGTGGAACAGGTCCATTCGGCCCTGGGCGCTCTTGGCGGCGCCGTACTCTTCGAGCGCGCGACCGAGCGGCCCGGTCTGGTCACGGTCGGTGAGCCAGCCGGTGAAGGAGATGCCCGCGAAGATGCGGGCCGCGTCCGGGTCTTCGGTGCGCAGCCGTTCGAGGTTGGCATCGCAGCGGGCCGAGGAGTCGTAGTCGGTCAAGAACTCGTCGAGCTGCTGGCCGAGGTCGGCGTCATCGGGTCGGGGCGGCAGGTGCATATCCATGAGGAGAACCAGGGTATGCGGGCTGGGGTTCGGCACGTCCGATGGGTAGCGGAGGCGGTAGCGACGTGACGGATGCAGTGCCAGAGCCGGGACAGCCGACGGGAGGAACTTCCGATATGGTCGCTCATATGTTCGAACAGCGGTACGAGCCGATTCGGTGGGTGGATCCGCCGATCGAGGTCCGCGTTCTGGCGGCTCAGCTGTGGGGGCCGCGGCGGTTGAACTGGGGGACCAGTACGCCGTTGTGGCAGCGGACCGGTGGGCTGAAGGTGGACGAGGAGATCCCGGGCCGGCTGGAGGAGTTGGTGGTCACGTCGGTGGGGGATCTGGTCGGCCGGATCGTGTTCGCGCCGATGATCGGTCGACAGCGGACCTCGGAGAACATGATGCTGCCGTGGGGTACGTGGGCGCCGACTACAGAGGACGGTGCTCGGCGGCTGCGGGCGCTGGTGCTGGATTTCGGGCTCGGCCAGGAGCTGTAGCGCGCTGATAGCAGAACGTCCCGCCAGATCGGTGCGGACCAGGCGGGACGCTCAGGTTCTTCAGCCTCGGCAGAGGCATCGTGTCCGAGTACAGGACAACGACGTTGTTGTGTTGTTGTTGCTAGGCGGCTGCCGACCGCGGGTAGAACTCCGCCTCTGCCAGCCCGGCGCGGAAAGCATCCCACTCGCCCGAAGTGAACTTCAGCGTCGTGCCGTCTGCGCCCCGAAGGACTGTGCCGTCAACGATGTACTCGATATCAGGCGTTCCAGGGAACTGCTCAACTACGGTCCGGCGCAGCACCAGAGCCTCGAAGGTATCCCAGGCCGCCGCGGGCATCTCGATGATTGGCTCAAGGTCGAGCCTGTTGCGCCCGTCCCGTCGGTATTTGCTGTCTCGGATGTATACGGCCTGCTCATCCTGCCGCCGCCGAACCTCGACACAGTTGCCGCCGCCCTCGGAGAACGACGACTTGATAAACCCGTCGCTTGGCCGGTGCCCGGTCATGTTGTACTTCCTCACTTCTTACTGCTCCTTCGAAAGAATCTCTGCATTCCGGGCGATCAGTTTTCGGCTCTCGTCCGGCGGCAAAGCAATTTCATGCAACCTCCGCCAGAGCCGGTCGTGGTCGGCGACTTCGGTGTGGTCGCGCAACAGCACATCCTCCGTTAA
>NZ_BDBA01000249.1 GCF_001612745.1 Nocardia amamiensis NBRC 102102 | reverse complement strand
CGACGCGCGGCGCAGGCCGATCGGCGAGCCGATCCTCGAGCTGCGCGACGTCCGGCACACCTACAACCGCGCGACGCCGTGGGAAGCGGCTGCCCTGCACGGCGTCGACCTGTCGATCCGGCGCGACGAAGCGCTGCTGGTGGTCGGCGGCAACGGATCGGGCAAATCCACCCTGGCCTGGATCATGGCCGGGCTGATCGAACCGAGTTCCGGTGGTTGTGCCTTGCACGGGAAGCCGATCAGCAAGCAGATCGGCCGGGTCGCGCTGGCATTCCAGCACTCCCGACTGCAGTTGCAGAAACAGACCGTCGGCGCCGAGATCGCGGACTGGGGCGGGCGGGCGACCGGCTCGGGCGCGGTCGGGCGGGCGCTGGACGCCGTGGGGCTGGACCGCTCGCTGGCCGCCCGCTCCATCGAGGAACTCAGTGGCGGCCAGGCCAAACGCGTGGTGCTCGCGGCGATCGTGGCCAGTCATCCGCAAGTGGTCGTGCTCGACGAGCCGCTCGCCGGGCTCGACCCGGAGGGCCGGGCCGACATCGTGGAACTGCTTGCGCGGCTGCGCGACTCCGGACTGACGCTGATCGTCATCTCGCACGACGTGGCCGACATGGCGGCGGTGTGCGACCGCACGGTGCACCTGCGGTCGGGACGAATTCTCGCGGCCGAGTCGACGCGGGAAGCCATCCCGAGCAGCGCCGCCGGGTCCGCCGACTACCGGCCCGCCGCGCTGCGCCCGCCCGGCGACCCGGCGTGGCGACTGGACCACGGAGGTTCCCGATGAGTGCCGTGCTGCTGCGCCAGGTTCCGGTCGACAGTCCGGTGCACCGGCTGTGGGCGGGTACCAAGATGATCGCGGTTTTCCTGATCAGTCTGTTGCCGATGTTCCTGCCGTCCTGGCCGGTGCTCGGGGTGATGATCGTCTTCCTGGTCTGCGTCGGCCTCCTCGCCCGGTTGCCGCTGGGCACACTGCCCCGGCTGCCGTGGTGGTTCTGGGCGCTGCTCGCGGCCGGAGCCCTGATCAACGTGCCGGTCGGCAGCACTGCTGTGCTGCGGTACGCGCAAATCGTCGCGTTCGGCTTGGTCCTGTTATCCGCCTCATTCCTCATCGCGTGGACCACGCCGATGAGCGAGATCGCACCCGCACTGGCCAAACTGGGCGCGCCGTTGCGCAAACTCCGGATCCCCGTGGACGAATGGGCCGTCGTCGTGGCGCTGACCCTGCGCGGTCTCCCACTGCTCATCGAGGAAATCCGGGTCCTGCGCGCGGCCCGCCGCCTCCGCCCCAAGGACAGCCTGCTCTATCGCGCCGCCGACAACCCCCTCATCGATGTCCTCACCGCGGCGATGGCGGTCTCCACCCGCCGCGCCGGTGAACTCGGCGAGGCGATCACCGCGCGCGGCGGAACCGGCGAACTCACCGCCCATCCGGGCTCTCCTGGCCGTCGCGACGCCTTCGCCCTGACCGTGGTCGTCGCGACCTGCCTCGGAGCCGTCGCCCTGCACCTGCTGACCTGAGCCGGGCCGGGCGCAGGAAACGCCGGACATCCCGTCGGGCCGGTCGACGGGAAGGGCGGGGTTTTCTGGTTCGCCGAACCCACGCGAGCAGGTCTATGGCAGGCGGCCCGCGAGGCGACACTGTGCTGCCAGAGTGGTGCTGACCTCCGCCGCGGGAGCACCTCAAACGTCGAATAGCCAAATGCTATAACTGGATTGGGCACGGAAAAAGCCGAAAGCGTACCCTCTCAATTAGTGCTCTAAACCCCTCCATCGCAGTACAGTTATCACTCGGAAGTAACTGTCTTCTGAATCACATCACGGATGTACGCGCCAGTGGGGGAAGGAATTTCAGCGCGTTCCGCGTTCTCATTGCTGCAAACCTGATGAAGATTGGAACCAGGGAATGATTCTCCGGAAGGTCACCGCCGCGGTCGTACCACTCGTCGCGGCGCTAACGGTCGGTGCGGGCGCCGCGCATGCGGAACCGGCCGCGGCGCCGGTCCCGAATATCGGGTACGAGGCGCGACTGGTCGGAAACCAGATCGTCACGACGCTCACCGCGGGCACGTTCGACGTGCGCGACGGCGCCGTCGCCATCAAGGACGAGGCCGGGAATGTCGCACTCACACTGCCGCTCGCCTTCCGCCAGGACGGGCTCGAGTACCCGATGCCGCATGCCGTCCGTGACGCCGGCCGAGTACTCGAGCTGACCGTCGTCAAGGACGCGGCACAGGCGCGCCCGGCCGCCACGCCGGTCGCCTCGCCGCAGGAGAACCAGCAGGCGATGGACTCGTTCCTTTCGCAGTTCGGCATCGCCACCGCTGTCGGCGGTTTCATCGGCACGATCGTCGGCGCGCTGATCGGACTCACCGGAATCATCGGCGGTCCCACCGTGATCGCGAGCGTCATCGCCGGGGCGGGCGTCGGCGCCATCATCGGCACCATCATCGCCGGTGGACCGACCCTGATCGTCGCCGGAATCGACCTGCTCAACACGCTCAATGCCGCGCCGGGGACCAGCAAGTGGGCGGACACCGGCCGGACGCAGAGGTGATCAGCGTCCCGCGGAACTGACGCATATGCGAGGAACGAAGCGCACCGAATCACCAGCGATTCGGTGCGCTTCGGTTATGCCGGGTGTGCGCGCCGATCCGGCGAGGAGCACAACCAGCGACGAACTCACCTATCGCGAATGGCACCCCGGAGCGACCGGCACCCCCGCGAACCGGTCCGCGAGAAAGTTCATCGCACCCGGCGCCTCGCCGATCG
The DNA here is from genome assembly GCF_001612745.1 of Nocardia amamiensis NBRC 102102. GTDB lineage: Bacteria > Actinomycetota > Actinomycetes > Mycobacteriales > Mycobacteriaceae > Nocardia > Nocardia amamiensis. The sequence goes on along the minus strand of NZ_BDBA01000249.1, from coordinate 12,278 downwards.
CCGCCGGGTTGTGGGTGGGCAGCATCGAGTGCACCGAAGTGAGGTCCGCCCCCTGGGCGCAGTAACGACCGATGAGGTCGGTGAACCCCGCGACGGGAATCACGTCGTCGGTGATGCTGTGGTAGAGGTACGTCGGCATGGTCGGCGCGCTGCCGCCGAGTTCCTGTGCGTCGGTCGCGGCCCGAAAGGCCGGGTGCGACAGCACGTCCGGAACTGTGGTGAAGTCGCCCAGACGCGCCCCGACGTATTTGGGCACGAGATCCGAACCACAGGCCGCACTGTTCTCGATCAGCGCCGCATGCCCCCGATCGTTGAGCAACTCCAGCACGCCCGCGGCTGGATCGTTGCGGGCGACGGCGAACAGGATGAGCAATGCCAGCCCGGCCTGCACGGTGCCGTCCGCGCGGCGGGCGATGGCGGGCCAATCCGCCGGAACGCCACCCGAGGTGATCCCGGCGAACCTGACGTCCGGCGCGTACTCCGGCTGCAGCTGCGCGGCCCACAGCGTGGCGAAGGCCCCACCGGAATATCCCCAGGCTCCGATAGGAGTCTCGGGTCCGAGTCCGGCCGCCGGGAAGTCGCGGGCGGCCCGGATGCCGTCCAGCACACCGCGTCCGGAGTTGACCCCGTCCAGGAACCGGGACTGCGGTCCCTCGTAATCGCTGACCACCAGGGCCCACCCGCGCCGCAGCGCCTCCGCCATGAACGGCGTATCGATCAGCGTGTTGACCGCGCCGGTATCCCAGCCTCCGCGCAGCGCGTAGGACGGCGCACACCGGGTGCCGAGACTGTCCTCGGGGACCTGATACGACAGCAATGGCCGCGCTCCAGGGCCGAACCATGGCAGCATCGGCACCATCACGGTCGCCACATAGGCCGAGGGGCGGTCACTGGAGTCGGTGGTCCGATACTTCACCTGCCACGCCGAGATCGGCAGGGGCAGACCGAACAACGCGATCGGACGCGCGTCGAGAACAGCGCCGTTCCAGTACGAACCGAGGTCGGCGGGGGCGGCGTAGAACGGGTCGTAGTCCGGGGGCGGCAGCTGGGCGGACGCCGCAGGAGCGCAGACCGAACCGAGGACCAGAACGACCAGGGCGGATAGAATGGCGCGCAGAACGGCCGCGCGCACAGGCCGATTACGCGTCTGCTCGGTGACAGGCGCCGCGTGAATATCCTTCATCAGGGCCTCCCCACTACAGCGAGGCCGAAGTGCGCGGGTGCCGTCGGCGCCGACTCACTCCCGCCTCTGGTCACAACGCTACTGCCGTAGGATCCGCCCGGCAACGGTCGATCGGAGGTCATACCCGTCGCCGCGGTTGTCCGCCGGGACTGGCTACAGTGATCCGAAAAGGCACCTAGCACAACCGAATAGCCCTCATCTACCGCCCCGCCCGCGGCGCGGGCGCGACGAACAGGAGTAGCCGAGCATGCGGCATGGCAACGGACTGGACATCCCCGAAGGACTCGCCGACGTGTGCGCCCCGGACCGGATGGCGGTACTCGTCTACGACATGCAGGTCGGGGTGCTCAGCCAGCTGCCGGACGGCCAGGAGATCGTCGAGCGGGTGGTGCGGGTGGTCGACGCGGCGCGCTCCGGTGGCTATCCGGTGGTCTTCCTGCGCCATTTCTTCCTGCCCGAGCGCCTGAGCGGCGCCTTCGCGCTGCGCATGGCGATGAACTGGCAGCAGGTGGATTCGGTGGACAAGCTGCGGTTCATCCTGCAGCGCGACACGCCCGCCTTCGAGCTGGTTCCCGAGCTGCGGCCGCGCAAGGACGAGGTGGTATTCGACAAGACGTCGATGTCGGCGTTCGAGGGCACCCCGCTCGCCTCGATGCTGCGCGACCTGCGCATCGGCGCCTACGCGATCGCGGGCGTCGCACTGGAGATCGGCATCGCTCCCACGGTGGCGCACTCCACCGATCTCGGCTTCGTCCCCGTGGTGATCAGCGATGCCTGCGGCGGCCGGGACAAAGCGGCCATGGCGCGCGCCTACGATGAGTTCGAATTCCAAGGCCACGCGGTGATCACCGATAGCGCGACCATCACCCCACTGCTCGCGGGCACCAACTGACCGAGACGCCGGGACGCGGCCCGGTCGCGCGGCCATGGGTCGGTGTGGGACTCACCCCCTACCCAGCGCCACGCGTGCCCGGCGCGTCGCCGAGCCAGGCCGGGTGCCACAACCGTCCCGCCTCGGTCCAATTCATGAACCGCACCCGGCCGCCGAGTTTCGGCGTCACCCACACCGCCTCTTTGCGCTCCTCGGCGGTGAGATCATTGTGGAACGGGGAGGTTCTGCGTTCCAGTTTGCGCAGCCGGGCGGCCAGATCACGCATGCCAGGCTCGCTGAAACCGGTGCCGACCCGCCCCACGTAGTACAACCGGCCGTCATGCGGAATGCCGACCAGCAGAGACTTGAAATTCCGTGCCCCGCTGCGCCGCCAGCCCCCGATCAGCACCTGCTGGGTACGCCAATTGCGCTGCTTCACCCACGAATGCCCGCGCTTGCCCGGCAGATACACCGAATCCTTGCGTTTGGCGACCACGCCCTCCAGGCCGTGCTCCTGGCTGTAGCGCACCGCCTCCGCGCCCGGCCCGTCCAGTCGCGGCGGCACCACCATCGAGGGTGCGTTCGCGGCCAGCGCCTCCAGCACCCGGCGGCGATCGGAATATCGTTTGCGTACCAGGGACGTGCCGTCCAGATACAGCACGTCGAAGGCGACGAACACCGCTCGCGCCGCACCGGCCTGCAGCAGACCGAGATTGGCGATGCCGTGATCGTCGAAGACCACCGCCTCACCGTCCAGCACCGCGCTGTGCCCGGCGAGTTCCCGTGCCAGCACGGTGATCCCGGGATAGCGATCGGTCACCACGTTCCCCGCCCGGCTGCGCAAGGTGATCGCACCGGAATCGATCTCGGCGATCAGCCGGAACCCGTCCCACTTCGTCTCGAAGCACCATTCGTCGGCGTCGAGCTCGGCGACATCCCCTGGCGTCGCGAGCATCGGCGACAGTCCGCGCGGAATCGGCCCAGGCGGGCTCGACGGGCGGATGATCCGGCCGGTATCGGGCTCGTCCTGCGCCTCGACGTCGTTCCGCGCGCGCATCAGGTGCATCAGCCACTGATTGCCGTTGGTCTGGATCAGCGCGTACCGTCCCGTGAGCCGCTTGCCGTTGAACTGGACGATGACCTCGTCGTCGCGCCATTTCTCGGTGTCGTAGGTACCGGAATCCCAGATCGTCATCTCTCCGGCGCCGTACTCGCCCTTCGGGATGGCGCCGTGGAAATCGAGGTACTCGAGCGGATGATCCTCGGTGTGCACCGCGAGCCGGTTCTGATCCGGCGAGGTAGGCGGCCCCTTCGGCACCGCCCAGGACACCAGCACTCCGTCGCGCTCCAGCCGCACGTCCCAGTGCAGCCGGCGCGCATGGTGCTCCTGCACCACATAACGGTTGTTCGCGCCCGGCTCCGGGGGCTCGGCCGGGACCGGCTCGGGCGTCCGGGACGGGTCCCGCATCGACCGGTATTTCGTCAGCGCGTCCGAACCCGTTGGCTCCGAGCCGCCCTGCGCGAGCGGCGGGTCCAGCTCCGCTAGCAGATCGCCATCCGCCCGGTACCTGGCCAGCACCTCATCGAAGCGCAAGTGCCGCAGCTTCTTCCGGTTTGCGATCTCCTTCCAGGTACGCGGTGCGGCGGCGTTCGGCTGCTGACGCCCGCGCATCGAGTAGGGCGCGATGGTGGTCTTGGCCGGGTTGTTCTGGCTCCAATCCAGGAAGACCTTCCCGCCTCGAGCCGATTTAGCCATCGTCGCGGTGACCAGATCCGGATGCAGCCGTTGCATATTCGTGGCCACCTGCTTGGCCACGGTGGACGCTCCATGCGGACTCAGTTCCCGATCCAACGGAACGTAGATGTGAATGCCCTTGCTACCACTGGTGACCGGGTACGCATGCAACCCGATCCCCTCGACCATGTCGCGCACCATGAGCGCCACCTCGGCGCATTCGGCGAGCCCGGCCCCTTCGCCCGGGTCCAGGTCGAAGACCAACCTGGTCGCCGGACCCATCTGATCGTCGTCGAAACGCCATTGCGGCACATGGACTTCCAGCGCCGCCTGCTGACCGACCCAGGCCAATCCGGCCTCGGAATCGATCAGCGGGTAGACGACCTTGCGGTCGGAATGACGCATCGTGCGACGCTCGATCCAGGACGGCGCGTGCGACGCGAGATTCTTCTCGAAGAAGGACGGCTCATCCACCCCGTTGGGCCAGCGCTTCCGGGTGACCGCTCTGCCCGCGATATGCGGCAGCATGGCGGGTGAGATCGCCGAATAGTAGGCGATGACCTCGCCTTTGGTGGTGCCGGTGGCCGGGTACAGCACCTTGTCGAGGTTGCTCAGCTCAACCTCGATACCACCGAACTCTCGGCGGGCCACCATGTTCGAAATTTTAGCGGCGGAGACCCCGCGACGGTCTCCGCCGCGGGGTCAGGCGTGCGGCCCGGACTGATCCGGCGGGACGACCTTCTTGGCGGCCTCCTTGCCTTTGGCGATCTTGTCCGTGTACTTGCCGTGCGTCCTCTGGTCGATGAAGTCGCCGGCCTTGTCGATCCCCTGGTTGATCTTGTCGGCGTTCTTGGCCGCCGCGTCCTTCCCCTTGCCGACCAGGCCTTTGAGCGTGTCCGCGAAACTCATCGCCGTCCATCCTTCCTGTCGCCTACTAGCCGGAGTCGTTCAACCAACATTCTCCCACCAGGAATCCCCGGGTGATGCGCTCATCGGGTCCACGCGTTGACCTGGCATCGGTACCGCGACCGAGGTACCCGCTGACCTGGCCGCCGCCACCATCCGCCGGACCGGCTCGGACCAGCCGTGGAAAGCCAGGTTGAACGTAGCCCAGTGGATGGGCACGAGCAGGCCGTGGCCGGGATCGCCTGCGCACAGATCGGCATGCGCCCGGACCGCCTCTTCGGGGTTCATGTGCACGTCCGGCCAGCGCGCGTCGTAGGCTCCGATGGGCAGCAACGTCAGGTCGAACGGACCGAGTGCGGCGCCCGCGTCGGCGAACGCCTTCGTGTATCCGGTGTCGCCGCCGAAGTAGACCCGCCGTGTGGGACCGGCGATCGACCATGAAGCCCACAGCGTGGTGTTGCGGAGCAGGCCGCGTCCGGAGAAGTGCCGCGCCTCGGTGCAGGTGAGGGTAAGATCCGCGCCGTCCCGATCCCGGCCCAGTGCCGCGAGCGATACCGAAGCGCCCCAATCCAATTCGACGATCCGATGCTCCGGGACACCCCAGTGCCGCAGATGCGCGCCGATGCCGATCGGCACCAGAAACGGTGCGCTCTGCCGTGCCACCAGTTCCCGGACGGTCTCCTTGTCCAGATGGTCGTAGTGATCATGCGAGATGATCACCGCGTCGACCGGGGGGAGCTCGGACAGCGGCTGCGGCACCGGATGCATGCGAGCGGGCCCGACCAGCGGCGAGGGCGAAACCCGTTCGCTCCAGACCGGATCGGTGAGAATTCGGTACCCATCGATCTCGATGAGCGTGGTGGCGTGGCCGTACCAGGTGACCGCGAGAGCGGCCGCCTCGCTCGGCGGCCGTGGCGTGTGCAGCGGAATGGTTCCGTGCGGCCTGCCCACGTTGCGCTGGGTCAGCGCCGAAACCAACAGCGATGGGGCCGAACCCGAGACCACCTGGCTACTGGGTTCGGTGTTGTGGAACTGGCGATTTCGGTAGGTCGTCGCGCCCGACGCATAGGGCTGGATCGCCGAGATCGAAGCGCCCATCGCCGACGGGATATCCCACACCGCACGGACCACCCACGTGATACCGAGCGCACCCGCCGCGGCGCCCGCGATACGTCGAATGCCCATCATCGCCCCACAAACCTCGCGGCGCGCTTCTCCTGCCTGGCCAACCGTCCCTCCTTGGCATCCTCGCTGGTCCATGCCGCCTCCAGCGCCGCGCGCTGCTGAGCGGTTTCCGGATCACGCGTCCCGTCGTCGTTGAGCACCAGCTTCATGTGGCGCAGCGACAGCGGCGCCAAGGCCGCGATGTGCTTCGCCCAGGCCTGCGCGTCGGCGAGACCGCCGACCCGGTTGGCGAACCCGAAGGTGTGGGCGTCCTCGGCCGAGATCGACTCCGCCCCGAGCAGCACGGTCCTGGCCGGACCGCCGCCGATCAGCGCGGCCAGCCTGCGCACGGTCCACCGGTCCACCGAGATGCCCAGTTTCGCGGCTGGGATCGCGAGATACGCCTCCGGCGACATCACCCGCAGATCCGAGGCCAGCGCCAGCTGCACGCCCGCACCGATCGCGGCGCCGTTGATCGCCGAGATCACCGGGATCGGCGCCGATTCGATGGTGTGCAACGTCTCCAGCAGAGCGGACAGGAAATCGCCGGTGTACACCCCGGACAGATCAGCGCCTGCACAGAAGACCGAACCACGCCCGGTCAGCACGATGACCCGCGCCTGGTCGGCGACGGCGGCGAGGACGGCTTCGCGCAGCAGTGTCACGAGTTCGTGATTGAGCGCGTTGCGGCGCTCCTCCCGCTGCAGTTCGATGGTGACCACGTCACCATCTCGGCTGACCCCGAGCATGCGACCTCCCCGGCTGAACGGTCCGTCTGATCTCTTTACTCTGCCACAGGCTCCCCTGCCTCTCCTGGCCCCAGGCTCCCCACCTCTCTTGCCCGGTCAGCAGGCAGCGGCGCGTGATCACCATGTCCTCGACATGGGCACCTGGGCGGGCAGCGCCGGGATCTGTGATTTCGGTCACTGCCCCACGCTCGACGGCCGCCCGCGCGTGGTACAGGCCGACGGCACACTCGCCCGCCGGCATCCACCTGATCGGTTGCCGGCCGTCGGCGCTGATCGCGCGGGACGCGCCGCGGCCGTCGGCTCACCGAGCAGGTCGGGCTGCGCTGACGGCCGATCCTGGAATCAGTCGATCAGACCAAAGGTGAACTGGTCCGGGTCCGGGCCGATGCGCGAACCACTGTCCAGTGCGGTGATCGCGTTCATCTGAGCCGGGGTGAGCTCGAAGCCGAAGACGTCGAAGTTCTCCGCGATCCGTGCCGGCGTGACCGACTTGGGGATGACGATATTGCCCAGCTGCAGGTGCCAGCGGATGATCACCTGTGCCGGAGTGCGACCGACTTCGGCGGCCACCGCGGTGATGGTGTGGTCGCCGAGCACCGTGCCCTGCCCGAGCGGGCTCCACGCCTCGGTCGCGATCGCGTTCGCGGCGTGGAACTCACGCAGCTCCCGCTGCGCCAGCCTGGGGTGCAGCTCGACCTGGTTCACCACCGGGATCTCGCCGGTTTCGGCGATGAGCCGCTGCAGGTTCGCGACCGTGAAGTTCGAGACGCCGATCGACCTGACCCGACCCTGCGACTTCAGCGCCTGGAAGGCGCGGAAAGTATCGACGAACCGGCCTGCGGCGGCCACCGGCCAGTGGATGAGGTAAAGGTCGAGATAGTCCAAGCCGAGCCGGGCCAGGCTGGCGTCGAAGGCGCGCACCGTGGCGTCGTAGCCCTGCTCGGAGTTCCACAGCTTGGTCGTCACGTAGATCTCGTCCCGGGGCAGTCCGGACTCCCGGATCGCCCGGCCGGTGCCCTCTTCGTTCCCGTAGATCGCCGCGGTGTCGATACTGCGATAGCCCGCCTCGAGCGCGGTGGTGACCGCCGGGAAAGCATCGTCGGCGGGCACCTGGAATACGCCGAAGCCGAGCTGCGGGATCACGTTCCCGTCGTTCAGCACGATCGGGGGAACGGTGCTGGTCTCGCTTCTGAAGGTCACATTCCGACGGTAGAAGTGCGGCGGCGAACCGTCAATCACGCGCTCGGGTGTGTTGGCCGGCAATTAACTCGCGTCGCCGGGCAGTCCGAGTCTCCGGTAGCGCACCTGTCGTGCCGCGAGCACCTCCGATTCCGGCCGGGCACGAAGGTTCGCGAGCTCGTTCGCGATCGCGGCGACCATTCGGCGGGCGAAGTCCACCGGCTCGTCCGCCGCGTCGGGAAGCTCAGGCACGATGCGGTCGACCACACCGTCGGTGAGCAGATGAGCGGCGCTGATCCGTTGGGCCGCAGCGAGTTCCGGAGCATGGTCGGTGTCGCGGAACACGATGGCGCTCGCCCCTTCCGGCGGCAGCGGAGCCAACCAGGCGTGCGTCGCGGCGAGAACCCGATCGGCGGGCAGCAGCGCCAGCGCGCCACCGCCGGTGCCCTGACCGAGCAGCACCGAGACGGTCGGGGTGTCCAGGGTCACCAGATCCGCGATGCAGCGGGCGATTTCGGGTGCCAGACCCCGCTCCTCGGCTTCCTTCGAGAGCGCAGCACCCACGGTGTCGATGACCAGTACCAGCGGCAGCCGCAACTCCTGAGCAAGCGCCATGCTGCGCCGCGCTTCCCGCAGGGCTGCCGGACCCATGGTGTTCTCGCCTTGCTGGCCGCGCCGGTCGTGCCCGAACACCACGCACGGCTGCCCACGGAAACGTCCCAGCGCGAGTACCGCGGTCCGATCCGATTCACCCTGGCCTGTGCCGCTCAACGGAACCCGTTGTGTCACTTGACGTAAGAGGTCGCGAATGCCCGGCCGCTGCGGTCGGCGTGAGATCGAGACCGACTGCCACACCGCATTGCCACCGGAACGGTTCTCGGGCGGAAGCTGTTGTGTGCCAGCAGAATCACGGGCCGACGCGACCGATGGCGGCAACATTGGAGGATGCACGGCAGCTTCTCGCACCGCAGTGGCATCGGGCAGCTGGACGCCACTGAACACGCTCAGCGCCCGATGGGCGATACGACGGAAAATGGGTATCGGCAGCACACCGTCGATGACGCCGCGGCGGTACAGGTTCTCCGCGGTCTGCACGCCTTCCGGAAACGGTTTGCCGTACAGGGCCTGGTAGACCCGCGGGCCCAGAAACCCGATCAGGGCACCTGGCTCGGCGAACGTCATGTGCCCCAGCGAACCCCACGAGGCGAAGACCCCGCCCATCGTGGGATCGCGGAGGTAGACCAAGTATGGGTGACCAGCGGATTTGTGGGCCGCGACCGCGCCGGCGATCTTGACCATCTGTACGAACGCGACGGTGCCCTCTTGCATCCGGGTACCGCCGGAGGTCGGTGAAGCGAGCAGCGGCAGCCCGAGTTCGGTGGCGCGCTCGACCGCCGCGACGATACGTTCCGCCGCGGCGACACCGATCGAACCAGCCAGAAATCCGAACTCGCAGGCGATCACCGCCACACGACGACCGCGCAGCAAACCCTCCCCGGTGAGCACGGATTCATCGGTACCCGCCGCCACCGCCGCCGTCCGCAAGGCATGGCGATACCGCGGGGTCGCGGCCACCGACACCGGCGGCCGGTCCCAGCTGACGAACGAGTCCGTATCGAGCAGTTGCCCCAGAAACTCCCGCGCCGACGTACGCACCGGGCGAGCCTATCCGGCCCTACCCGGCGCGTCGGCGTGCCGCGCGAGCACTCAGTAGCCCTGCATCACCTTGCGCAGGGCGTACTCGGTGAGCGCGACCAGCGCCTGTTTGGCGGGTTCCCGGCGCCGGGCGTCGATGGACATGATCGGCACATCGGCGGGCACGGCGAGCGCCTGCCGAATGTCCTCGATCGGGTATTGCGGCGCGTCGTCGAACTCGTTGAGCGCCACCAGGAAGGGTAGGTTGCGCGCTTCGAAGTAGTCGACGGCCGCGAAGCTGTCCTCCAGCCTGCGGGTGTCTACCAGCACCACGGCGCCGATGGCGCCGCGGATCAGGTCGTCCCACATGAACCAGAATCGATACTGGCCAGGCGTACCGAACAGGTACAGCACCAGATCGTCGGCAAGGCTGATCCGGCCGAAGTCCATCGCCACGGTGGTGGTGGACTTCATCGGAATGCCGGTCAGGTTGTCGATCCCGGCACTGGCATTGGTCACCAATGCCTCGGTGCGCAGCGGAACGATCTCCGAGACGGCACCGACCAACGTGGTCTTCCCGACGCCGAAACCACCCGCGACCACGATCTTCGCCGATGTCGGCTTGGCAGTGCGGGTGTCGACCTGTGCCGTCGAATCAAATACGCCGGAGTCCACTGAGAACCCTTTCGATCAGCTCGCGACGTTCATCGTCGCTGGAATCGTCTTTCAATGTCGCCGAAACGCGCACGTGTCCGGCCTCGATCAGGTCGGCTACGAGCACGCGGGCTACCCCAATGGGGATACCCAGTCTGGCTGCTACCTCGGCAACGGACGGCGATTCTCTGCACAACTCCACGATTGACGTCTCGATGTTGGTCAGTTCGAACTGCCGCTCGAGGGCGACCGGATGCGATGCGACGAGGGCTTCCAACGCCAACTCGACCGCAGGCCTGGTCCGGCCCGCGGTCAGCGAGTACGGGCGTACGAGGCTCGGCTCGGCGCTTCCCACGCGGTGATCTTCTATGTCCATCCCACCATCAGGAACCCATCGTGACGCGTGGCGTGGCCTGAACAGTCTGGCCAACCCGCTCGACCAACAGAGCCATCTCGTAGCCGACCTGACCAATGTCACACGAGGTGTTGGTCAGCACCGCGAGATAGGAACCGTCGCCGACAGCCATGAGTAGCAGGTAGCCGTGCTCCATCTCGACGACGGACTGCAGCACGGTGCCACCCTCGAATAGATTCGAGACGCCGACTGACAGGCTGGCCAGACCGGCCGTCACGGCCGAGAGCTGTTCGGCGCGGTCGACCGGCAGCTGGGCACTCGCGGCCATGAGTAGGCCGTCAGCCGAGACCAGGACGGCATGGGCTACGCCAGGAACCTCGTTGGCAAAGTTCGAAACCAGCCAATCCAGCTGACGGTTCGTACCACCTAGATCGGGGTTCATCGGTCTCCTTTATCTCCGGTTAGGTTCATTGCTCTCATTGCGCGGCCATCCCGGACGCCCTGCTGGTGACGACTCAAGCTGGACCTGATCGTTTCTGGATCGCGACGCGCTGCCCGATCGGCCGCACCGGTGACGCCACCCGGGACAAGCCTTCCGCCCGGATTGCGTTGCGGCAACCCCGCAGCCGTCCTCTTTTCGGATTGCGCCTCGCTCGCACGGCGAGCTGCCTGCCATCCTTCGTCTCCCGGAGACTCGAAGGAAGCGGCCACCTGCGACCGATCCGCGTTGGGGTCCGAGAGCCACGCCGACATCATTTCGGCGAAGATCGGCGTCGATCCCATCGACGGCTCCGACTCGACCGCGGGCTGCAGCCTGGTCTGGAAGAACGAGGCCGTCTTCGCCGGGTTGGACCGGTAGCTGTGCCTGCCGGGATCACGCCCGGGCGCGGTGGCCGGCTGCTCATCGCTCACGGAGTGCTGGCCACTCCGATCCCGCTGCGGCAGCGCGACTCCCGGTGGCACGGGCTGACGCTGCGGTGTCTGGGCGCCTGGCTGCCGCTGCGGCAGGCCGGTCAACCCGCTCTCCCGCTGCGCCGGGCCGGCCGGCGCCGACGGGCGCTGCGGCAGACCACCCAGCGGCGACTCACGCTGCGGCAAACCGCCCAGCGCCGATTCGCGCTGCGGCAGTCCGCCCGCGGCCGAGTCCCGTTGCGGCAGGCCGTTGACCGAGGGCAGCGCACCGGAGCTCGGTTCGCGCTGCGGCAAACCGTTGCCGGATTCGCGTTGCGGGAGGCTGTGGGCCGCGGCATCGCGCTGCGGCAAACCGCCGGGCGCCGCATCGCGCTGCGGTAGGTTCGGCGCGGGCTGCCGGGGCGGTAGGCCGGTGGAGCCCGGCTCACGCTGCGGCAAACCACCCAGTGCCGAGTCGCGCTGCGGCGCACCGTTCGACCCCGGCTGACGCTGCGGCAAGCCAGTGGAGCCCGGCTCGCGCGGCGGCAGACTCGTGGTGCCTTGCTCACGCTGGGGCAGCCCGCCGAGCGCCGATTCGCGCTGCGGCAGACCACCGGACGCCGATTCGCGCTGCGGCAGACCACCGGACGCCGACTCACGCTGCGGCAAACCACCGGACGCCGACTCACGCTGCGGCAAACCACCGGACGCCGACTCACGCTGCGGCAGACCGCTCGGGGACGCGTCGCGTGACGGAGCGCCGTTCGATCCCGGCTGCCGCTGCGGCAGACCGACGCTCGGCTGCGGCACGCCAGCGGCGCCCGGCTGCCGCTGCGGCAGTTCACCCGAGGTCGGCTCACGCTGCGGCAGACCCGAACCGGTCGGCTCCACCGGAACACCCGGCTGACGCGGCGGCGGACCGCCGGGGCCGAGATTGCGCTTGGGCAGGTTGGCCG
>NZ_BDBA01000248.1 GCF_001612745.1 Nocardia amamiensis NBRC 102102 | reverse complement strand
ACTAGGACTCGCGTCCCGTAGGCGATCCCGCGTTCGTGCGTGTCGTACGTGCCAGCGTGACGTAGGCGCCCCACTCATCTCCTTGAATGCCCTCGCTGGACATCGCCTCGCACCCTGGAGGTTGCGTCGGCCACCATAGACTCCGACGCAGGGCACGACACCGGTTTCAGCGGTCGTTTCCGGCGGATGAGAACTTGCATCGACTGGAGATTGGGATTCAGGCAATCCAGCTTTCGCCCTATCACGCGGGTCCCTCCGGCACCCCGTCCCTGACCGCTGGACCCGGTCGCCGGATTCTCTGGCATGCTCTTGTCCCGTTAGCCTTTCGGCATCAGGTCAGCCATTAGACCCAAGAACCTCCCTCCAAGTTCCTCCCGGCTGAGCCGGGGATACGACACGCCGCTTTCGCGGCGCACATCGTCCGCTCGATCACCCAACGGTGGCGGCCGAGTCGCTGAGAGGATTCGATACCTCTGCGGGCGATGCGGACGCCGATCCCGCGGTCACCGACCCATCGGCGCAGATCTGCGGTGTCGTAGGCCTTGTCCGCGTGCAACTTGCCGGGCTTGCGTCGCCGCGGACCGCGCCGCGACCGGACCGCCGGGATCGCCCGCATCAGCGGGCGCAACGCTTCGGCGTCATTGGTGTTGGCGGCCGAAATACCCACCGACGAGGGATTCCCGCGCGGTCGGACAGCACGTGGATCTTCGAACCGGGCTTGCCGCGATCGACTGGGCTCGGGCCGGTCAAAGGTACCCCTAATGAGATGTAGCGGGCCAGTCCGATCGGGCAGACTCGCTGCCGGTAGCGGCTGGCGGGTGAGCACTGTTTGGGCCCCCAGGACCTCGAGTCCTGAAAAAAGATCGTGTCCCCGCCGGTCGACCGGGAGGATGGATCGCTGATGGGATGTCGTGCCCGCCGCAGCGGCGTGAGCACTTTTTCATTAGGGCGCCGAGAGTTCTCCCGAACGCTGCCGATGTCATGACATCGTTTGAGGACAGGAGAATTCGAGTTGCTGTTCGTCGGTGACGACTGGGCAGAAGACCACCACGACGTCGAGTTGATGAACCCGGCCGGGAAGCGGATGGCCCGAGCCCGGCTGCCCGAAGGGGTCGACGGGATCGCACGATTTCACGCGCTGATAGCCGAGCACTCCGGCACCGACACCCATGCCGCTGATGTCGTGGTCGGGATCGAGACCGACCGTGGACCGTGGGTCGCGGCGCTGATCGCCGCCGGATACTCGGTGTTCGCGGTCAATCCCCTGCAGGCGGCCCGCTATCGGCAGCGGCACGCGGTCTCCGGCGCCAAGAGTGACCCGGCTGATGCGCACGTGCTGGCTGATGTGGTGCGCACCGACTCCCACCAGCTGCGGCCGGTCGCTGCCGACAGCGCGGAGGTCGAGGCATTGAAAGTGGTTGCGCGTGCGCACAAGACGCTGATCTGGGAACGCACCCGCCATGTTCAACGGTTGCGGCACGCACTGCGTGAGTATTTCCCAGCCGCGCTGGAAGCCTTCGATGATCTCACCGCGCCCGACGCCCTGGAACTGCTCGGTAAGGCACCGGATCCGGTGTCGGCGGCGCGGTTGTCGCTCAACCAGATCCGCGCAGCGCTCACCCGCGCCCGCCGCCGCGACGTCGAGGCCAAAGCCGCCCGCATTCAGGCAGTGTTGCGCAGCGAGCACCTACGACGCGACGCGGTGATCGACACCGCCTACGCGGCCACCACACGAGCGTCGGTCAGTGTGCTCATCACCCTGCGCGAACAGATCACCGCACTGCAAGGGCAGGCCGAGGCGCATTTTGGCCGGCACCCGGACGCTGAGATCGTCCTGTCCCAACCCGGGATGGGCGTGATTCTCGGCGCCGGGGTGCTTGCCGAGTTCGGAGACGCCCATGATCGTTATGCCTCGGCGAAGGCTCGCAAGAACTACGCCGGCACCAGCCCGATCACCCGAGCCTCGGGCAAGAAGAAGATCGTCGCAGTACGGTTCGTGCACAACGACCGGCTCATCGACGCCCTCCTCCGCCAGGCGTTCAGCGCCCTGACCGTCTCGCCGGGTGCGCGTGCCTACTACGACAAACACCGCGCCCGCGGCCTCGAACACCAGGCCGCGCTGCGCCAGCTGGCCAACCGCCTTGTCGGCATCCTCCACGGCTGTCTCAAGACGCGAACGGTCTACGACGAAGCCGCCGCGTGGTCCCCACACACCGAGAAAGCGACCGCCGCTTGACACCCAAGCCCCTGGGATGTCTTTTTCGCCCGAACACTCGCCGCATCGATCACCGCCCGCGACCAATCGATCAAGCCCGCACCGCCCAGCTCATCCAGGACAGCGTTGTGCAGACGCCGCCACAGCCCAGCTTCGGTCCACACGCTGAACCGGCGATGCGCCGTCGGCACGCTCACCCCGAACGATCCCGGCAGCATCCGTCACGCGCAACCGCTGGTCAGCACGAACACCACCGCGGTGAACACCGCCCGCTCATCAACCGGCGCGGTGCCACCACCCTGCGGACGCGCAGTGAACTCCGGAAGCAACGGCTCGACCAGGGCCACAACTCGTCCGGGACGAGACGTTTCGACAACTCATCGACCACGAGTCGAACATCATGCAGCACAGCCGATTCCGGCACAACGCGAACGAATCACAACCACGTAAGACACCGTCTTAGCATCTCTCGTGGTATTGCCGCAGTCGGAGAGTTCTGATCTCGCTCCTGCCAAGATCAATAGCAAATCTGCGACCCGATATCGGTATGGGGGCTTTCAGAGCTTGTTCTGCCAGATTGCATACCGTTGCATCTTTGAGGTCGATCCCGAACTGTAGTTGCGCAGTTACGTTGTCACTGGTCGGGTTGAAGATGCGAACTATGATGCCCTCGCCGTTCTCGGCTACCTTCACCGCGGACAATACGACGTCCGCTGGTGAGATCGATAGTCCCAGTAGTGTTGAACCGATTGCGGCGCTGCCAGTGGGCATCGCCTCGACCGCGGAACCGCACAGTGGCACCGAGAACTCCTCGGCAGTCCGGTACAGTTGCCCGACCGGGTCGTCTGATAGATAAGGCTTAACCGCCCACCGGAAGAACTGCCAACCTGGACACTGTGCTGCGGGAGTAGGCAGTTGAGATCCGAATTCGTCTTGCCGCGGTGGGTGGTCGGTGCGCTCCAGCCATCCGACTGACCGCATCAGGGTCACTTCGAGCGTGCCGTCGTCTGTGCAGGAGTATTCGTGCAGCCCTTCGGTCAGAACCTGCAGACCCGCCGTGTCGTCATGCATTGCAACGAACCGTCGCATAGCGACCCCTCCCGTCGCAGACTCAAGCGATCCCGCCGTCGTGTTGAGCTCGCTATCGTTGTTGTGAATGAGGCCGAATGCTGATTCCGCCACGAACTGAGCGTGCCCGGTGCCGGTGGGAAACCGCACCCGGAGTCGATGATCCACGGCAGCGTTGTCCACCATCACTGTGACGTCGAGTCGATCGGAGTAAGTAGCCAACTGGAGCAGTATGACGAGCGAGATCGTGACCGTTTCTGATGAACGCCTGCGTCGATCCGCACTCAGTGCGATCGGCAGCTTCATTGCCCCGAACATGACGAGCGTCTCCGGGATGGCACCCGTTTCTACTGACCACCTACTCGAGGTCGATGAGATGGGGATATCATCAGGTAGCGGGCCGAAGCCGTACTCGTCACCGGCGTCGCCGTCGTCGATCAGCTCGAACAATCCGGAAAAGGTGCGTCCGGTGGCCCGATGAGTGATCGAGATCGTCCCGTCTTCGGTGACCGAGACGTCGAGATGGGTGTTGCGAAGTCCCCGCGTGGTCCGCTCGACTTGAGGGTTGTCTCGGGTGGTGCCACCATGCGGCACCACTGTCGTTGGAACCAGACAGTACACCGCGTGGCGGAGAGGGGGGACATCGGTGGCTACAAACGTTATTCGATCCGACCGCAGTTCGTCTCGGCTGTGGAGCACATCTGGTTCTGCTATTTGATCATCAGAGACACTGAAGGGGACCTTTCGCTGGTTCTCGTCGAGCAGTGTGTAGCTCCGCAGGTCGATGCCCGATCCTTGCGTCCAGCGCAACGGGCGGTCCCCGCGTGGGGTGTGAAGGTCGGATATATTGCGGATTTCCACGCTGTCGCTGCGTGTATGTGCGCTGGGATTGACGACCACGATCGGAATTTGTGTGGGGGCAACCGCAGGAACGACGGCGTGACCAATACGGTGGATGGCGTCGGATGTCACGGCATCAGCGGTGCGTAGCACGGCACGGTATCGCTGAATCATGTCTCGGTGTAATTCGTCGACCGAGCTGCCACAGATCGAATCGTGAGCGCGGTTTTTCAGCAGTTCCCGCCAGGCGAACCGCAGGGAATCGCGTGAACTACGCCCATCGAGGCAGGCCGCCAGCACGTCCAGACGTTCGGCCACGTCACATAACGTCGATTCGGCCCGGTTGTTGATGGCCTTCAGCGGAGTTCTGGTCGACACGATTCCATTGAACGCACCGTGGCGGCGACCGTGCCGTGACCCTTCCTCAACCACATTCCGCGGCAGCCGCGTCACGGACAGCGCGTAACATTCCTCAAGTCCGCCGAGTTGAAGTGCGTCTTCCGACACGCTGTCGAGCGCTGCCGCGGCCTTCCGTGCCTCTGCCTGTACGCGAAGGTGATCGCACCCGTGTAGCTGCAGCAATACACTGGTTCGGGAACGCAACGCCAGACATTCCAACAACTCGGCCAGCGAGTCGTATCGAACGACGGCGCCATCCTGCAGTGACATGGCCTTCGCATTCGACGGCAACGCCGCTGCGTTGGAATAGCTTTCGCTCAGCCACGCCCCTGCCACGCGTGACCCTTCGGGTGCCTGCCACGTGAACTCACTGCCCGTCTTCTCGACGTCGAAGCCGAATCCGAACGTGTCTATGTCGAAGCCGCGAAGGATCTGTGGAAGTTGGTGTACGTGCGCGAACGTATTCGGCAGATATCCTTCTCGCATCACGTGCCCGAGGCGATGCGCAACTTCGCAGCCCAGTAGCAGATTGCGGACGATCGCCTCACCGCACACCTGGAACTCGTCCAGCTGCACATAGAATGGGCCGATACGCAGACGGCCCTGTGCCACAAGCGTCATCACCCGGTTCCGACGGTCGCGGTCGACCTCCAGGTAATCCTCGAAAATCACGGACTGCCCGTCAAGGACGATGATCGGCAGATCTCGATCATACTCCAAGGCCTCGATCAACTCGTCGAAGAACTGCAGCAGATGAAACCGCATCGTATCGAACGACGTGCACCACCCGCGATCCCAGTGCGTTTGGGGCAGAACCACTGCAACCATGCCTGGTGTCACGTTGAATCCTCCTACCTGCAAGTCAACGTTGACGCAGACAACCCTACTTTGGCCCTTTTTGTCAAGGTTCTGCAGTCGAACTGCCGAACTGTTCCCCGATGGAACCGGCCCCCGTGCAGGCCGTGATGCGGCGTTGCTCGACGAACGAGACAGCTCCATCGGACGAATCGACGCGACCTGGGCCGCAACAGCGGGGATCTGGTCCGTTCTGAGGTTGTCGAGCATGGGGACTCGGCAACTTGCGAATCGTATCCCGCACAATCTATCGCGGACCAACCCAAGTCTTCGGTTCCCGGTGGGTGCGTTGCTCCTAACTCGCTTGTTGCGCAGAAATTTTCGACAAATTCGTGTCCACGCAGAATATATTGCGGCACAACATCATCAACACGTGAGAGCCTGCAGGAAGCGAACTCCAACTGTTGTGTCGTGTAGGCCGCTGGTCGCCAGGCTCGGTCGAGTGGTCTTGGTCACGGTCGAGAGGTTTCCTCGCGCCGCTAGTGAACGCGGTACAGGCTGGGCCTTGCTGCGCTTATCCGTGTGACCTGGCGGTCCATGGGCCTGCGCTTGCGCAGCCCTTCCTTGATCAGTTGATCTCCGATGCGATGGTGAGCCTTGACATGCCGCATAGTCGAAGAGCAGGGTCTGCGTCAACGTTGTCGTACGCCACTTGTCGGCGAGGAGGCTCTATGATGATATCGGGCGGCGTTTATGCGAGTCGGCGGCAGGGGGGTGTGCCTCCCCAGCATCGCCGAGCCGCGCTGTCTGCTCTAACGGGTCAGGCTATCGAGTACTACGACTTCTTTCTCTTCGGAACTGCGGCCGCCGTTGCGCTCGGTCGGGTGTTCTTTCCTTCGGACGATCCCGTCGCCGGGACTCTAGCGGCATTCGCGACCTTTGCGGCGGGCTTTCTGGTGCGTCCGATAGGTGCCATAGTGTTCGGTCACCTCGGCGACCGGATCGGACGTAAGAGCATTCTTGTTGTGACGCTTATGCTCATGGGCAGTGCAACGACCGCGATTGGCGTCTTGCCTACCTATGCGATGGTCGGTGTGTGGGCGCCGATCGGTCTGGTTTTACTGCGATGTCTGCAGGGATTCGCCATCGGTGGTGAGTGGGGTGGCGCCTCGCTCGTCGCCTTGGAACATGCGCCCAAAGGACGTGCCGCGTTCTACTCGTCGATAGCGCAGTTGGGTTCGCCGCTCGGACTGATGGCATCCACACTTATGATTTTGCTGTTCGGCACGATGCCGGACGAGGCGTTCCTGGCTTGGGGCTGGCGCGTTCCGTTCTTGTTTTCGGCCGTGCTGCTGGCTGTGGGCTTGGCGATACGGCTGCGTCTTTCGGAGACGCCAGCGTTCATCGAGGTGAAGCAGGCCAATCGGCGGTCTCGCTTGCCGATCGCGGATCTGCTGCGCACCGCATGGCGCCCGTTGCTGATCGGAACCATGATCACGCTACTTAGCAGTGGTGGCTGGATTTTGATCAACACGTTCACGATCAGCTACGCGGTGAGCCACCTCGGCCTCGATCGAGGTATTGGCTTGACCGGCCAGTTCATCACAGCGATCATCAAGGCCGCATTGATCCTCTTCGTTGGCTACTGGGCGATGCGGCGGCAGCCCAGACTGATCGCTGGTACCGGGGCAGCGCTGATCGCAGCTTGGGCCTTCCCGCTCTATCTATTCGTGGACACGGGCGTTGGAGCCGTGATCTGGATCGGGCAGGGCGTTGCCACAGTCTTCGAGACTCTGATGTCCGCAGTGCTGCCTGCATTGCTCGCCGCCCAATTCCCAGCCCACCTGCGGTACACGGGTATTTCACTGTGTTATCAGGGTGGCAATGCGATCGGCGGACTTATTCCGGTCGTTGCCACCTACCTGGTTGCTGAGACGAATTCCTCATGGCCGCTGGCCACCTTGTTGGCGGGCCTGGGTGTGATCAGCGCGCTGGCCTGTCTGTCCGCTCGGGGGAACACCCTCGACCTGCAACCAACACCCGCGACTGCCGCTCATGGCAGGTCGGGTTGGCTCGGGCGGATCGCTCCGGCACGTCCACCAGCAACCCACGTCGGCAACGACGAACCTACGATCCTGGTAAACAGTGAGGCGCGGAAAGATTAGCCGGCTCACGGAGTCATGGTGAGTGTGCCTGCACCGATCAGGGTGGCGAGGACTCCGAGTTGCGAGTGCACCACCTGCAAGCCTGACTGAAATCTGAGTCGGGCATGCCGAGCCATCGACTGGCGTAGCGGGTCCCACAGCGGCGGACCTGCCTGGGCGAAACCCCCGCCGACCACGACCAAGTCGACGTCGAGGGTCGCCACAGCTGATGAGATCGCCTGTCCGAGTGCAGTTCCCGCGCGCCGCAGCGCGGCAATCGCGATCGGGTCGCGGGTCCGGGCCGCCTCGGCGAGTTCGACACCGGTTTCGCCGACCCACCCCTGATCGCGTGCCCACCGCACCGCGGAGCATCCGCTCGCAACCGCCTCGACACAACCGTACCCACCACACGCGCACGGGTCATCGAAGCCCGGCACCAGGATATGGCCGACATGTCCCGCATTGCCCGTGCGGCCCCAGACGACCGACCCTCCCATTAGCAACCCGCCACCAATGCCGGAGGAGACCGTCATTGCCAGCGCGTCAGGTATGCCACGGGCAGCTCCGAAGCGTTGCTCAGCCAACGCGAGGCATACGCCGTCCATGGCGAATCGTACTGTGGCGCGAGGAAACAGCTCCTGCGTCGCCGCGACGATACAAAAGCCGGTCTGCCACTCTGGGATGTTGAACGGTGCTGTTACCCCGATGGTCGTGTCAATCGGCCCAGCGGAAGCGATGCCGAGGCGCTGGACCTCGTCCTCAGCCGCCACATCAAGCAAAAGTTGTCGGCAAACTTCCCACACCGAACTCGCTGGAACGGCGACCACTCGGATGTCGTGCACACCGCCATCAGGAGCCACACGGCCGACCGCGAGCTTCGTCGCGCCTATGTCGAGAGCCAGCACTGTCATCCCTACCAAACCTCGATTCGTCATGCTGTTGAAGCGGACATTCAATGGATTCGCGTGACATCACACGAGCTCCGATTGGTACGCCGCCGACGTCACGATTGCCGCGGAATGCCTATGCGCGGATGATCGTTCTGCGAACCGGGGCGGCGCCGATTAGGAGGCAGGTCACGCATTGACAGAGCGTACGGAAGGGTGTTTGCTACGTCAACGATGACGTAGCGCTGAGATCAGGGAGGTTGACGTGGGTAAAGATCAGGTTGCGGTGGTTGTGCCGCATACTCACTGGGATCGCGAGTGGTACGCGCCGTTCGAGACGATGCGGTTCCATCTCATCCGGTTCCTCGACGAATTGATCGAGACCATGGAAAACGATCCCGACCTGCCAGTGTTTCTGCTCGACGGGCAGTCGGTGATAGTCGAGGACTATCTGCAGATTCGCCGCAGCCAGCGAGACCGGGTCATGGCGCTGGTTACTCGAGGGCGTCTACGGCTGGGTCCGTTCTATGTGCAACCGGATGAGTTCCATGTGTCAGGTGAGGCGATCGTGCGGAATCTGCTGGTGGGTTGCGAAGTCGCTCGGGGGTACGGGCGAGTGATGCGGGAGGGGTATCTGCCCGACACGTTCGGACACGTGCATCAACTTCCACAGATCCTGCGGGGCTTCGACATCGAGACATTCTATGCCATGCGGGGATTCGGGCTCGATATCGAAGAGACGGGCAGCGAGTTCTTTTGGCGTGCTCCCGACGGCTCGCAGGTGATGGTGACGTGGCTGAGTGAGAGCTACTCCAATGCGGCAGTGTTGTCACCGGATCCGAAGACGATGTCGTTGCGCCACGGCACGCTGGTTCGATACGACTCGTTGACGGAGCTTCTGGATCGTCTGGCGCAGCACTCGCAGACTGGGGTACTGCTGCTGCTGAACGGTGGCGATCACCTCCGAGTCCAAGCCGACGTGCCGACTATGGTAGCGGCCCTGAACGCTGAGTCGGAGATCAAGTTGCAGCTAGGCGGCCTCGAAGAATATCACGACCTATCACTCGCGCTCCCGCCGGAAATGGTGATCGAAGGGGAGCTGCGGCGTGGTCGGCACCACGACGTGTTCGACGGAATCGGGTCGACCAGGACCCCGCTGAAGGTTATGAACGCGCAAGTCGAGTCGTTGCTGTGCGGTGTAGCCGAGCGCCTGGATGCGCTGGCCATCGGAGTAGACGGGCGCAGCTCACGCGATTCGCTGAGATTCGCATGGGGGGAACTGCTGAAGAACCATGCTCACGACTCGATTTGCGGATGCTCGGTCGACAAAGTTCACCAGGACATGATCCACCGCTACCAGAACGTGGAACGGATCGCTGCAGAAGTGACGCGAGACGCACTCGAACGTATCGCTCACGCGGTCGCGCCCCCCGGAGATCCCGAGCAGGTTCCTATCGTCGTGGTCAACCCCAGCGCGCATCCTCGCACCGACGTCGTGGAAGTCGCTGTGGTACCCGATCTAGACGCCCCACTCGGTGAGCGACGCTTCGGTTGGACGCAGGGAGCGAGCGTGGACTGGTCGGCCTATACTCTGCTCGACGCTGATCAACGCAGCGTGCCGTTCACTGTTTCCCCGGCTGAGCAGATCGCGGTGGCAGACATCCTGAACCGCAGGAAAGAACTGCAACGTGACCACATCGCCTTTGTTGCAACGGATGTCGCTCCGCTGAGCAACGCGACCTATCGTCTGGTGCCGACAAGGGATACACCGCATGCCTCGGCTGGACGACCTGATCCGGCAGTCGAGCGCACCGCGCGGGGGCTCCGCAACGCCCATCTAGAAGTCTTGGTCGCTGACTCCGGAACGGTGTCGATCACGCAACGGGACACGGGCCGCACATTCTCCGGGCTACTGGAGCTGGTCGAGGACGGCGACGCAGGTGACGAGTACGGGTTCGGACCGGTACCCGACGATGAACTCCTTTCCTCGGCGGCAACTACATGGAATGTGAACCCGGGTAGCAGCCCTGACACGCTCACCGTGTTCGGCACCATGGATGTGCCCAGGCAACTGCAACCGGATCGGCAGACGCGATCGGCCGCGACGGTGAAGATATCGATCCTCATGGAATTGAGGCTGAATGCGCATTCCGACCGGCTCGATGTGACGGTGTTCGTGCATAACACCGCCGAGGATCACCGGCTTCGGATGCGGTTTCCTACCGGCACCAGAAACGTCCGCTCATGTGCCGAATCTGCTTTCGGCGTCGTGTATCGCGACGGTACTTGGTCGCAGGCGACAGCGGGATGGATGGAGGCTCCGACAGGTGTGTTTGCGATGCGGCGGTTCGTGGCCACCCATGACAACGCAGCGGGGATGCAAGTGCTCACGGAGGGGCTGCACGAGTACTCCTGCACAGAGGACGGCACGCTGGAAGTGACCCTGCTGCGATCAGTGGGATGGCTGGCACGTCTTGATCATCCGCTGCGACAACACAAGATCGGACCCGCGTTGCCGACCCCCAAAGCGCAATGCCCTGGTTGGCAAGCGTTTCGGTTGGCGGTCCGGCCGTACCGATCCGGCGACCCCGCAGGGCTGCTATATCAGGCTGCGGAGGAGTTTTCTGTGCCGCTGGTTGGTTGCGCAATCCAAGGAGCACGACCCAGGGTTGGCTGCACCACAGTTGGCGCGGCCACCAGCTTGCTGGGGCTGTCGATCTCGCCAGCGGATGTCGTCTTGTCAGCGGTCAAGGTCGCCGAAGACAGTAATGGAATCATTATCCGAGTCTTCAACTCGAGCAACGATCACGTGGCTGCGCAGCTGCAGTTCGGGATCGAGCTGAAGGATGCGACCATCTGCAATTTGGAAGAGCGAGCGCTGCAGGCGCCCACACCGATAGTAGGTCGCGCACTCTCCATGGTTCTTCGAGGCGGCGAGATCTGCACGCTACGGCTGCGTCGACCGGACACGCGATGACTGGTGTTCCCCGCGGTCGAGCTTCAGCGGAAATCAGCCGTGCATGACGATGAGGAGATGCAGATCGGAGAGCTTGTCGCGCGACTCGCGAAGCGTCATCCCGAGCACTCCGCCACGACCGTGGCATTGATTGTCCGACAGGCCCACAGACGCTTCACCAACACGGCGACAGGTGAGATCGTTCCTCTCCTTGTCGAACGTAGCGCCGGTCAAGAACTCTCCGGAACCTCGATAGGACATGAGCCTGCGGTGAGCGACCATCGGGACATGGAGCAGGCCCAAGTGCTTTTCAACCTGCTCGTCGTGGAGGCGGACGAGATCGCCTTTCTCATCGAAGCCATGCAGCGCGGGGTGGGATCGGGGCCTGCAATTTCGACGACGGCGGAATCACGACGGCTTCAGGACGAACTCCATGAGGTTCACCGCTGTCTGGCCCAGATTCGTCGCAGATTCCCTCAGGTCTCCAACCCATGTCCACCGTCTCGCCCGGAAGCCGGGCCGCGGGCCCGACCACGGAAGGAACCGAGTCCTCAGTCGACAAATGGTTGTGCCAAATAGCTTGCTGCATTCAACGCCAGTGTGAAGGACTGCGATCTGCTGGGCTTCGCGCCGTTGCAGAAAGCGATTGCCGCGGGATATGGGGTGTAGCACCAGCCGGCACGACCTCAGCGGCGTCCCTGGCGGACACAACCGCCGATTCCGGATCGTGATCGGTCATCGTACCATGCAGGGGTTATGCGAGACTGCGAGCAGGACTCTCGGCCCTGCTGAATCGCAACCACAGGTCGAAACCACCCCGGAACCAAAGGGCCGGTATCGCCCGCTGGTGATATACTCCGCGACGGCGTCGGCGCCCGGGATATGACATCGCCGCTGATTTTGACCCCGAACATCTTGCTGCAGGTGCGCGTGGATTTCGCGCACAGACATGCCCCGCGTATGCAGCGACCGGATCTGGCCGTTGAACCCGGCCGACCGGGTGAGCATAAATCGGGACGATCTTCGGCTTGAACTGCCGTTGCGGTCGCGCGGCGCACTCAATCGCTCCGACATCGGTCAATACCGTCTTGGACGTAGAGCCGTTGCGGTTTTTGCCCGGCCCCATGGCTTGCCTGCAGTCGGCGGCGCCTGCCGATGACGGCAAAATGCCGACCGGTCTCGTCGGATGTGTTCGAGACCGGAGCTTCGGGATCAGGTTTCGGCGGGAGACCTGAAGCCGCTATCTGCGCCGGGGGTGAATGCTGCGGGGTGTTAGGTAGGCATTTCCCCCATAACGATCGTGGTGGAGAGGTGCGAAGATCGGTTGCGGCAACTGGGGCTGTGAGCCGCACTGTATGAGGTCTTCGTGAATGCGAAGGGCACGCTTCCTGCGACTGGCTGAGTGGGCTTTGAGCTTGGGCTGATGGTTGTCGGAACGCGCGCTTTGCGAGGTGGAGTGAATGTATAGCCCAAGTCCGAGATTGAGTGCGGAGTGATCGATAATGAAAGGTGTCGTTCGTCGATTTGGGAGAACGTTCGCCCAGGTACTCGCCGAGGTCGTCGAGGAGGACCCGGAGGCGCCCGCGCTGCTGGCCGGGGAAGACGAGGTGGCCTACCATGTACTGGATCGGCGTTCCTCGCAGCTGGCCAGGGTGCTTATCGATAGCGGCGCGGGACCGGGCGATGTCGTCGCGGTGGCGCTGCCGCGGTCGGTGGACGCGGTGGTCGCGGCGTGGGCGGTGGCGAAGGTCGGTTCGGCGTGCCTGTTCGCGGGTGACCTCACGGCCGAGGAGTTGACCGCTGCGGGTTCCGGGTTTGGGATCTCGTCGGAACCGCTGGCCGACAGTGACATTCTCTGGGTTTCGCTTGAGGATGCGCAGGTGAAGCGGGATCTTGCTGCGGCGGCGTCACGTCCGGTTTTCTTCGGCGATCGAGTGCGCCCGCTGAGGGAGGAGCACCCAGCGTTCGTCGTCGCCACGGCGGGCGAGATGATTTCGCTCTCCCAGTCCGAGGCTCTTGCCGAGGCCGAGTGGGTGCGTGAGGAGTACGAGATCGACTACGAGTCGACCACATTCACCACCGCATTGTCCGGTCTCGCGCTCCTGCTGGAGTTTCTTGCCTCGACCACTGCTGGCGCACTCTCGGTTCTCCCGAGTGGCGATCTCGCAAAAGACCTGGCGGAAGGCGAGGTCACCCATTGGTTCGTCGCCCCGGGTGACTGGACAAAGCCTCGTCCCGAGGTGCAGATCGTGATCTCGGAGTGGCGACCCTATATGTCCGGTGCATACGGGCATATCAACGGATAAAGCCAATCGAGGCGAGAGGTGAAGTATGGGAGGCGTAGGAACCAGCATTGATTGTGTGGCGGTCGTCGCCGGGCGCCCCGATGTGACCCGCTCCAATAGCCGAGCAGGCGACCGACCTCTGGCTTAGAAAGGCGCCTATTGTCGACATCGACGTCGCAGCACGCTCAGTGTCGTGCCCGTTCGTGGCCTACCACAACGGGCGAACATGTTTCGTCCTGACGCTTTTGCGTGACGGCTCAGCTCACAACCCCTACTTTTCGCCGACCGGACCGAATGCTCCCGTGCGTCTCCTAGCATCGGGGGTCCTCCCCGGTTGTCGTTCGCTAGTGTCCGACCGCCCGCTCGAATCGTGGTTAACGCATTTGACGCACCGCTTCTGCCTCCATAGTCACAGCGGTTAATGATCAATTCAGAGAGTGAATTTCGCGCCGTATGACCATGTCACGTCGTTCCGCCCGTCGCCCCCGACCCTCACGAGCACGAAATCTCCTTTTTCCCCAATTGCTGACCGCCGGGGTAGACACGGCGTTCGATTCGGCCGCGCTCCGGTACAACCCGACTGGCGATCCGGCTGACCAGCGTGAGCTGACCTATCGGGAGCTGGACGAGGCGTCGTCGCGGCTGGCCCGTTACCTGATCGGGTACGGGGTGGGTCCGGGGGACTTCGTCGCGGTGGCGATCACCCGTTCGGTCGAGTCGGTGCTCGCGGTCTGGGCGGTGGCGAAGACCGGCGCCGCGTATGTGCCGGTGGACCCGGGCTATCCGGCGGATCGCATAGTGCACATGGTCTCGGATTCCGGTGTCACCCTGGGGGTGACCGTCGCGGCGCATCGGGTGGGTTTGCCAAGTTCAGGTATCGAGTGGATCGAACTCGATGCTCGGGCGCATCAGGCGAGGATCGCCGCGCAGCCGGGGCATGCGGTGTCGTACATGGATCGGCCACGGCCGCTGACCGAGCAGCATTTGGCGTATGTGATCTATACCTCGGGGTCGACGGGCAAGCCGAAGGGTGTCGCGGTCACGCATGCGGGTCTGGGGAGTTTGGTCGAGCACGAGGTCTCTGTGCGCGGGGTGACCCGGGAGTCTCGAGTCACGCATTTGTGTACGCCGAGTTTCGATTTCTCGGTGATCGAGATGTTGTTGGCGTTTTCGGCGGGTGCGACGTTGGTGGTGGCTCCACCGACAGTGTTCGCCGGGGTGGAGCTAGCTGATCTGCTGCGGCGGGAGCACGTGACACATCTCTGCATCACGCCGAGCGCGTTGGAGTCGCTGGACCCCGCCGGGCTCGAAGACCTTCAGGTGATTCTGTGTGGTGGTGAGCGGGTGGGTCCGGAACTGGTCGGGCGGTGGGCGAGCGGCACGCGGTCGTTCTACAACGCGTACGGGCCCACCGAGGCCACCATTTTCGCCACCGGCACCAAGGCACTACGCCCGGACGAACCGACGCACATCGGCACGCCGGTTCCATCCCTCGGCGTCCAC
>NZ_BDBA01000247.1 GCF_001612745.1 Nocardia amamiensis NBRC 102102 | reverse complement strand
GCGGGTCACCGACCGCGCGGTCGGCGGTCGGCGCTTACGGGAACGTGCCATGACACAAAATCTAGGCCAGCCGGCTCCGGCCGTCCGCATCGAGGCGGCGAGATCTACTTCGGTCGTGTCGCTGTGCCCGGAGTCGCCCTGGTAAGGATCGCGACTCCGGGCGCCGCGTGTCGGTCAGCCGATGCCGCGCTTGAGGCGGCGGCGCTCCCGCTCGGAGAGACCGCCCCAGATGCCGAAGCGCTCATCGTGCGCGAGTGCGTACTCCAGGCACTCGTCGCGTACTTCACACCCCATGCAGATCCGTTTGGCCTCACGGGTGGAGCCGCCCTTCTCGGGGAAGAACGCCTCCGGATCGGTCTGCGCGCACAGAGCGCGCTCCTGCCACTGCTCTTCGATGGATTCGAACATCTCGTCGAAGCCGGTCACGACCAGGCTGAGCCGGGGCGCCGCGACTCCGTCACCCCCCTCTCCGTCCTTCCAGCCGTTGTCTGCGCAGACGCCACGTGCTGCGCCTGCTGTGGAATCGGTCGGCGAGACCATCTCATTGGCCACGCTCCGCCTCCTCACTGTGTGTTAGCGCAGAATGATTCTTTCCGTCGGACCAACACGCGCACCGACGGCCATACCCCGCGACGTTGTCCCGCGGACGTCCCCGAGCTTGTCATCCCTATGCGAACATGTGTTCGAAATGCCGCCCGCGCCTTGAACTCTCGTGCGAACCCGGAATGACATGACTGTGATTAGACACGCCGGACGCGTCGATGGTCAAGCCGCCGTCGCTATTCCGTTACTATCCGCAGCCGCATTCCGAACTGATCTTGCATCGTGCGATAGCAAATAAACAGCAAATTTGCCGCGAACGGGAGTTGCCACGCCACCGCATAGGCTGTGCGGATGTGACTGGACAACAAGTGGGCGCCACACCCGCGCACGGACCCCGGATCGCCGTGCTGGTCGGCGGTGTCGGTGGCGCGCGTTTCCTTCAAGGCGTCCGGGAACTGCTGCCCGAGGCCGACGTCGCCGCGATCGTGAACGTCGGCGACGACGCCTGGATGCACGGCCTCCGGATCTGTCCCGACCTCGATACCTGCATGTATACCCTGGGCGGCGGCATCGATAGCGAGCGGGGCTGGGGTCGGGTCGGGGAGACCTGGCACGCCAAGGAGGAGCTCGCGAAATATCGCGCGCAGCCGGACTGGTTCGGCTTGGGCGACCGCGATATCGCCACGCATCTGATCCGCACCGAAATGTTGCGCGCCGGATACCCGCTCTCCGCGGTCACCGAGGCGCTGTGCAACCGGTGGCAGCCGGGCGTGAAACTGATCCCGGCAACCGACGATCGCTGCGAAACGCATGTCGTTGTGACCGATCCGGACAACCCTGGCGAACGACGCGCGATCCATTTCCAGGAGTGGTGGGTTCGCTACCGTGCGAACATCGAGACCCATGGATTCGCCACAATTGGCGCCGAGGAGGCCAAACCGGCGCCAAATGTGATCGAAATCATAGAATCCGCTGATGTGGTCTTGCTCGCACCGTCGAACCCCGTCGTGAGCATCGGCGCCATCCTCGCGGTGCCCGGTATCCGCGGCGCGCTGCGCACCACTGCGGCCAAGGTGATCGGGGTCTCCGGCGTTATCGACGGCAAGCCGTTGCGCGGCATGGCCGACGAGTGCCTGTCGGTGATCGGGGTGCAGACCACGGCCGAGGCGATCGGCCGCTACTACGGCGCGCGTTCGGCCACCGGAATCCTGGACGGCTGGCTGATCCACAGCACCGACACCGCCGACGTGCCCGGTGTGGAGGTGCGTAGCGTGCCCTTGTTGATGACCGACCCGCCGACGACCGCCGAAATGGTGCGTCAGGCGCTGGATCTCGCCGGAGTGAAGCCGTGACGACCACACCGACCGATCACGCGGCTGGAGAGCTGCGCATCCTGCCCATCACCGGACTGCCGGAATTCCGGCCGGGTGACGATCTCGCCGAACACATCGCGCGCTGCGCGCCATGGCTGGCCGACGGCGACGTGCTCGTGGTCACGAGCAAGATCATCGCGAAGGTCGAGGGGCGCATCGTGGACGCGCCGCTCGACCCCGAGGAACGCGATGCCGTCCGGCGCACGCTCATCGACCAGGAGGCGGTGCGCGTACTCGCCCGCAGAGGCCGCACGCTGATCACCGAGAACAAGCTCGGCATCGTGCAGGCCGCCTCCGGCGTCGACGGCTCGAACGTCGAACAGGGCGAACTGGTGCTGCTTCCTACTGATCCGGACGCCAGCGCCAAGGCGCTGCGCACGGCGCTGGCCGATCGGCTGGGCGTGACGGTCGCGGTGGTCGTTACCGACACCATGGGCCGGGCGTGGCGCAATGGGCAGACCGACGCGGCCATCGGTGCCGCCGGGCTTCGGGTGCTGCACGACTACGCGGGCGCGGTCGACGGTCAGGGCAACGAGCTGTTCGTCACCCAGGTCGCCGTGGCGGACGAACTCGCGGCCGCCGCGGACCTGGTGAAAGGCAAGCTGGGCGGGGTCCCGGTGGCCGTGGTGCGCGGGCTGCCGGTGGTCGACGACGGATCCAGCGCCACCGATCTGCTGCGCGGCGGCACCGAGGACCTGTTCTGGCTCGGCACCGCCGAGGCGATCGAGCGCGGGCGTCAAGAGGCGATCCTGCTGCGTCGCTCGATTCGCCAGTTCGCCGACGCTCCGGTCGATCCCGAACGTATTCGGGCGGCGGTGTCGGTCGCGCTGACCGCCCCCGCCCCGCATCACACGCGCCCGGTGCGATTCGTCTGGCTGCGCAAGCCGGGGCTGCGTACCCAGCTGCTGGAGGCGATGGCGGAGAAGTGGCGCGCGGATCTGGCCGCCGACGGGCTCGCGCCGGAGCGGATCGAGCGGCGGATCGCCCGCGGCCGCATCCTGTTCGACGCTCCCGAGGTGATCATCCCGTTCTGTGTGCCGGACGGGGCGCACGACTATCCCGATGAGCGCAGGCGCGCCCATGAGCGCACTATGTTCACCGTCGCGGTGGGCGCGGCGGTGCAGGGCTTGCTGGTCGCCTTGGCCGCCGAGGGGATCGGCAGCTGCTGGATCGGTTCGACCATCTTCGCGCCGGAGGTCACCCGCGATGTCCTCGGACTGGCCGAGGACTGGAGTCCGCTGGGCGCGATCGCCATCGGCCATCCGCTCGAGGAGCTGACCCCGCGGCCGGTGGTCGGCGCCGGTTCCGGGCTGGTCGAGCTGTGACGGTGCTCGGCAGGATCGGGTGCGGCGGGCGGGGGCGCGGCCGGTGAGCGCGGAATCCCTGCACGCCTCGGCGACCGCCTTGCTCGAATCATGGTGTCCGGCAATCGATTCCGATCGGTCGCTGCGCGAGGCGATGCTGGCGTTCCTCGGCTCGGCTCCGCGCGGCTGCCTACGCGAACACGCGCCGGGCCACATCACCGCCTCCGCGGTGGTCTTCTCCGCGGACGGTCGCGACGTGCTGCTCACCCTGCATCCGCGCGTCGGCCGTTGGATCCAGCTCGGCGGCCACTGCGAAGAGCACGACGACACTGTCGCGGCCGCCGCGCTGCGGGAAGCCGCCGAGGAATCGGGCATCGCGGGTCTGCGGCTGGAGCCGGGCCTGTATGGCGCGCAGGCCCATCCGATCAGGTGCTCGCTGGGGGTGCCCACCCGGCACCTCGACCTTCTGTTCCGTATTACCGCTCCCGCGGGCGCGGTCCCGGTGCGCAGTCATGAATCCACCGATCTGCGCTGGTGGCCGGTGGACGCGTTGCCCGCCGACGCCGACGTTCTGTTGCGCTGATCCTCCTAGCGCTCGAGCCCCGGTCGGATGCCCCTCATCCGGCCGGGGCTTCGTCGTTCCCGCGCTCACTCTGGGTTTACAAATTGTCTGATTTGTCTAGACACGCGACAAGTCGCGGTCTATTGTCCACTGTGAGAGGTAATGCACGTCACATGCGATGACGTGTGGGGAATGGAGACAACGATGTCGACGAACGCCGACAGTGCCGTGCGGCCGGTCGAGGTACCGGCTTGGCGCGACCGCAAACGCTATTTGTGGCTGTGGGGGTTGTTCGCCCCTACGGGCCTGTTCACAATCGGGCTCCCGCTCATCTGGGCGTTGAACGAATTCGGCTGGCATCGCCTCGCGCATGTGCCCTTCTGGCTCGGGCCGATCCTGGTCTACGTGCTGATTCCGATCGCCGACATCTGCTTCGGGCCGGACGGCTCGAACCCGCCGGACGAGGTGATGGAGTACCTGGAGAACGACAAGTACTACCGCTACCTCACCTACCTGTACCTGCCGTTCCAGTACGCCACGCTGCTCATGGGCGCCTACCTGATCACCGGGAACGACGCGAGCTGGCTCGGCATCGACGGCGGATTGCACGTGCTGGACAAGATCGGCCTGGCGATCACCGTCGGCATGATCGGCGGCATCGGCATCAACACCGCGCACGAACTCGGCCACAAGAAGGTCGACCTGGAACGCTGGCTCTCCCGCATCGCGCTGGCTCAGTCGTTCTACGGGCACTTCTACATCGAGCACAACCGCGGCCACCATGTCCGCGTCGCGACGCCGGAGGATCCGGCCAGTTCCCGGGTGGGCGAGACGTTCTGGGCGTTCTGGCCGCGCACCGTGTGGGGCAGCCTGAAATCGTCCTGGCATCTGGAGAAGGTCCGCCTGGAGCGGCTCGGCGCGAAACCGTGGAGCCTGCGCAACGAGGTGCTCAGCGCCTGGCTCATGTCGGCCGTGCTGTACGCGGCGCTGCTCGCGGTGTTCGGCATCGAGTTGCTGCCGTACCTGATCCTGCAGGCCGTGGTCGGCTTCAGCCTGCTGGAGGCGGTGAACTACCTGGAGCACTACGGCTTGGTGCGCGGGCGCACGGCGAGCGGACGGTACGAGCGGCCCGCCCCGGTGCACAGCTGGAACAGCGACCACATCGTCACCAACATCTTCCTGTACCACCTGCAGCGGCACAGCGATCATCACGCCTACCCGACCCGCCGCTACCAGACGCTGCGCAGCTGGGACGGCGCGCCGAACCTGCCGAGCGGTTACGCCAGCATGGTCCTGCTGGCCTACTTCCCTCCGCTGTGGCGCCGCGTCATGGACAAGCGCGTCCTCGCGCACTACGGGGGCGACATCACCCGCGCCAACATCGACCCGGGCAAGCGGGACAAGGTGCTCGCCCGCTACGGCGTCCGAGACGCAGCCGCCGAGGGGGAGGGCGCATGAGCTCTTACCGCTGCCCCGTCTGCGACTACGTCTTCGACGAGGCGAAAGGCGCGCCGCACGAGGGATTCCCGCCGGGCACCCGGTGGGAGACGGTGCCGGACGACTGGTGCTGCCCGGACTGCGGCGTGCGGGAAAAGATCGACTTCGAGGTGATAGGGGCAAGCAAATGACTACAGCATCGCGTAGCGATTCGGTGAGGGGTGGCGGTCGGGAGACGGGCGGGCGTGAGTACAAGCTCTACCAGTGCATCCAGTGCGGCTTCGAATACGACGAGGCCAAGGGCTGGCCGGAGGACGGGATCGCGCCGGGCACCCGCTGGGACGACATCCCCGACGACTGGACCTGTCCGGACTGCGGCGCCGCCAAGGCGGACTTCTTCATGGTCGAAATCGAGCGGTCGTGAGACTTTGACTGCGGCAGTTCCCCGTGACAGTGTCGCGGGTATGCCGCGCAACGGAACCAGGATTCCCTACCAGGAGGCCGCGCGGGAACTGCTGCGGACGTCGGTCCTGGACGCGATGCGCGAGCTGCTCACCGAGCGGGACTGGTCCAAGATCACGCTCGGTGACGTCGCGGCCCGGGCGGGCGTGAGCAGGCAGACGCTCTACAACGAGTTCGGCTCACGCAGCGGGCTCACCCAGGCCTACGCGCTGCGCCTGGCCGACGATCTGGTCGACCACGTGGACGCGGCGATCAACGGCAACGTCGGTGACGCCCGCGCCGCCTTCCGCGACGGCATGGCCAACTTCTTCGTCGACGCGGCCGCCGACCCTCTGGTCCAGTCGCTGGTCGCGGGCGAGGTGAAGCTGGATCTGCTGCGGCTGATCACGCTCGATGCCGGGCCGTTGCTCGAGCACGCGACCGAGCGGCTGTCGCTGGCCTTCCAGCACAGCTGGGTGGCGACGACGCCGGCCGAATCGGATGTGGTCGCGCACGCGCTGGTGCGGATCGCCCTGAGCTACATCCCCACTCCGCCGGGGCTGGGGCGAGACGTGCCCGAGGAGCTGAGTGCCCTGCTGAGTCCGTACGTGGAGGCGATCCTCGCCGCGCGGGTGCAGAGCTGAGCGGGCGCGGGCAACCGGCTCGCGACACCTCAGCATCTGTGCGGCGACTTGGAAACCGACTGCGCGGCTTGTAATCGCTGACACGTTTTACAGCCAACCGTGTGTAACGAACGGGAAGTCTGCAAGTATTCTCAGGCGGGTCGGGTCGTCGGAGTTTCATGTCTTCATTGAGTGGGGCAAAAGTGCAAACGGTTGGCAATCCGGTGGGGTCGCCCGATCCCAAGCGCCATCTGTGGGTTCTCGGCTTGCTCGCGCCATCGTCGGCTTTGCTGCCGTCGCAGCTCGTGCTCCACACCGGTGTGGAGGTGTTCTGGTGGATCGGCCCGATCATCGTGCTGATCCTGATTCCGGTGCTGGACTGGGCGATCGGCGTGGACGGCAGCAACCCCAAGGATGAGCACTACGAACTGCTGTCCAACGATAGGTACTACCGGTGGTGTACCTATCTGATGCTGCCGGTGCAGCTGGTCGGGCTGGTGATCGCGAGCTACATGTGGGCCAGTGCCGAGCTGAGCCTGGTCGACAAGCTCGGCTTGGCCGCAACCCTGGGTTTCGTCAGCGGCATCGGCATCAACGCCGCCCACGAACTCGGGCACCGGGTCGAGCGGCTGGAACGCTGGCTGGCCAAGATCGCCCTCGCCCAGTCCGGGTACGGGCACTTCTTCGTCGAGCACAATCGCGGCCATCACGTGCGCGTGGCGACGCCGGAGGACCCGGCCAGCGGCAGGCTGGGGGAGTCGCTGTGGGAATTCTTGCCGCGCAGCGTCTCCGGGAGCTTCCGTTCGGCGATCGCGCTGGAGCGCGAGCGTCTCGCCCGCAAGGACAAGGGCTGGTGGAGCGTCGACAACCACATCCTGCAGGCGTGGTCGATGACAGTGGTGCTGTTCGGCGCCCTGGTCGCGGCGTTCGGCTACCAGGTGCTGCCATGGCTGGCATTGCAGGCGGTGATCGGCATCGGCCTGCTGGAGACGGTGAACTACGTCGAGCACTACGGTTTGCTGCGGGCTCGCCGCCCGAACGGCATGTACGCCCGCTGCTCGCCGCGCGACAGCTGGAACAGCGACCACCTGGTCACCAATATCTTCCTGTTCCACCTGCAGCGCCACAGCGATCACCACGCCAACCCGGGCCGTCGCTACCAGACGCTGCGCAGCTCGGAGCAGGCCCCGCAGCTGCCGGCCGGATACGCCACCATGATCGTGTTCGCCGCCATTCCGCCGCTGTGGCGGTGGGTGATGGACAAGCGCGTCCTCGCCCACTACGGCGGCGACCTCACGCTGGCGAACATCCAGCCGCGCAAGCGGCGCCGGATCCTGGCCGCCCGCGGGGTGGTCGCGTAAACGCCGAGACGGCCGCGTAGCCCACGCGGTCGGACGATGACCGGCGGCAGACCACGCCGGGCCGAGCGCGGCTCAGGCAGCCGCGTGGTCCGCTCGCGGTCGCGAGCGACTAGCCTTGCCTCGGTACTTGCCGAACCAGGAGAGGCTGATGACCACCTCAGAACTTCCCGCACGCACGTCGTTGACCGCCGATGTCCGAGGCGGCATCGATTACAAGGTGGCGGATCTGTCGCTGGCCGACTTCGGCCGCAAGGAGATCCGTCTCG
Organism: Nocardia amamiensis NBRC 102102; assembly: GCF_001612745.1. GTDB lineage: Bacteria > Actinomycetota > Actinomycetes > Mycobacteriales > Mycobacteriaceae > Nocardia > Nocardia amamiensis. Next base: position 7,456 of record NZ_BDBA01000247.1, on the reverse strand, counting down.
CCGAACACGAGATGCCCGGTCTGATGGCGCTGCGCCGTGAGTACGCCGAGGTGCGGCCGCTGCAGGGCGCGCGCATCTCCGGCTCGCTGCACATGACGGTGCAGACCGCGGTGCTGATCGAGACCCTGACAGAGCTGGGCGCGCAGGTGCGCTGGGCCTCGTGCAACATCTTCTCCACCCAGGACCACGCGGCGGCCGCCGTGGTGGTCGGCCCGCACGGCACGGTCGACGAGCCCAAGGGCACCCCGGTCTTCGCCTGGAAGGGCGAGACCCTGGAGGAGTACTGGTGGGCCGCCGAGCAGATGCTCACCTGGCCGGACGAGCCGGCCAACATGATCCTCGACGACGGCGGCGACGCCACCATGCTCGTGCTGCGCGGCGCGCAGTTCGAGAAGGCGGGCGTGGTGCCGCCGGAGGACGCCGACCACTCGGCCGAGTACAAGGTGTTCCTGAATCTGCTGCGTGAGCGGTTCGAGACCGACCGCGGCAAGTGGGGCCGGATCGCCGCATCGGTGCGCGGCGTCACCGAGGAGACCACCACCGGCGTGCTGCGGCTCTACCAGTTTGCGGCGGCGGGCGAGCTGGTGTTCCCGGCGATCAACGTCAACGACTCGGTCACCAAGAGCAAGTTCGACAACAAGTACGGCACCCGCCACTCGCTGATCGACGGCATCAACCGCGGCACCGACGTGCTCATCGGCGGCAAGAAGGTATTGATCTGCGGCTACGGCGATGTCGGCAAGGGCTGCGCGGAATCGCTTGCCGGACAGGGCGCCCGGGTGCAGGTCACCGAGATCGACCCGATCAACGCGCTGCAGGCGCTGATGGACGGCTACGACGTGGTGACCGTGGAGAAGGCGATCGGCGAGGCCGACATCGTCATCACCGCCACCGGCAACAAGGACATCATCACCCTTGAGCACATGAAGGCGATGAAGGACCAGGCCATCCTCGGCAACATCGGTCACTTCGACAACGAGATCGACATGGCCGCGCTGGAGCGTTGCGGCGCAACGAGACTGAACATCAAGCCGCAGGTCGACCTGTGGACCTTCAAAGAGAGCGGCCGTTCGATCCTGGTGCTGTCGGAGGGGCGTCTGCTGAACCTCGGCAACGCGACCGGGCATCCGTCGTTCGTGATGTCGAACAGCTTCTCCAACCAGGTGATCGCGCAGATCGAGCTGTGGACCAAGCCCGACGAGTACGACAACGAGGTCTACCGCCTGCCGAAGCACTTGGATGAGAAGGTCGCTCGCATCCACGTCGAGGCGCTCGGCGGCGAGCTGACCAAGCTCACCAAGGACCAGGCCGAGTACATCGGCGTGGACGTGGAGGGCCCGTTCAAGCCGGATCACTACCGCTACTGAGCACCGAGCGCGTCCCGCCGGCCTTCCGGTCGGCGGGACCGCGCTCCCCGGCTCCCGGGCCGGTCCGCCCGGCCCGACATCCGCGCTGGTCAGCCGGTGTCATCGGTCGGTGCTCGGCGGAGTACCCTGCCTGGCTATGGGAGTGCTGATTGCCGTCGAAGGCCTCGACGGCGCGGGCAAGCGGACGCTGATCGACAAGGTTGTCGCCGATCTGCGCGGTCGCGGGCTGCGCGTCGCCACGATGGCCTTCCCGCGCTACCGCGTCTCGGTGCACGCCGACCTGGCCGCCGAGGCGCTGCGCGGCGCGCACGGCGACCTCGCCCGCTCGGTCAACGGCATGGCGCTGCTGTTCGCGCTGGACCGCGCGGGCGCCAACGACGAGCTGTCGAAGCTGTTGGCCGACAACGACATCGTGCTCCTCGACCGTTACGTTGCCTCCAACGCCGCCTATTCCGCCGCCCGGCTCGGCCAGTCGGCCGACGGCGAAATAGTGCGGTGGGTGGGCGAATTGGAGTTCGGCAGATTCGCCCTGCCTGCGCCCGCGCTCCAGGTGTTGCTGGACGTGCCGACCGAGTTGGCCGTCGAGCGTGCCCGCAGGCGAGGCGAACTCGACGCCGAACGCGCGCCCGACGCCTACGAGCGCGACGGCGGTCTGCAACACCGGACCGGTGCGGTGTACCGCGAGCTGGCCGAACGCGGCTGGCATGGGCCATGGTGGACATATCGATCCGAGGACGATCCCGCTTCGGCGGCCGCGCGGATCATCGAAATCGTTGGTCGATAAGGTTGGCTGTGCCGCAGGTTGGCACCAGTGTTGGCGTGGCGGCCCGATCCTCGCCTGGGAGATGACAACATAGTAGTTATGAAGCCGAAGATTCTGGTCGTCGACGACGATATGGCACTCGCTGAGATGCTCACGATCGTCCTGCGCGGGGAAGGGTTCGACCCGCACGTGGTCGGCGACGGCACACAGGCCCTGGCGGCGGTCCGCGAGATCCGCCCCGATTTGGTGTTGCTGGACCTGATGCTGCCCGGCATGAACGGCATCGATGTGTGCCGGGTGCTGCGGGCCGATTCCGGGGTTCCGATCGTGATGCTCACGGCCAAGACCGACACGGTCGACGTCGTGCTGGGTCTGGAATCGGGCGCCGACGATTACATCGTCAAGCCGTTCAAGCCCAAGGAACTCGTCGCCCGGGTGCGCGCCCGGCTGCGCCGTACCGAGGAGGAGCCCGCCGAGCTGCTGTCGATCGCGGATATCGTGATCGACGTGCCCGCGCACAAGGTCAGCCGGGGCGGCCAGCAGATCTCGCTGACGCCGCTGGAGTTCGACCTGCTGGTCGCGCTGGCCCGCAAGCCGCGTCAGGTGTTCACCCGGGAGGTCCTGCTGGAGCAGGTCTGGGGCTACCGGCATGCCGCCGACACCCGGCTGGTGAACGTCCACGTGCAGCGCCTACGCGCGAAGGTCGAGAAGGATCCCGAGAACCCGGAGATCGTGCTGACCGTCCGCGGTGTCGGTTACAAGGCCGGACCGCCGTGATCCGGACCGAGTCGAGGGCCCGGAGGCAGTTGCTTGGCTGACCAGGAAGGGCCCCGCCACGACCGGACGGCGGATCTCACCAGCGTGATCGCGCGTCTGCAACGATCGCTGGCACCGGTCGTGGCGTGGTTCCACGAGGTCGGCGTTGCTCTCGGCCACCTCTGGCGCCGGTCGCTGCAGCTGCGCGTCATCGTGTCGACGCTGACCCTGTCGCTGATCGTCATCACGATCCTCGGCGTGGTGCTGACCAGTCAGATCACCGACCGGCTGCTCGACGCCAAGATCAACGCGGCGGTCGAGGAGATGGACCGTGCGCGCAACACTGTGGAAACCCAGCTGGCCGGTGTGCACGATGTCGGCGCCCAGCCGCAGCGGCTGGAAGAGGCGCGCAACGCGCTGTCCAACCGCGGTGGCACCGGCCAATCCACCGGCGCGGCAGGGACTTTCGATACGGCGCTGAGCGTCATCGGCGGCATGCCGCCGCAGCAGATCTCTAACGGCCCGATCCAGGAGGTCCCTGAGGAACTGCGCCGGTTCGTGCAGCGCAACCAGGTCAGCTACCAGTTCGCCACGGTGGCCGACTCGGAGGGCTATCACGGCCGCGCGCTGATCATCGGCAGTCCCAGCGCCGAGATCCCGACCCTGGAGATCTACCTGATCTTCCCGCTGGCCAACGAGGAGCGCAGTCTGGCGCTGATGCGCGGCACCATGCTGGTCGGCGGCATCGTGCTGCTGGTGTTGCTCGCCGCGATCACCGCGCTGGTCACCAGGCAGGTCGTCCTGCCGATCCGCTCCGCGGCGCGGATCGCGGGCCGATTCGCCGACGGCAGGCTCAAGGAACGCATGCTGGTGCGCGGCGAGGACGACATGGCGCGGCTGGCCCAGGCGTTCAACGAGATGGCCGAGAGTCTGTCCAACCAGATCACCCAGCTGGAAGAGTTCGGCAACCTGCAGCGCCGGTTCACCTCCGACGTCAGCCACGAGTTGCGCACCCCGCTGACCACCGTGCGCATGGCCGCCGACCTGATCCATGGCAGCAGTGACGACCTCGACCCTGCCCTGGCTCGCAGCGCCGAACTGCTGGTCAACGAGCTGGACCGGTTCGAGGGTCTGCTCAACGACCTGCTGGAGATCAGCAGGCACGACGCGGGCGTCGCCGAACTCCAGGTCGAATCGCTGGACGTGCGGATGTGCGCGCGGGCCGCGATCTCCACCGTGCGGCACCTGGCCAAGGACGCCGGGGTCGAGGTGATCACCGATATGCCGGACGAGCCGCTGGTCGCCGAGGTCGATCCGCGCCGCGTGGAGCGCGTGCTGCGCAATCTGCTGGCCAACGCGATCGACCACAGCGAGGGCAAGCCGGTGCTGCTGCGCATGCGCGGCGACGTCGAGGCCAACGCGGTCGGCGTCGTCGTGCGCGATCAGGGCGTCGGCCTCCGGCCCGGCGAGGAGAAGCTGGTCTTCAACCGGTTCTGGCGTTCGGACCCGTCCCGGATGCGCCGCTCCGGCGGCACCGGTCTGGGTCTGTCGATCAGCGTGGAGGACGCGAACCTGCACGAGGGCAAGCTCGAGGCGTGGGGCGAGATCGGTGTCGGCGCGAGCTTCCGGCTGACGTTGCCGCTGGTGCGCGGCAAGAAGCTCGGCCAAAGTCCGCTGCCGTTGGAGCCGGCCCGCAAGCCGGTGCGGCTGGTCGAGGAGCCGCCTGCGGAGTCCGCTGCTGCCGAGGCGGAAGGCGCGACCGTCGCGAACCTGGAGGCGTCCGCCGCGCGGGCGTCGGGTGCCGAACGTGATGCCGGGGAGCGGAGTGGTTCCGAGCTGGACAGCGTGCACGACACGGGCGCGGGTTCGCAGGCCGCCCAGGTCGGTCCCGCGGAGGCGACTGTAGCCGGACCGGACGCCGCGCTGACGCCTGCCGGCGGGCCGGACGAGCTGGAATCGAGCACTACCGTGCACAGTGTGAGCGCGCAGGCAGGACCCGACGATGTGCCCCCGGGCACCGCTGGGGCGGATAGTGCGCGTACGGAAGACGTGACTACCGAGTCGGGCACTGCCGGAGTGGATGGTGTGCGTACGGACGAAGTGAGCGCCCAGAAGCCGGATGCGGCGCGGGCGGAGGCCGCGGAATCGGGCGACATGGCGACAGCCGACGAGAGCACCCCATCCGGTGAGGCGCCCGCGTCCGGTCCGAATGGATCGCAGGCACCCGAGTCGGCGCAGGCCGGTGGCGGCCCTACCCGCGAATCCGGGGACGGACAGTCATGAGAATGCGTGTCGGGTCCGCGCGGATGCGGCGGCTGACCGTGTTGGTCGCGGTGGTCGCGGTGGTTTTGTCACCGCTCACCGCGTGTGCCAGCCTGCCGGAGTCCTCCGCGCCGGAGGCACTGGGGACGCTCAACCGCGAGCCCACCCCGGAGGGCCCGCCGCCCCCGGTCGCCAACCGCGATCCCGATCTCCTGCTGCGCGATTTCCTCCAGGCCACCGCCGACCCGGCCAACCGGCATCTGGCCGCGCGACAGTACATGACTCCGGCCGCCTCCACCCAGTGGGATGACGCCGCGGGCACCGTCATCGTGGAGAAACCCGACACGCTGCGGGAATCCCGCTCCGGTGACAAGGCCACCTACAAGATCCGCGCGCGCAAGGTCGGTGAGCTGGCCGCCGACGGCGGATATCGCCCGAGCGACGATATCGTCATCGTCGAGAACAAGATCGAGCTGACCAAGGTCGACGGCGAGTGGCGCATCGACGAGTTGCCCGACGGCGTGGTGATGGACTCCACCGCGTTCTTCAAGTCCTATCGGCGCTACGTGCTGTATTTCATCGATCCGAGCGGCAACACGACGGTCCCGGATCTGCGTTGGTTCTCGGTCCCGAAGGGGCAGTTGACCCAGCGGTTGCTGGGTTCGCTGCTCGAGGGGCCGCAGCCCGCCCTCGCGTCGGTGCTGCGCAACGAGCTGGCGCCGCCGGTCACGCTGCGCGGCCCGATCACCAAGATCAACGGTGACCCGGAGGGAGTCGGCATCGGGCTCGGCGGAGTCAAGATCGACTTCGCCGGTGCGTCGGCGCTGAATCCGCGGGAGCGGGAATTGCTGGCCGCCCAGGTGGTGCTCACGCTCTCCGGCGCCGACATTCTCGGACCCTACGTGCTGCTCGCCGACGGCAAACCATTGGACGAGCGGTTCGCCGCGAGCGGATGGAGCGTCGCGGACGTGCAGCAGTTCAGCCCCGGCGCGTCCACGCGCAGCCAGGCTGGTTTGCATGCGCTGCGCGGCGGGGCACTGGTACAGGTGACCGACAGTGGCAGCGCGCCGACGCCCGGCTACTTCGGTCGGGTGAACAACCTGCAGTCGGCGGCGCTGTCCCCGGATGGGCAGTTGGTCGCGGCGGTCGCCGAGGCGGGCAGGCCGGCGGGGGAGCCGTCGCGCGCACTGATGGTCGGCACGTACGGCGGCAATGCCTTTCCCGTCGCCGAAGGTTTCACCATCACCCGGCCGTCCTGGACCGCCGACGGCAGTGCTGCATGGGCGGTGCTCGACGGCGGGCGGGTCATCCGCGCGGTCCATGACCGCGCAACCGGAAATGTATCGGTGCAGGATGTCGACATCTCGGCGTTGACGGCGGCCTCGTCGGCAATGGCGCCGCGGCTGCCGATCACCGAACTCCGGATCTCCCGCTACGGCGTGCGGGCGGCGATGATTGCCGACGGCAAGGTGTATGTCGCGGTCGTGGTGCCACAGCCCGATGGAAAGTTGAGCTTGACCTCCGCGCTTCCGGTCGGCGTCGGCCTCAGCACGACCGCCGTGTCGGTGGACTGGCTCGACGCCGACACGATCATCATCGCGCGCGAAGGCAATGTCGACCCGGTGAGCACCGTCTCGGTGGACGGATCGGAGCCGACCCCGCTGACTTCGCAGAACCTGACCGCGCCGGTCCGCTCGGTGAGCGCGAGCCCGGACCACCAGTACGTGGCCGACTCGCGCGCGGTGCTCGAGCTGACCACCGCCCCCGCCCCGGACCAGGGGCAGCCCTATTGGCGCGAGGTACCCGGACTCGGCGCGAACGCCCTTCCGGTGCTTCCCGGCTGAGCGTTCCCCCGCCTATCCGGGTGGTAGGCCGTGCCAGCCTGGGTGTGCGTTCGGGTCCTGCGTTGGCGTGAGTCCGGCTCGATGAGCTCGCCGCTCGGGCGCGGGATCTGTCCGCGTTCCGCGGCGCCGGGAATGTCGCGAAAGGGTTCGGCAGCAAGGGACTCGGTGTTCCATCAGGTGACGCAGGCGTTGGATCAACCTCGTCGGTGGGTGGGTGCACACTCGGGCGATGCGGAATCTGCTCGATCTGGTCCTGCCCGCAGCCTGTGCGGGCTGCGGGCGGCCCGGCTGCGGGTGGTGCGTCGAGTGCGCCGCCGCGCTGGCCGGGCCCCCGGTGCGGGTATGGCCACGCACCGATCCGGGAGTCCCGTGCTGGGCACTCGGGCCGTATGCCGGTCCCGCGCGCCGGGCGGTGCTCGCGGCGAAGGAACGCGGGCGGCGGGATCTCGCGGAGCCGCTGGGTG
>NZ_BDBA01000246.1 GCF_001612745.1 Nocardia amamiensis NBRC 102102 | reverse complement strand
GACCGGCGATCCCGGGGAGCTGCTCGGACAACTGATCGACATTCAACGGCGACTGCTGGCACGTTCCGATCTCGACCAAGACACCCGCGCCCAAGCCGACATCGTCTTGGCCGAGCGGCTCGGTCAGCGGGCGGTCAGTGGCGATGACGGTGCCGCGGCGTCGGCGGATCTGGCCGAAGCGGTCGCCGCCGCGCAACGCGCGGTCGACGCCACGCCTCCCGATCACGGGAGATACAGCATTCGACTGATCGGCTTGGCCAACGCCCTGATGGCGCAAATCGATGCCGTCCAAGACGAAGGGCCGGAGTATGTCGCCGCGGACCTCGAGCGGTTGATCGAGGTCGAGCGGCGTCTGCTCGCATGTCCCGACCTGCCTCGGCAAACGCGAGCCCAGGCCGACATGGTTCTCGCCGAGCGGCTTCGGCAGCGCGCGGAGCGGGGCGGAACCAGCGCGTCCGCGGATCTCGACGAGGCGGTCGCCGCCGCGCAGCGGGCAGTCGACGCCACACCGTCCGACGACGAGAGATACAGCAGCCGACTGATCACCCTCGCCAACAACTTGATGACACGGATCGACGCGACCGGCGATCCCGGAGAGCTGCTCGGACAGCTGATCGACATTCAACGGCGGCTGCTCGCATGTCCCGATCTCGACCGAGACACCCGAGC
>NZ_BDBA01000245.1 GCF_001612745.1 Nocardia amamiensis NBRC 102102 | reverse complement strand
CGCCGGATCGACCATGCCGCCAGGACCACCGCACAGCACCAGCGTGGGCGCGGTGATATCGGGCAGCCGGTCCCACCACTCCGGGTTCGGCTTGCGGAACTGTTCCAGCGCAGTCTTCGTCATGGAGCGGTCGAACGAGAGCACCGCGCGCGGGTGCCGGACCAGACTGGAGGTGGCGTGCCACAACTCGGGCACGGTGGGAAAACGCCGGGTCAGGCGCAATTCCTCGGCGCCGGACTGCAACGGAAGCGGGCATTCCTCGATGACCAACCGGTGCGCCAGCTCCGGCCGCTCCTGCGCGACGCACGACACCGCGTAGCCGCCGAGCGAATGTCCGACCAGATCCACCGCGGGCAGCTCCAGTTCGTCGCAGAGCCGTAGCAAATCGGCGCCGAAGTCGTCGAACCGGTAGGAGTCGGTATGCGAGCTACGGCCGTGGCCACGGAGATCGGGAATGATCACACGGCGCCCGGATTGCACCAGAACACGGGCGAACCGGTCCCAGGTGTGTCCGTCGCCGCCCATGCCGTGCACCAGCATCACGGGAATGTCGCTCACCGCGCCGATGCCCGAATCCCGATAGGCGATCCGCACGTCACCGAATGCCACTTGGCCGACCGTCAGATCCACGACCAACGAGAATACTGGTCGTCATACAGCGACCCGCCCGGAGTTGCGTGGATCACTCGAAATGGCTGCGGTGCAGCGCTAGCCGAGGCGCGCGTTTCGGATATCGCGATGTCGTACGCCGTCTGTTCGAAGCAACGCGTTAATGCCTGGCGCGGCGGGTGAACTCGGCGGAATACTCGCCGCATGCCCTCCTTCGCCGATTTCGACCGTCGTAACTATCCCACCGTCGACGTGGCCACCGGGTACGACGGATGGGCGCCGACCTATGAGCAGACGGTGCTCGACGAAATGGATCTCGCGCTGCTGGGACGACTGCGCCTGGATTTCGGCGACGTGCGCCGCGCGGCCGATCTGGGCTGTGGCTCCGGCCGAACCGGAAGCTGGCTGCGGGAGCACGGACTCATGCATATCGACGGGGTCGACGTGAGCCAGGGAATGCTGGCATTGGCCGCCGAACGCGGCGCGCACACCACGCTGACCCGAGCGGACGTGCGGGCCACCGGACTGCCGGATGGCGCCTACGACCTGGTGATCGCCTCGTTGATCGATGAGCACCTGCCGGAATTGGTGCCGTTCTACGCCGAAGCGTGGCGCATCGCCGCACCTGGCGCGCGATTCGTATCGGTGAGCTACCACCCGCAATTCATCATGGTGTCCGGAATGCCGACGCACTACACAGGCGTCTCCGGTGAGCCGGTGGCGATCGACACGCATCTGCACCTGATCAGCGAGCATCTGTCGGCGGGGCTGACCGCAGGCTGGGTCCTGAGCGATGTCGCCGAAGCGCTGATCGATGACGCGTGGCTGGCCCACAAGCCGAAATGGGCCGCTCTGCGCGGACATCCGTTCACCATGGCGACGGTCTGGTCGCGCCCGGCGGGAGCTTGACCTGGAGTGCACTCCAGCACTTAGTGTGCGCTGGTACAGGGTTGTCCAGTGCAAGGGAAAGCTTCATGGAGCTCGGTTTTCACCTACCCATATTCGACATCGACGGCGGGACCACCGCCATCGCCGGTGAGCTGGCCAGAGTAGGCGCGGCGGCGGAGGCCTCCGGCGCGACCTGGTTGTCGTTCATGGACCACTACTTCCAGATCGAGCAGACCGGCCTGCCGGCCGAGGCGAACATGCTGGAGGGCTACACCACGCTCGGCTACTTGGCCGCGCACACCTCCCGCATCGATCTCGGCCTGCTCGTCACCGGGGTGACCTATCGGCACCCTGGCCTGCTCGCCAAGATCGTCACCACACTCGACGTCCTGTCGGGTGGCCGGGCGGTGCTCGGCATCGGCGCCGCGTGGTTCGAACGGGAGCACCGCGGGCTCGGCGTGCCGTTCCCATCGGTGGCCGAGCGGTTCGAGCGGCTGGAGGAGACGCTGCGCATCTGCAGGCAGATGTGGGACCCGCACGACAACGGAGCATTCGACGGCAGTTACTACCAGTTGGCCGAGACGCTCTGCTCGCCGCAGCCGATCAATCGGCCCAAGGTGCTCATCGGCGGAGGCGGGGAGCGCAAGACGCTGCGGCTGGTCGCGCAATACGGCGACGCCTGCAACCTGTTCGGTTCCGCGCCCGCGGATGTCGAGCACAAGCTCGACGTCTTGCGACGGCATTGCGACGACGTGGGCCGGGACTACGACCAGATCCGCAAGACGATCATCGCGAACAACCCGCGGCCGAACCCGGGCACCCGCGACGAGTTCGTCCGGCAGATGGCGGACTACGCCAAACTCGGCGTGCATACCGTCATCGTCATCCCGACCACCGGCTCGCCGGCCGCTTGGATCGACGGCATGGCACCGGCCGTCCCGCAGCTCGCCGAGCTGGGCTGACACACGCCGCGGTCGGACGCTCGGCGCGAATGGCAGGCGTGTCGAAGTCCGGCTGCGGGCACACCTGGAACCGCTACGCCGATAGTGTCCGAAGGACGCGGCCGGGGCCTTACCCCGATGCAGTTGCTCGAATGCGTGGAAGCACCACAGCCGACGGCAATTCAGTCGTAAAGCCCTTCGACGCGCCAGGTTCGGTCGTGGTAGACCAGCAGGAGCACCCGGCTGTCCGCCGGGGCGCCGTCGAGCTGAACCTGGGCGCGGGCGGTGCATCCGGCGTCAGCCGAATCCGGCGCCCACCACCGTTCGTCCACCGGCCACGGCCCCGCCCAGCCGGTCAGCCGCCACTGTTTGCTTCCCCAGCGCAGCAGTGCGGGGTCGGCGTCGAACATGGCGCGGTCGGTGACCTCGACGGGAGCGCCGTCGGCGGCCTCCAACCGCACCAGCGGACGATTCAGCAGGATCACCGCGGGAGCGGGCTCGGGCAGCCGGCCCGGCCAGGGCTGGGCCGGGTCGGTCGCGGGGACGAGTTCGTCACCCAGCGCGACCATGGTGATGCGCTCGGCGGGTCCGCGTCCGCCGCTGAGCACGCCCACCCGCACCGCTTCCCCGCCGAGCAGGCCCTGCACCCGCACCAGCGCGCGGCGCGCGCGCTCGTCCTCCTCGCCGACCCCTCCCCACAAGCCGAGTTGCAGCGCGCCCGCCGCGACCACCTCGACGGGCTCCAGCCGCAGCACGATGATCGGCGCGGTGGGCCGCGCGCCGCCGCGCCGGGTGAGCCAACCGTCCAGCTGCCAGCGCACCCGGTCCGCCGTGCCCTCCGCCGTCAGCGGCTCCGCGCACCGCCAGATCCGCGAAAGCTGCTCTTCGGCAGCGGTTTCCGCGAATACCGACAGCCTTGTGCAGGCCAGCCCGGCATCCGCGAGCGCGGTGTGCAGCCGGGTGGCGAGCAGACGGCCGGCGAAAGCGGCGGCATCGATCCGTTCGATCGGCGGGTCGCAGCGGTACTCCACCACCAGATCCGGTGGTGGCCGCCGCGCGGACGGTGGACGCTCCGGTTCGGCCCTGGCACAGCGATGCGCGAGCACGGCGTCGGCGCCGAACCGGGAGGCGACCTCCACGGAGGAGAGTGCGGCGAAGTCACCGATTCGTCGTAAACCCAAGCGATGCAACAGATCCACCAGGTCGGCGCGCTCGGGCGCGGCCAGGCTCGGCTCGATCGCGAGTTCCCCCACCGGCAGCGGCGCGAGGAACCGCGCTCCCCCGCCCGCGGGCACGATCGCGGCACGGCGGGCGGCGATCACCGCCGTTGACAGCTCATCGGCGATCCCGACCTGCGCCTCCGCCCCGGCCACGGCCACCGCGTCGACCAGACGCTCGGCCGCGGCCTCCTCTGAACCGAAGAACCGTGCCGCGCCACGCGCGCCGAGCACGAGCAGTCCCGGTCGCAGCACCTCCACGCCGGGCATCGTCGCAGCCACCGCGGCGACCACCGGCTCGAACAATCGCGCATCTCGATCCGGATCGTCCTGCGCGAGAAAGAGTTCCGGGCATCGCGCCTGCGCCTCCCTACGCCGCAACCCGCGACGTACCCCCTCGGTTCGCGCGATCGCCGAACACGCCACCACCCGGTTGGCGAACAGCACCGCCACCGGCCGCGTCGCGGGAAGTCCCGCCATCGCCGCCGCGGCGACCGCGGGCCAATCCGGGCACCACAGGGCCAGCACCCGCTTCGACCCTCGCCGAGTCACGGTGCGGCACCGCCTTCGTCCCATGGAACGCTGTGGGTGGTCACCGCGGCGGCATCTTGCCACGGCTTGCGACGACAACCGAGTTCGCAAAGCCGCTTGGACGCGGCGAAACCCGGCGGCGCGCAGCGCGGACGAACGAAATCGCCGGAACGACCGTCCCGTAGTGGGCGGATCAGATCGGCACGGAAGCCGACCATCGGCGTGGCCGACCGCGTTCTCCCGGTGCCGCGGCGACCTGGACGCTCCATCGCCCTGCCGTCCGCCGGACAATCCGGCCGCATCATGTTGCCGCGCCGGACATCATCGAGTGCCACCAGGCGACACCATGCCGCGCCGGTCGACATCGGCGAACCCCAGCGGCAGGGAGCCGGGCCTCGGCGCTCACGACTGCGCCTCGCTGACGCTCGGCTCCGTCGTGCGCGAAGGCGCACTGTG
>NZ_BDBA01000244.1 GCF_001612745.1 Nocardia amamiensis NBRC 102102 | reverse complement strand
TCGGCGTCGGCCGATATGGCCGAGGCGGTCGCCGCCGCGCAACACGCGGTCGACGCCACACCACCGGAGGACGAGAGCTACAGCAGCCGACTGATGGGCCTCGCCAACATCCTGATGGCGCAGATCGATGCGACCGGCGATCCCGGGGAGCTGCTCGGACAACTGATCGACATTCAACGGCGGCTGCTCGCATGTCCCGATCTCGACCGAGACACCCGAGCGCAAGCCGACATCGCTCTGGCCGAGCAGCTTCGGCGGCGGGCACGCAGCGCCGACGACAGTGTCTCGGCGTCGGCCGATATGGCCGAGGCGGTCGCCGCCGCGCAACGCGCGGTCGACGCCACGCCGCCTGATCACGAGAGATACAGCAGCCGACTGATCGTGCTGACGAACGCCCTGATGGCTCGCATCAATGCCGGAATAGATGACGAGGAAACAGCCGCCGAGGGGCTCGAGCGATTGATCGACGTGCAGCGGCGTCTGCTCGCATGTCCCGACCTGTCGCAGCAAACGCGAGCCCAGGCCGACATGGTTCTCGCCGCGCAGCTTCGGCAGCGCGCGGAGCGGGGTGGAACCAGCGCATCAGCGGATTTCGACGAGGCGGTCGCCGCCGCACAGCGAGCAGTCGACGCTACACCCCACGACCACGAGAGCTACAGCAGCCGACTGATCAGCCTCGCCAACGCCCTGATAGCGCACGTGGACCTCAACACGACCGCCGATGTCGAGGAGCCGCTCGGTCGACTGATCGATGTGCAACGGCGACTGCTGGCCTGCTCCGATCTGAATCGAGCCACCCGAGCCCAAGCCGACATCGCTCTCGCTCGGCGACTGCGGCAGCGCGCCGAGCGCGGCGGAAGTACCGCGTTGGCGGACTTCGACGAGGCGGTCGCCGCCGCACAGCGCGGGGTCGACGCCACGCCGCCGGAGGACGAGAGCTACAGCAGCCGACTGATCAGCCTGGCCAATTCTCTGATAGCGCGAATCGATGCCGTCGAAGACGAGGAGCTGGAAGCGGCAGGCGAGGACCTCGGACGGTTGATCGATGTGCAGCGGCGTCTGCTCGGATGTACCGATCTGGATCGCGACACGCGAGCCCAGAGCGACATGGTTCTCGCCGAGCGGCTCGCGCAGCGCGCGGAGCGGGGAGCGAGCACGGCGCTGGCCGATCTGGAGGAGGCGATGGCTTCTGCGCAGCGGGCGCTCGATGCCACACCGGCCGACCACGAACGGCTCGACCAACGAAGAATCACCCTGGCGAATATCCACTGGCGCGCATTCTTGAACGGCGCGGGCGGAGCATCAGTTGCTGTGGTTCAGCAGCTCGTTCGACAAGTATCAGCGTCTCCCGGATTCGATCGCAGTCGTCTCAAGCCGGTACTGCGTCGGCTGATCAGAAATAACCTGGATGAGGAGTGAAATAATGGTTGACCCGATAACGGTCGCTATACTCGGAGCCGCTTTTACGGAGTCTATTCGATTCCTGTACGAGCAAGCGTCGGAGTTGTTGCGAAGGCGCAACGGCATCGGAGCAGACGAAGCCAGCACAACGCCCATCCAGGTACCCGTGCCGGAAGCCGCACCACTTGATGCACGTCCAAGAGCGCTCACCGCAGACCCGGACATCCTGGAATCGCGGCACAAGCGGATTGCAAAGCTCGCCGCTGAGATTGCGCAAGTCGCCCAGGAATGGATATCGACGGAAGACGTGGAAGCGCAGACCGAGCAATCCGCGGGAGAACTGCGGGCAGTACTGGAAGAGGTTTACGGGCAGCGCCTTACTTTCGCCGGCGAGAATCGAGAACCCACCGGCACGAAGGTCAGTCAGGTCATCGATACTTTCACGGCCGGCGACGTCACCGGTATGGAGACCAGAACCGGCACCGTCGGCGACGCCACGATACAGCAGAAGGTGAGACAAATGGACGGCGGAAACCTGACCGGGGTTCGCATCGACCGGGAGTAGCCGATGGGGCAGCCCGGCGGTGGGACCGGAGCAGGTCCTGATTGACTGACACCCGTGTTCCATCTGATGTTCCATGAGCCGTGCATTCCGCCGAATACCGGTAACGCGATCCGGTTGGCCGCGGGGACGGGGTGTCATCTGCATCTGATCGAGCCGTTGGGGTTCGATTTGTCCGAGCCGAAGTTGCGCAGGGCCGGGTTGGACTACCACGATCTGGCGTCGGTGACGGTGCACGCGAATCTGGCGGCGGCGTGGGAGGCGTTGCGTCCGCAGCGGGTCTACGCGTTCACCACGCAGGCCACCACCCGGTTCACCGACGTGGCGTACCGCGAGAACGACGTGTTGCTGTTCGGAACCGAACCCACCGGCCTGCCGGAGGAGGTGCTGGCGGACCCGCACATCACCGACCGGCTGCGCATCCCGATGCTCCCCGGCCGCCGCTCGATGAATCTCTCCAACGCGGCGGCGGTCACGGTGTATGAGGCTTGGCGCCAACTCGGATTCCCGGGAGCGGTGTGAGCCGCGGACCGCGCAACTACCATGGCGGCATGTCCGTTCCACGCGCCGAGCGGCCGGACCTCCCGGAGTCCATGACCTGGGAGGAACTAGAGCGACTCCCCGAGGAGATCGCGGAGCAGATCGAGCTATGGAACGGTTCGCGGCTTCAGATGTCGATTTCGAAACGTTTGAAACGCGAGGTGGCCCCTGCCGCGAGGCGGACGGCGGACTTGGGCACCCCATAGTGCACGGCGAGGAGTTCGATGGCCGCTTTGTTGGCTTTGCCCTCGACGGCAGGGGCCCGCACGTACAGTTGCAGGCTGCCGTCGTCGAGGGTTTCCACCAGGGGGCCTTTACGACTGTTCGGCTTGATCGTCGCCTTTACTACTGTCGGCACCCTGCTCCCCTGGGCTGGTTTCCGCTCCTTCCGAAGGGGCGGCGCTGGTCGAGTCCGGTGCCGATTCTTCCTCACCCGGCGCACTCTTCCCGCGCCGCACCAGCCGCACGACGGCCCACAGCAGGGCGGCCAGCACCGCGAGGAAGCCGAGCCACGGAATCGCCTTGCCGCTGAATACAACCGCGTCCCGCAACCAGTCCACCAGCGAGTTCCAGCCTGCGACGATGCCGTCCCAGAAGCTGTCGGGGTCGTCGTCGGACTTCTTTTCGTCGGTGGTGATGTCGATGGTCAAGGTGGACAAGGCGACCTGGTCGTCCAGCCGCCGCTTCTGCGCGGTGAGACTGTCCAACTCGCCCTGGCGGCTGGAGAGCGCCTGCTCGGCGGCGATCAGGTCGGAGGTGGTGGTGGCGCCCGCGATGAGCGCGCGCAGCCGGTCGACCGATGCCTGCAACGCCTTGATCCTGGCGTCCAGGTCCTCCCACTGCATGGTGACGTCGTCGCGGTTGGTGCTGACCCGGGTGACCTGGCCGACGCCGCCGAGTCCCGCGATGAACGCGTCGGTCTTGTCCGCGGGCAGCCGGACGACGAGCGTGGCGCTCGGCTCGGAGTCGTCGGTGCCGGGCTGCTCGGTGCGGCTGTCGACCCGTCCGCCCGCCTCGCGCACCCGATCGATGATCGCGCCCGCCGCGGCGACCGGTGCGTCGGCGGTGATCTCGACACCGCCGGTGACGACTTCTTTGCGCAGGGTCATCGGTTCGCCGCCCGAGTTGTCCCGCTTCGGCGGCGCCTGCTCGCGGAACCCGGGAGGCACCACAGCAGGGGCGGGACCGGTGGCTATCGATGACGATTGGTCCAGACCGGGTGCCGCGTCGTCGTCACCGCAGCCGGCGAGCAATGTCAACCCCAGCACGCCGACACACAGCACAGCAAGCTTCCTCATGGCTGGCACAGTAGCCGTTCGGGCCACGCGCTCAACGGAAGTCGCGCGACTTGGAGCCCATCCGCAGATCCAGGCGTTGCAGGTGTTCGGCGACGATGCTCACCGCGCCATCGGCATTCTGCACCCTGCCCCGGATGAGCAGAGCCGTCGCGCCTTGGGCGAGGCGGCGGTAACGACTCCACAGACCTACCGAGCAGACGATGTTCACCATGCCGGTTTCGTCCTCCAGATTGAGGAACGTGACGCCCTCCGCGGTGGCGGGACGCTGCCGGTGCGTCACCGCGCCGCCCACCAGAACGCGCGAGCCGTCGGGCACGTCGAGCAGACCGGAAGCCGGGATGACGCCGAGGGCCTCCAGCCGCGGGCGCAGGAACTGGGTCGGATAGCTGCCCGGCGAGACGCCCGTGGCCCACACGTCGGCGGCGGCCATTTCCAGGTCGCTCATCCCCGGTAGGGCGGGCGCAGTGGTGGCCGCGCCGGTCCCGGGCAGACGGTCCGGGCGCTCGCCCGCGGCGGCGCCCGCCGCCCACAATGCTTCGCGGCGGGTGACACCCAGGCTGCCGAGCGCACCCGCGGTGGCAAGCGATTCCGCTTGGGCGACAGTGAGTTCCACCCGTCCGGTCAGATCGAGGAAAGAGGTGTAGGGCCGCTCGCCCCTGACGGCGACGATGCGTTCGGCGAGATCGTCGCCGATCTGGCGGACCGCGGCCAGGCCGAGGCGCACCTCGGTGCCCTTCGCCTCCAGGGTGGGCTCGGCCCGGCTGGCGTTGACGTCGGGACCGTGCACCGCGACGCCGTGCCTGCGCGCGTCGGCGACCAGTGACTGCGGGGAGTAGAACCCCATCGGCTGGGCGCGCAGCAAGCCTGCCGAGAACGCGGCGGGATGGTGCAGCTTGAACCAGGCCGAGTAGAACACGATCGAAGCGAAACTCTGCGAATGACTTTCCGGGAAGCCGAAATTCGCGAACGCGTAGAGCTTCTCGTAGATCCGGTCGGCGATCTCGCCGGTGATGCCGTGCCGCTCGCGCATGCCCCGGTAGAGCCGTTCCCTGAGCCGCTCCATGCGTTCCGGTGAGCGTTTGGAACCCATCGCGCGGCGCAGTTGATCGGCCTCGACGGCGGTGAATCCGGCGACGTCGACGGCCATCTGCATGAGCTGCTCCTGGAACAGCGGCACACCGAGCGTGCGTTCCAGCGCATTCTGCAGTGCCGGATGGTCGTAGACGACGTCCTCGGCCCCGTTGCGCCTGCGGATGTAGGGATGCACCGAGCCGCCCTGGATGGGACCGGGACGGATCAGCGCCACCTCGACCACGAGGTCATAGAAGCTGCGCGGTCTAAGCCGGGGCAGCGTGGCCATCTGCGCCCGCGACTCGACCTGGAAGACTCCCACCGAATCCGCGCGCGACAGCATCTCGTAGACCTCGGGCTCGCCCAGATCGAGTTCGTGCAACTGGACGGTCTCGCCTTTGTATTCGCGCACCAGGTCGATCATGTAGTGCAGCGCGGAGAGCATGCCGAGGCCGAGCAGGTCGAACTTCACCAGGTCGATGGCGGCGCAATCGTCCTTGTCCCACTGCAAGACGCTGCGGCCGGGCATGCGCGCCCACTCCACCGGGCAGACGTCGGCGATCGGCCGGTCGCAGATCACCATGCCGCCGGAATGGATGCCGAGATGCCGCGGCAGCCCCTCGATATCGGCGGCCAGCTCCAGCACTTCGGCGGGGATGTCGGTGTTCGTCTCGGCGCCGACGCCGGTCCAGCGGCTCACCTGCTTGCTCCACGCGTCCTGCTGGCCCGGTGAAAATCCCAGTGCCCGTGCGGCATCGCGCACCGCGGACTTGCCGCGATAGGTGATCACGTTGGCCACCTGTGCGGCGTACTCGCGGCCGTACTTGCGGTAGACGTGCTGGATCGCCTCCTCGCGGCGGTCGGATTCGATGTCGACATCGATATCCGGCGGGCCGTCGCGCTCCGGGGAGAGAAACCGCTCGAACAGCAGCTGGTTGCGCACCGGGTCGACATTGGTGATACCGATCGCGTAGCAGACCGCGGAGTTGGCCGCCGAACCGCGCCCCTGGCAGAGGATGCCGTTGTCCTTGCAGAAGCTGACGATGTCGTGCACCACCAGGAAGTAGCCGGGGAACCGCAAGGCGTTGATCACCGCGAGTTCATGCTCGATCTGCTCATACGCCTGTGGGCTCCGCTGCGGATTTCCATACCGTTCCGCGGCGCCGGTCATGGTGAGTTCGCGCAGCCAGGACTGCTCGTCGTGGCCTGCGGGCACGTCGAACGGCGGCAGTTTCGGGGCGATCAGCTTCAGGTCGAAAGCGCATTCCCGAGCCAGTGCCGCCGCGTTCGCCACCGCCTGCGGACAGTCGGCGAACAATCGCGCCATCTCCGCCCCGGATCGCAGGTGCGCGCCGCCCGCGGGAGCCAGCCAGCCGGCGATCTCGTCCAGGCTCTGCCTGGCCCGGATCGCCGCGAGCGCCATGGCGCGGCGGCGCTGGCTCGGCGCGGCGAAATGCGCGCCCGTGGTGGCGAGCACGGGTAGGCCCAGACGCTCGGCGAGGGCGACGAGGTGGGTGTTGCGCTCGTCGTCCTCGGGGATGCCGTGGTGGGTGAGTTCCACACTCACCCGGTCGGCGCCGAAGCGGTCGGTCAACTCACGCAGCGCGGCTTCCGCGTGCTCGAGGCGAGTGTTGCCCATGCGCAAGTCGAGCTCGAGCGCTTGGCGGAGGTGTCCTTTTCGGCAGCCGGTCAAGATGTGCCAGTGCCCATCCGAAGCAGCCATGAGCGTGTCCAAGTCGTAGCGCAGGATGCCCTTCTCCCCCGCGGCCAGGTGCGCGGCGGCGATCTCCCGGGAGAGCCTGCGGTAGCCCTCCTGACCACGGGCCAGTACCAGCAAGTGCGATCCGGCCGGATCCGCCGCACCCGTGCGCGGCGCCGAATCAGGGGCGGCGGCGTGCCCGCGTTCGGCGTCGGGAACGCGCGGTTCGGCCGGCGCACCGAGCGACAGTTCGGCACCGAAGACCGTGGGCATTCCCCATTCCTTGGCGGCCTCGGCGAAGCGGACGGTGCCGTAGAAGCCGTCGTGGTCGGTGAGCGCGATCGCCTCCAGGCCGAGCCGCACCGCCTCCTCCACCAGCTCCTCCGGATGGCTCGCCCCGTCCAGGAAGCTGTAGGCCGAATGCGCGTGCAGCTCCGCGTACGGCACCGACGGTCCGTCGGCGCGCCGCACCGGCTCGGGCCGGTACTCCGCGCGCTTGCGCGACCACGCCGGGCTGTCGCCGCCGTCGCCCGGGTGCACCGCGTCCGGCTTCAACCGTCCGGACAGCACCCGTTCCATCTCCGCCCAGCTCGGCGGACCGTTGCCCCAGCCCACGAAATCACCTCCTTTTCTCGAACATACATTCGAGCGAAGGGGATGTACAGGCAGGTCAGAGACTTGGCAGGCGTTCGACGGAACCAGCGGCCATAGCGCCTTCGATCCGGCGCAGACGGCCCCGGATGAGCGCGCCGTAGGCATCGGAGGCGAGGACGTCGAGATGCCCGCGAGCGATGGCCAGCTGCATCCTGGCCACGTCGAACTCGCCGACCCGGCGATGACTGTCGGCCAGATTCAGATACAGCGACGGAAGGAAGCCGCGCAAGCCTTCGTCGAGCACCACGCCGGGCGCGAACACCGCGGCCAGCGCGCGCTGATCCCAGTACAGCGCCTCGGCGGCCTCCTCTTGGAGGTCGGCGAGATGATGGGCGATCACGCAGCGATGCAACGCCTCCGCGTGGTCACCGAGTTCGTTCCAGAGTTTTTCCAACGCCCGCCGCCCCGCCCCCGGGTCGACGCCACCGAGCCGCACCGCGGCGAACACCTCCGCCATCCGATCGTCCGACATGCGCCGAGTATCGCACATATGTTCGAACGTTTCGAGCGTTGTTCGAACCGTTTCGCACACCCGAATCCCTCGTGCGCGTTGGATTCCGGGCGGGACGATCGGACCGGCCGCAGCCGATGTCGAACGTGACCGGGATCACTTGGCAGTTAACTTACTTCGGAGTAAGTTGATGTCGGTCCCGACCTGCAAAGGAGCAGTGCATGACCGACGCAGAGACCGCCGACCTGCACACGCAGGTCCGGCACCGGCGCCGCAACCGCGATCTCACCGGACGGCATGTCCTCATCACCGGCGCGTCGTCCGGCATCGGACGGGCGGCGGCCTTGGCCGTCGCGGGCAAGGGTGCGACGGTGTTCCTGCTCGCTCGACGCGGCGACGAACTCACCGCCGTGGTCGACGAGATCAAGGCCGCGGGCGGCTCGGCCTACGGATACGCCTGTGACGTGACCGATTCCGACTCCGTCGACCAGGTGGTCGAAACCGTGCTGAACGAGCACGGCCACGTCGACATGCTGGTGAACAACGCCGGACGCTCCATCCGCCGCGCCATCCACCGCTCCACCGACCGGCTGCATGACTTCGAACGCACCATGGCGGTCAACTACTTCGGCGCGCTGCGGTTGACGCTGGCCCTGCTGCCGCAGATGCAGGAACGCAAGTTCGGGCACATCGTCAACATCAGCAGCGCGGGCGTGCAGGTGGCCACGCCCCGGTTCGCGGCGTATCTGGCCAGCAAGGCTGCGCTGGACAAGTTCACCGAGGTGGCCGCGGTCGAAACGATGGCCGACGGTGTCACGTTCACCACCATCCACATGCCGCTGGTACGCACGCCGATGATCGCTCCGAGCGGCGACCAGGGTCCGGCCGAGTCTCCCGAGTGGGCGGCCGCCACCATCGTGCGCGCGCTGACCGAACGCCCCAAGCGCATCGACGTGCCGCTGGGCACCATCGCCGAATACGGCGCCCTGCTCACCCCGAAGCTCCGCGACCGCATCCTGCACCGCTACTACCGCGCGCTGCCCGATTCGCCCGCCGCCAAGGGCGAGGAGATCGAGCCCGAGGATCAGCAGGCCGAATCCGCCCCGCACCCCGCACGGCGGCCCCAGTCCGCCGCTCGCCGCGTCACCGAGACCGCCTTGCGGCGTGCTGCCCGCTGGGTACCAGGCACGCACTGGTGACGTAGCACCGCGGCGTCCCGCGCCGGGGCTGTGCTGATCCGTCGAAGCTCCTCCGTCGAGCTACCGCCGCGAACCTCAGGCATGCCGTCGAGTGCGCCGGCGCGGCCTCGGCCAGGCGGCGCGAGACCCTTCGTTGCCCACGTCGACGCCGCAGTCGCCGCGGCTGGGCTCCAGTCCGATCGCCCCTCCAGCGTCGCCAGCGCAAGGCGCACCGCGTGTTCGGAATGCGGGGTCGGCGGGCACCCCGGCGAATGCCCGCCGTGCGGGCCGCGGCGCCCAACGCGGACGCCGACAGCCGCATCCACAGTGCCGTCAGGGAGTAAGCGGGTGGATGTCGTCCGCGATCAGTGCCGTGACCGCTTTCGGGGCGGCATTGCAGCTGGCCTGCCGGGGAGCAAGAGCCTGGGTGCGGACGGTGACGCGCCAGCGACGGCCGTCGCGATGGGTGACGATCGCGGCGCCCGCGATGGTCGCTTCGGCCGAGGCGGGCTCGGACTCGACGGTGAGCTCGTCCACCCGGGCAGAAATCCGTTCGCGCACGGCGATTTCGGCGACCTGCTCGACCGGCCGGTAGCAGCTGCGGCCGCGCAGGCCGGTCATCGCGACCGCACCGCGACGGGCTGTCTCGACCACCTCCGCGGCCGTCTCGGCGTCGAGGCGACCGTAGGTAAGACCTTGGGGCAAGAGCACCAGCGCGGGCGCGAACCGGTGTCCGCCGGTGTGCGAGCACTCCCAGACCTGGCCCGGATATCTCGTAGCCAGGTCCGCGGCGATGGGGCGGCCCAAGAGCGCGCAGCACTGGTCGCGCTTGCCGTGTGCGCACACCAGGACGAGCGGATCACGCACGGGCACACCGATTCCCGGCGGCGGACCGTTCAGCAGCTGCAGATCGAGGTCGAGCAGCTGGGTCAGGTCGGTGATCTCGAGACGCTCACACCATGGCTCCGCCCGGCTCGAGCTGACCAGCAGAACCGTTCGGGCACCGGTGAATTCGCTGCGACCAGGGCGCCGGATCAGCGTCGGCCGGACGTGCGCCGCCGCAGTGCGAGCCGCCAGCTCGGCGGTGATCTCCGGCCCGAGCACTTCGTCCCCGAGCACGTCCCGGCCCCAGGCGCCCGGATGCTCCACACACAGCCAGCCGGTGACGCGGGTCGCGGTACCCGGCAACGGAACATCGACCGCCGCTGCGGCCGAACAAAGCATGCCCTCGAATCCGCTCATCGGCATCCGGCATCGGGCGCAGACGTCTGGTGTGGCGCGCACCTGCGGCTGAGC
>NZ_BDBA01000243.1 GCF_001612745.1 Nocardia amamiensis NBRC 102102 | reverse complement strand
CACCGCGGCACGCGCGGGCGGCACCGCTGCGATGCGCCGGTAGGCGGTGCCCAGTTCCGGCCGGGTGTCGGGTTCGCCGCGGTTCGGCCAGAACGCCATCGCCCGCTCCGCCTGCGCGGTGATGGTCAGCGACGGATTCACGCCGAGGTTGGCGGTCACCGCGGAACCGTCCGCCACGTGCAGGCCGGGGTGCCCGTAGACCCGCTGGTAGGGGTCGACGACGCCGGTCGCCGGATCGTCGCCGATGACGCATCCGCCGATGTAGTGGGCGGTGGCCGGAATGTTGAACACGTCCATGATCAGGCCGTGGGTATCCCCGTCGACCTTTGCGCCGAACCGGCGGCCGATGTCGTGCGCCAGCGGGATCCAGGTCGGATTCGGCTCACCGGTGCCCTGCTCGGTGCGCAGCAGCCCGCGACGGCGGAACGAGGTCAGCGAGTTGTCCAACGACTGCATGACCAGCAGGATCACCGACTTCTCCGACGCGTGCCGTGCATTGAGGCTGCGCAGGAAGACCAGTGGGTGCACCAGGATGGCCAGCAGGAAGCGCAGGAAGCGGAACGCGCCGCCGTCCACGATCGGCACCGACAGCGGGAACAGCGCGTTCTGCCCCTTGCCGTAGTGGCACACTTCGACGTGGGTGGCGGCCTCCGGGTGGATCGACGAGGTGATCGCGATGCCCTCGGCGAAATCGCGGCGGGTGCGGCTGACCACGTTGAGGATAGCCTCGGAGTTGCTGCGGGTCAGCTCGCCGAGCCGGGGCGACAGGTGCGCCAGCACGCCGTCGTCGCGCATCTTGTGCAGCAGCTTCTGGGTGCCGAGGGCGGCGCCGGCGAACACCACCTGCTCGGCGGTGAAGGTCCTGCGCTGCTTGCGGATCCAGCGGCCGGACCGCTGGCTGTCGACCGCGTAGCCGCCGCCGGGCAGCGGGCGGACGGCGGTGGCGGTGGTCAGCGGATGCACCTGCGCGCCCGCCTGCTCGGCCAGGTAGAGGTAGTTGGTGGTGGTCGTGTTCTTGGCGTTGTGCGGGCAGCCGGTGAAGCAGCGCGCGCAGTGCACGCAACCGGTGCGGCGCGGGCCCGCGCCGCCGAAGTACGGGTCCTCGACCTCCGTGCCCGGATCGCTCTCGTTGAAGAACACGCCGACGTCGGTCGGGTGGAAGGTGTCGACGACGCCGAGGTCCTCGGCGATCTCCCGGATCACCTCGTCGGCCGGGGTGGTGCGGGGATTGGGCGCGACGCCGAGCATGCGCTTGGCCTGGTCGTAATACGGCGCCAGCTCCGCGCGCCAATCGGTGATGTGTGCCCACTGCCGGTCGGTGTAGAAGTTCGGCAGGGGTTCGTAGAGCGTGTTGCCGTAGATCAGCGACCCGCCGCCGACACCGGCGCCGGAGAACACGGCGCACTTGCCGAGCACGCTGATCCGCTGCGGGCCGGTGAGCCCCAGCCGTGGCGCCCAGATCGATTTGCGCACATTCCAATTCGTGCGCGGGATGTCCTCCGGGTGCCACCGGCGACCTGCTTCCAGAACACCCACCCGGTAGCCCTTCTCGGTGAGCCGCAGGGCGCTCACGCTGCCGCCGAAGCCGGAACCGATCACCACCACGTCGTAGTCGAATACGGACATTGCTTCCTCTCGCTCACCGGACCATACGATGAGAAACTTTTCTACTCATTCTGTCACGGCCGCGTTTGTGGCGGAAACCATCGTCGCACGCGGCCGGTTGCGCGGATATCCGAGAAATCGGCGCGTGGAGATGGCGAGGGTGGGGGTCGGTGGGGTATGCACGGGGGCGTGACAACCGAATCGGGCACCGCGGAACCGGAGGAACGTGCCGCCGACCGGGCAGGTCGAGGCGTGTTCGCCGACCGCGTCCTGACCGTGCCGAACGTGCTGAGCGTGCTGCGCCTGCTCGGCGTTCCGCTGTTCCTGTGGTTGCTGCTGATCGAGCGGGCCGATGGCTGGGCGTTCGCCCTCCTGGTCGCCAGCGGCGTCACCGACTTCCTGGACGGCAAGCTCGCGCGGCTGCTGGAGCAGTCCTCCCGGCTGGGCGCGCTGCTGGATCCCTTCGTCGACCGGCTGTTTTTGGTGACCACCCTGGTGGCCTTCGTGATCCGCGGCCTGATCCCGTGGTGGGTGGCGGCGCTGCTGGTCGGGCGCGACCTTGTGCTCACCGCGACGCTGTCGGTGTACAAGCGCCGCGATCTGCCCGCGCCCGAGGTGATCTATCTGGGCAAGGCGGCCACCTTCGCGCTGATGTCCGCACTGCCCTGGCTGCTGGCCGGGCAGATGGACTGGGCGGCCGCCGGTTTCGGGCGGGCCTTCGGCGGGGCATTGCTGATCTGGGGCACCGCGGTCTACCTCTGGACCGGCGTGCTCTATACCGGCAAAGCCATCGCCGTCGCAAGAGCGATACCGGCTGTGGGGCATCGGGCGGCCTAGCCGATAGAGTTTGCGTGCAACGTTCGAACGAAAGGACGGCCTGTGACCCAGACCCCCGAGGATCTGCGCTACACCGAGGAGCACGAGTGGGTACGCCGGATCGCCCCGACCCGGGTTCGGGTGGGCATCACCGATTACGCCCAGTCTCAACTCGGTGACGTTGTGTTCGTGCAGCTGCCCGAAGCGGACGCGGACGTGTCCGCCGCGGACAGCATCGCGGAGGTGGAGTCGACCAAGAGCGTGTCCGACATCTACGCGCCGTTGAGCGCGAAAGTCGTTGCGGTGAACGACAAGTTGAGCTCGGCGCCGGAGATGTTGAACACCGATCCCTACGGTGCGGGATGGCTGTTCGAGTTGGAGGTGAGCGATGCCGCGAGCCTCGACGTGACGCTCGGTGAACTGCTGGATGCCGCAGGTTATCAAGGAGTTATCGGGGGCTGAAGCAGCCTTCCCAGTTCTACCTGCACGGGTGCGGCCCGGCAGGGTACGGTCAATGCCAACAGATGCACCCGGCGGCTGCGCCGGGGATCTAGGGACTCGACGGCAGGTCGTGGTGCCAGAGGTATCACCTGCTTGCATGGATAATCAGGTTCGAGGAGGAGAGAAACGGTGAGCGAGAACAAAGACCCGGGTTACGGGGAGACCGCGGCCGAGACGACGTCGGTCTTCCGCGCGGATTTCCTGAACGAGGTCGACGCGTCGCGCGCCGGAGAGGTGACCGGCGAGCAGCCGGTCCAAGGGGTCGAGGGTCTGCCGGTCGGTGCTGCCCTCTTGGTCGTCAAACGCGGACCGAATGCGGGCTCGCGGTTCCTGCTGGATCAGCCGACCACATCGGCGGGGCGGCACCCGGACAGTGACATCTTTCTCGACGATGTCACCGTCAGCCGCCGGCACGCCGAGTTCCGTCAGGACGACGAGTCGTTCCAGGTCGTCGATGTGGGCAGCCTGAACGGGACATATGTGAACCGGGAGCCGGTGGACTCCTCCGAGCTGCAGAACGGCGACGAGGTGCAGATCGGCAAGTTCCGGCTGGTATTCCTCACCGGACCGCGCGCCCAGGTGACCGACTCGTCGGCGGGTGCGGGGAGTCTATGACAGCGCCGACGCTGGGTCTCACACCTCAGGAAGGGCTCAGGGTCATGAAGGACCTGGCGCGGTGACCGGTGCGGCGCAGTGGGCACGCGGAGGGATGTCGATCGGCTCCGTGCTCGACCTGCTGCGCCCCGACTTTCCCGACGTCACCATCTCCAAGATCCGCTTCCTGGAAGCGGAGGGGCTGATCCGGCCGCAGCGGACGCCTTCGGGCTACCGGAGATTCTCCGTCGCGGATGTCGAACGGCTCCGGTTCGTGCTGACCGCGCAACGCGACCAGTATCTGCCGTTGAAGGTGATCAAGGAACAGCTCGAGGCCATCGATAGCGGTGCGGCGACGCTCGGTGTGCGGGAAGCCCGCGCCCGAGCGCACTCCGTGCCGGCCGGGGAGGCGCATGCCGGGCACGTCTCGCCGGACGGCGAGCAGCCGGCGCGGGGTTCCGACCGCGCAGCGCTCCCGGCCCCGGCGCCCCGGCGGCTGGGCGTGGTGCCGAACGAGATCTCGCCGGAGGATCTGCGTTTCGATCACGAAATCCGGGTCACCCGGGCTGATCTGCTCGACCAGGCCGGAATCGATGACAGTTTCCTGGGCGACCTGATCCGGGCCAACCTGATCACGCCGGGCCCGGCGGGATACTTCGACGCCGACGCGGTGACGCTGGCCAAGACGGCCCGCGCGATGGCCGAATTCGGTTTGGAGGCGCGCCATTTGCGGGCGTTCAAGCTCGCGGCCGATCGGGAGGCCGCGCTCGTGGCGCAGATCGCCGCCCCGATCGCGAAGAGCCGCGACGCGGACGCACGCGCCCGCGCGGAGGAGACGGTGCGCGAACTCGCCGCGCTATCGCTCACATTGCACACTTGTCTGGTCAAGTCCTCGGTCCGGAGTTCGCTGGGGGGTTGACCCCTCGGCGACTCAGGTCTGCGGGCTTCGCCGACCCAACACGCTGATTTCGGCTGTGTAGACGGATCGCTGGACCGGTGCCGGTTCGCCTAGACTCGTGGTACGGCGAGCTCTGCGGCGGTCATGTCGGGCCGGCGGCGAGTATGGGAGGCAGTGCGATGAGCGAAATGCGCGTGATCGGCATCCGTGTCGAGCAGCCACAGAACCAGCCCGTGCTGTTGCTCCGTGAGGTGGCGGGCGACCGATACCTGCCGATCTGGATCGGACAGGCGGAAGCGACCGCGATCGTGCTCGAGCAGGAGGGGGTGACCCCGATCCGCCCACTGACCCACGATCTGATCAAGGTCCTGATCACCGAGCTGGGGCACACCCTCAAGGAGGTCAGGATCGTGGATCTGCAGGAGGGGACCTTTTACGCGGACTTGGTCTTCGAGAACGATCTGCGGATCTCTGCGCGGCCGTCGGACTCGGTTGCCATCGCCTTGCGGGTGGGTTGCCCGATCTACGCTGAAGAGTCCGTCCTCGAGGAAGCCGGACTGGTCATGCCGGACGAGCGCGAGGACGAGGTCGAGAAGTTCAAGGAGTTCCTCGAATCGGTGTCTCCGGACGACTTCAAGGCCACCGACAGCTGAAGTAGAGGTCGAGAGTTTTACCGCGCGTCGCGTTTGGCTCGACGACGCCGCTCCCTGGACAATCAGGGGAGTAATCTCGACAGTTGGGCCACGTCCGTTTCGGCCGAATCCGCACCGGTTCGGTCGGCGACGGAGCCGGGTCATCGATGAGGCTGGGAATGCGTCGGCGAAGCAAGGGAGTGGTCAGTGGCAGAGCAATCGCAGGATGTGGTACAGCCAGGCCTGTTCCCGGACGACTCGGTACCTGACGACCTGGTCGGCTATCGCGTCCCCAGCGCATGCCAGGTGGCCGGGATCACCTACCGGCAGCTCGACTACTGGGCGCGCACCGGTCTGGTGGTGCCCTCCATCCGAAGCGCGGCGGGTT
Organism: Nocardia amamiensis NBRC 102102; assembly: GCF_001612745.1. Taxonomy (GTDB): domain Bacteria; phylum Actinomycetota; class Actinomycetes; order Mycobacteriales; family Mycobacteriaceae; genus Nocardia; species Nocardia amamiensis. The sequence continues at coordinate 10,276 of NZ_BDBA01000243.1, read as the reverse complement.
CGGGGAGCCAGCGGCTGTACTCGTTCAAGGACATCCTGGTCCTCAAGATCGTCAAACGGCTGCTCGACGCGGGCATCTCGTTGCAGAACATCCGCATCGCGGTCGATCATCTGCGCAGCCGCGGCGTGCAGGACTTGGCGGGCATCACGCTCTTCTCCGACGGCACATCGGTCTATGAGTGCACCTCGGCCGAGGAGGTCGTCGATTTACTGCAGGGCGGGCAGGGCGTCTTCGGCATCGCCGTCAGCGGCGCGATGCGTGAACTGACCGGCGCCATCGCGAATTTCCCCGCGGAACGCGCGTCGACGGTCACCGAACGACCCGAAGACGAGTTGTCCTTCCGCCGCAAGGCGCGGATGAACCGCAAGACGGGTTAGACCCCGCGCCAAGGGCGGCGGCAGCGAGGAGGAGGGGGGCGCTGTGCAGGCAGCCGATGACATCACCGGGATCGTCGGGCCGGTCGGCCACCTCGCGGCATTCCCTACTGTCGACGAGTTGAACGGATTCGCCGACCTGCTCGCCGCCGATCATCCGCAGCGGGTGTCGATCACCGAACTCGGGCGGTCACGCGGCGCTGACCCGATTCGCGAGGTACAGGTCGGGTCAGGGGCTCGGCACATCGTGGTGCTGGGCAATCCGCACCCGAACGAGCCCATCGGCATGGCCACCATCCGCCATCTGCTCGGCAGGATGGCCGCCGACGACGCCGCGACAGTGGGCGCCACCTGGCATTTCGTGCTCTGTGTCGACCCGGACGGAACCCGGCTGAACGAAGGGTGGTTCACCGGCCCGCACACCAGGACCGGCGTGGCGCGCGGCTTCTACCGCCCGCCCGCGGCCGAACAGCCGGAATGGTGTTTTCCGACCGTGTGGCGCGGCCGGTCCGTCGGCGTGCCGCTGCCCGAGACGAAGGCCATGATGGCGTTGATCGACCGCACCCGGCCTGCGTTGATCGCGTCACTGCACAACGCCGAGTTCGGGGGCGGGTTCTTCTACACCTGCGGCGGCGATGCCGAGTACTGGTCGGCGCTCACCGATCGGCTCTCGGCGGCGGACGTCCCGATCTACCGCGGCGAACCGGATGCGCCGGGCGCGGGCACGCTGGCGCCAGGGGTCTTCGAGCTGCCGTTGTTCGGTGCGATGGCTGACCTGCTCGCGGCGAAGGGCCTCGACGCGGTCGCGGCGCTGGGCGGGGGCGGCTGCCGGGACTACACGGCGCGCTACGGCACGGCGATTCTGGTCTGCGAGCTGCCGCTGTGGGTCGACGAGCGAATCGGCGACGGATCGGCGGGCGACCGTGTGCTCGGTGACCTGCTCGACGCCACCGCGGCCGACTACCGGGCCATGGCACGGGTCGCCGCCGAAGCACTCGCGCGAGTGGAGGGCCAATTGAGCGGCTGCAGCCCGTTCGAGCGGTCGGTGCGCGCGCTGGTCGCCGGACTGCCCAGCTTGGCGGTGAGCAAACAGACTGTGCTGGAACGGGATCGGATCGCCACCAGGGGCGAGATCTTCGTCGAGCAGTACGACTGGACCGCGATGCTGCGCCTGCGATTGGGCGGCATGCTGCTGCGGCTGCTCGACGACGAACACCGCCGCAGCGCCGCGCCCGCGCTGGCCGCCGAACGCGACCGGTTCGCCGCGGTATTCGACCAGTGGTGCATCGACGTCGAGCGGAACGCGCCGGGCGTCGCGGTGCCGCTGGAGCGGCTGGTGCGGATCCAGGCGGAGTCGATCCTGCTCGCGGCGACCAGGTTGCGAGACGGCCTGGCGATCTGACGGTGTTCGATGTGCAGCACCTGCGGCGCTGCGTGTTCGCGGCCCCTTTGTGGCTCGCCCCTGAGCGACCGCCGCTTGCGACTTCGTCGCGGACGCGTCGGCCACTCAGGCGCGAGCCGGGCCGCGAACAGGGATGCTCGGTCTCGCTGCGCTCGAAAACGGGAGTTGAGCCGATATGAGTGCCTGGGCGGCAACCGTGGCAGCAGGTGCGCGCCCAGCCACCCGAGTGACGAGAACGACATGGCGCGCGCGGGTGCTCCGGCGCGAGCCGGCGTGGCGTCGGCATAGACTGACGGTGCGTCGCCGCCGTGCGGGAGAGTCCCGGTCTCGAGACGAGTCCGGGCGCCGAAGGAGCAGCACCTCCCCGTCAATCTCTCAGGCAACAGGGACCGTACGGGCTTCGGCGCCTCTGGAAAGCGGTGGCTTCGAGCCGCCCGCCCATGGGGAAAGGGTGCCGGCCATCGGTCGCGGCACCCGAATCTCTCAGGCGCCACGACAGAGGGGGAGGGCCGGTACCCGTCGACCGCGCGGTCGACCCGACCCGATCTTGGGAGCTGTTGTGACTCGCTCATTCGCCGACCGCCATATCGGACCCGACCGGGAGGAACTGGCCCGGATCCTCGATGTCGTCGGCGTGCCGTCGCTCGACGAGTTGGCGGCCAGGGCACTGCCCGCCAGCATCCTGGATGGTGACGGACTGACCGGACTGCCCCCGGCGGCGACCGAGCACGAAGTGCTCGCCGAACTCACCGAACTCGCGACGAGCAATACCGTGGCAACCTCGATGATCGGCCTCGGGTACTACGACACGCTCACCCCGCCGGTGCTGGTGCGCAACCTGCTGGAGAATCCGGCCTGGTACACCGCTTACACCCCCTACCAGCCCGAGATCAGCCAGGGCCGGCTCGAGGCGCTGCTCAATTTCCAGACCATGGTGTCGGAGCTGACCGGCATGGACGTCGCCAACGCCTCCATGCTGGACGAGGCGACCGCCGCCGCCGAGGCGATGACGCTGCTGCGTCGCGCGAGCAAAGCGAAGTCCGCGCGGTTGCTCATCGACACCGATCTCTTCCCGCAGACCAGGACGGTGCTTTACACCAGAGCCGAGCCGCTGGGCCTGGAGATCGTCGAAGCGGACCTGTCCACCGGCGTGCTGCCCGACGGCGAGTTCTTCGGCGTGCTGGCGCAGACGCCAGGGGCCAGCGGCCGCATCGTGGACTGGACCGGCGTCGTCACCGCGGCCCACGAGCGTGGCGCGCTCGTCGCGATCGGCGCCGACCTGCTGGCGATGACGCTCATCACGCCACCGGGTGAGCAGGGCGCCGACGTGTGCTTCGGCACCACTCAGCGCTTCGGCGTCCCGCTCGGCTTCGGCGGCCCGCACGCCGGATACCTCGCCGTGCGTCAGGCGCAGGCCCGCCAGCTGCCCGGTCGCCTGGTCGGCGTCTCGGTGGACGCCGACGGCGACGTTGCCTACCGGCTCGCGCTGCAGACCCGTGAGCAGCACATTCGCCGGGAGAAGGCGACCTCCAATATCTGTACCGCGCAGGTGCTGCTTGCCATCCTCGCCGCGATGTACGCCGCGTACCACGGTGCGGACGGCCTGCGCGCCATCGCGCGCCGGGTGCACGGGCACGCCGCGGCGATCGCGCGCGGGCTGGACGGAGCGGTCGTGCACGACAGTTTCTTCGACACGGTGCTCGCGTACGTGCCCGGCGGTGCGGAAGCCGTTGTGGCGAAAGCGAAGTCACGCGGGATCAACTTGCGCCTGGTCGACGCCGACCACGTCGGCATCGCCTGCGACGAGGCGACCACCGGCGCGCATGTCGCGGCCGTGCTGGAATCCTTCGGCACCGCGATGTCGTCCGAGCCGGGAGCGCCCGCGCCGGTCGCCGCGATCGAGAACCGCACCTCGGCGTACCTGACCCACCCCGCGTTCACGAAATACCACACCGAGACGGCCATGCTGCGCTATCTGCGCTCGCTGTCCGACAAGGACATCGCGCTGGACCGCAGCATGATTCCGCTCGGCTCCTGCACGATGAAGCTCAACGCCACCGCGGAGATGGAAGCCATCACCTGGCCCGGCTTCGCCCGCGTGCACCCGTACGCCCCGGTGGAGGACGCGCCCGGTCTGCTGCGGGTGATCGCGGACCTGGAACGCTGGCTCTCGGATATCACCGGCTACGACTCGGTGAGCCTGCAGCCCAACGCGGGCAGCCAGGGCGAGTACGCCGGGCTGCTGGCCATTCGCCGCTACCATCTCGACCGCGGCGACACCCATCGCGATACCTGTCTCATCCCGTCCAGCGCGCACGGCACCAACGCGGCGTCGGCGGCCATGGCCGGGCTGCGCGTGGAAGTGGTGAAGTGCCGCGACAACGGGGACGTCGACCTGGACGACCTGCGCGCCAAGATCGCCGACCACGCCGACCGGCTGGCCTGCATCATGATCACCTACCCGTCCACGCACGGCGTGTACGAGCACGAGGTCGCCGAGTTGTGCGCGCTGGTGCACGACGCGGGCGGCCAGGTGTACGTCGACGGCGCCAACCTCAATGCTCTGGTGGGTCTGGCCAGGCCCGGCCGGTTCGGCGGCGATGTGAGTCACTTGAACCTGCACAAGACGTTCTGCATCCCGCACGGCGGCGGCGGTCCCGGTGTCGGCCCGGTCGCGGTCCGTGCGCACTTGGCGCGCTACTTGCCCGGCGATCCGCTGGAAGCGGGGTCGCACGCCGTGTCGGCGGCGAAGTACGGCTCGGCGTCGATCCTGCCGATCACCTGGGCCTACATCCGCATGATGGGCGCCGACGGGCTGCGCAGGGCCACGCTGTCGGCGATCGCCTCGGCGAACTACATCGCCCGGCGGCTCGACGAGTACTTCCCGGTGCTCTACACCGGTGAGCACGGCATGGTGGCCCACGAGTGCATCCTGGACCTGCGCGAGATCACCAAGCAGACCGGCGTCACCGTCGACGATGTGGCCAAGCGTCTGGCCGACTACGGATTCCATGCGCCGACCATGAGCTTCCCGGTGGCGGGCACGCTGATGGTGGAGCCCACCGAGAGCGAGAACCTCGCCGAGCTGGAGGACTTCATCGAGGCGATGATCGCCATCCGCGGCGAGATCGACCAGGTCGCCGCAGGTGTGTGGCCGGTGACCGACAACCCGCTGCGCGGCGCGCCGCACACCGCGGCGTCGCTGGTAGGGGAGTGGGAGCACCCCTACAGCAGGGAAGTCGCGGTCTATCCACTCGGCCTCGGACATGCCAGGGCGAAGGTGTGGCCTCCGGTGCGCCGGATCGACGGTGCGTATGGCGACCGGAACCTGGTGTGCTCGTGTCCGCCCCTGGAGGCGTACGCGGACTGAGTCCAGGTCCCGTCCTGGGGGTGCAGCCCCGAGCCGTACTCCCCGCGAGACCGGCCGCGAATTCCGTCCTCTGACCGGGACGGCCGGAAGACGCGGCGAGGTCTACGGCGTGGTGAGCGACTTGACGACGGCGGAGCCGAAGCCGAGGTCGTTGGAGGTGGCCAGCCGGGTGTAGCTGCCGCCGGTCTGCTGCGCGAGCGCCTGGAGGGTCTGGGTGCCGTTGCCGCCGAGCACGATCACGTCGATGCGGACCGGGTGGGCCGGATCGATGGCGGCGGTGATGCTCGAGGCCAACTGAGGCCCGGTGACCGTGGAGTCGTCGTCGGGTCCGTCGGTGATCAGCAGCACCGAATTGGTGCGGCCAGGCACATAACCGGAGACAGCGCTCTTGTATGCGGCGATCAAGGACGGATACGCCTCGTCGGAACGGGTTTCGCCGGGACGCAGAGTGCTCAGCGCCGTAGTGATCTTCGTGCGCTGGCTGTCGGTGAGTGCGGCGGTGGCCGCAACCACCTCGTACGGGTCCGTGCCGTCGAGGTCTTTGCCGAATGCCCAGACGCCGAGACCGAAGTCGGGTGGCATGACCGTCATCGTGGAGTTGAGGGCAGCGACGACGTTCGCCAGTCGCGTCTTGGTCCCCTCGGTGGTGCCCATCGACGCCGACACGTCGACCAGAACCGTTGCCCGCACGCCGAGCACCGGATTCGCGAGTGTGGCGCGCACTTTGTCGAGCGCGGCGCGCGGCGGTGCGGCGTTCGGCACCTGCGGCGTGCCGGCGAAACCGGCCGCGACGAAGGTCTGTGCCTGCTCCGGCGTGCGCAGGTAGTCGGTGAATCGTCCGGCGATGAGATTCTGCGTCTTGTCCACCCAGGGCCCGGACATCAGCGCGGCGGGGTAGTCGGCCGTCGGCGCCGCCCCAGCGGGCCGGAAGGCGGCGAGCCCGGGGTGCGCCTTCAGTTGCTGCTCGGTCGTCACCACCGCGTGCACCGGCGCGTTCTGCGCGGCGACCGCAGCCAGTGCGGCTGCGGTGTCGGTGGCTTGCGGGGCGTCGACGGCGAGCCCGGAGATCGCGGCGACCACTTGACCGGACCGAGCGGCGTCCTCGCTGAGCGGATCGGCACCCGACACCGCGGAGCCGACCGCGGTGGCCGCGGCAAGCGTGGCGTCACCGGACGGTACCGCCATGCGTAGGCCGCCCCAGCCGGACAGGCCGAGCTCATCCAGCGACCCCTGTTGCAGGCGCGGCAGGTCGGCCCAGGAGATCTCGGTCTGTTCGAGCGCGCCGCGCAATTCCTCCGGCACCGCGAGGACGATCGGGCTGGCGGCCACCGGCACGGGGGTGCCCTCGATCAATCCGGGCACCCGCATGGACTCGATCGAGCGGGTCGAATCGGCGATCCACAGCGCCGGCTGCGGACCGAGCGCCTGATCCCATGGTTTGCCGCTGGTGAACGCGGCGACGACAGCCGAGGACGGCTGCGCTGTCACCGCGACCTGCGCGCAGTGGTCACGCACGTTCGGCCGGGTGGCGTTGTAGCTGTCCGCGGCGGCCCGCACCTGCGCCGCGATGCCCGGATCGGCGGTCACGTGCAAGGTCGCCGCACCCTCCACGCACTCGGCCGCCGCCGCACTGTCTTGATCAGCCGCGCGATCGCGCAGCTGGAACCAGCCGACGACGATCGCGGCCAGCAACGCAACGGCAACCACTGCGATAACCGGACCTTTGCTGACGCCCCGGGATCTGGTTCCGCTGCGATGAGAGCCCACGCGGTCAGTGTATGGTCACCAGCGCCGAGCCGACTCGGCGAGGTTCGTTCCGCACCGCACGCGGTGCGGCAGGCGTTGGGGAGGAGCCGCCGCGCCCGACGGGCGCGACGGCGGAACCTCACCGGCGGATCACGCGTCCGCGGTCGAACTCGTGCCCGCCCCAGACCCCGGATTGTCCGGTGCGGGCCGCGAATTCGCCGCACGCGTCCCGGATCGGGCAGCCCCCGCAGACTTGCCGCGCGTAGTCGAAGTCCTGCGACGGGTACGGGAACCAGGCCTCGTGATTAGGGTCGCCACGGCAGGCCGCCCGGTGCCACCCTCGGGAGTCCGAGAGCGGGAGCAGGTCGGCCAGGGTCAGTTCCGTGACGGCGGTGGTCGCGGTGGGTGTCATCGCGATCTTTCTCCTTTCTCGGGTCGTGGTCAGGTGATGGCGAGCTGCTTCCAGATCCGCCGCTGCTGCCTGACCCGGTGGGTGGGCGCCTTCGGTTCCCAGAGCAGGCGCATGCCTGCCTCCTCGGGGGTCCGGTCGGCCTTGGCGGTGTTACACGGAGCGCAGCAGGCCACCAGGTTGCTCCAGGTGTTCGGGCCGCCCCGGGACCGCGGCCGGATGTGGTCCACGGTGCGGGCCCAGCCCGCGCAGTAGGCGCATCGGTGGTTGTCCCGGCGCAGCACGCCCGCCAAGGTGGCGTTGCTCTCGTCGTCGACCAGCGTGGTGTGCGTCAGGTAGACGTAGCGCAGCAGCCGAATTGTCTGCGGCAGAGCGAGTTCCACGTGCCGCGATCGGATCGGGAAGTGCGGCTCGCGGTCGGCGACCGACTCCGCGGCACCGCCGACGAGCAGCACCACGGCCCGGTCGGCCTTGATCTCGTCGAGCGCCTCGTAGGAGGCGTTCAGGACGAGGACTCCGGTGTGTATCCAGTTGTCGGCGGTCACTGCCGCCGGATCGGCGGCACGGCGGAACGTCATGGGAATCACCATGTTTCGTGGGAATCGAGCGAAGGAGGAGAGGAACGCGGCGGTCAGCCGATGGCCTGAAGGCGGCTGGTGCCCGGTTCGCCGTGCCGTGCACTGGTGGGTTCGCCGAACGCGTCGCCCACGGTCGACCACCGCGTCATCTCGATATCTACTCGCTTGGTCGTCTCCGGAATCACTGCCGCCCCTCCTCTCACTGCTCAGTGACCACTCTCGATCCGGTGGTCGTCGTCGAAACACATGGTGGCACAGCGCACCCGCCGTTGTCGGGTCATTTTTTCGGGCCCGGCGACACCGTCGATCATGGGTGCTCCGGGTACGGCGCGATCGGCGATGCCGGAGGATGCGGCCGAGGGCCGTTCGCTGATGATGCGCGCGCCCTGCCAACGGGTGCGGCCGAGGGCGGCGCCGATCAGGCCGGACGCAGCTCGGCCGCGCCGAAGGAGACGTTGAACCGGTCGCACCAGATGGCGACGCTGGTCAGCTGGGTGAGGTCCGCCTCGGCGGGGATGGTGTAGTTCTGGTTGCCCTGGTTGCCCTTGAGCTTGCCCAGGTCGGTGTGCACGCCGTCATCGAAGACGAACCACCCGTCACGCCCTTCGCGTACCGGGGCGTCGGTGAGCCAGACGTGCAGATCAGGCCCGTCGGAGGTATCGAGGTTCTCCAACCGCAGCACCCTGCTGCCGTCCGGCAGTCGCAAGACCACGACCGTGCCCGCCGTCGCGTGCTCATGCGAAACGAACGTGCCGTGGGCGATGGCGCGGGGCTGCGGTACCTCCGCACCGGGTACCGGAACGGCGGAGACCGACGGCGCTGCCTCTTCGACGGTGGTGTCGGTGAACAGCCGCCACGGCTGGAACAGGACCAGGCCGACACCGAGCCCGGCCACCACAAGCACGGCGACGATCCAGGTGATCGGCGAACGGGCGATCCTGCGTGCGGACACCATGGCATCTCCTCGGACATCATCGCGGGGCTTGCTGGTTCATTCTGCCTCGAGATCGGCGGCCTCACGGGGGTCAGGCGGCGAGGGCGTCAACGAGGTTCAGCCATTCGGATGCCGGGCGGCGTCGGTCACCGCGCCGTCGAGCAGGGTGGTCGCGAGGATCTCGGCGATCTCGCCAGGGGAGCGGTCGCCATGCGGGCGATACCAGAACGTCACCATGTTCAGCATGCCCAGCACGCTGTTGGTGACCACATGGTCGTCGGTGCGCAGCAGCCCCTCGGCGTGGCCCGCGTCGATGACCCGCTGCCAGCAGCGCTGGACCCGGTCGCGCAGGTCCTGGAGTTCGACGGCGCGCTCGCCGGTCAGCGCGCCGACGTCGCGCAACTGGATGGCCACCTCACGCTGATGGCGAATGATCAGCCGGACATGACTGTGGATCAGCTTGCGCAGCTTGGCGATCGGATCGTCCGGGCTGGCGGCGATCTGTTCGGCGTCGAGCAGCATCAGCTGGATGTAATCGCGCAGGATCTGCCACAGCAGCTCCTCCTTGGAGCCGATGTGGTAATACAGCGCGCCGCGCTGCACGTCGGCGCGCTCGCCGATCTCGGCCACGCCGGTGCCGTGGAATCCCTTCTCGGCGAACAGGTCGATCGCCGCGCGCATGATCCGGTCCCTGGTGTCGGTCGCTGTCGATTCGGCGGCGGGCGGGCGGCCGCGGCGGCGCGACGGCGCGGTCATCGGCCCGGGTCCAGCACGACCTTACCCACTCCGTCGGACCGATCGGCGAACATGCGGTAGGCCGCGGGTCCGTCGGACATCGGAAGCTGATGAGTGACCACGGCTTCGGGTCGAATCCTGCCGCCTGCGGTGAGTTTCAGCAGCGCGGGCAGGTCGTATTGGACCGAGCACAGTCCGATGTGGAACTCGAGTTCCTTCACCTGCGCCGCCATCATGTGGAACGGGTAGGCGCGGTTCTGGCTCACGCCGACCACGCTGACCCGCCCGCGGTGCCCGACCGCGCTGATCGCGAGCTTGATGGTGGCGTCGGCGCCCACCGCCTCGATCGCCACGTCCGCACCGCCGCCGAGCATTTCGCGGATCGCCTGCTTCGGGTCGTCCGACTCGACCGGCTCGGCGCCGAGGTCCGCGGCGCGCTTGCGGCGGTCGGCGAGCAGGTCGACGCCGAGCACCCGCGCCGCGCCCATCGCGAACGCGGACTGGACCGCCATGAGCCCGACCGGGCCGAGCCCGATCACCACGACCGTGTCGCCCGGGGCGATCCGGGCGCGGCGGGCGCCGTACCAGGCGGTGGGGGCGTTGTCGGTGAGCACGACGGCGGCCGCGTCGCTCACCTCGTCGGGCAGCTTCGCGAGGTTTCCCGTGGCGTGTGGGACAGGGAGCAGCTGGGCCTGGCAGCCCGGCAGCAGCGAGCCGCCGAGGCCGTA
>NZ_BDBA01000242.1 GCF_001612745.1 Nocardia amamiensis NBRC 102102 | reverse complement strand
AGTTCGCCCGCGCACACCGCGGCGGCCAGCGATGCGGCCACCAGGCCGGTGGTCCGGATTCGGCGGCGCAGGTACAGCTCCACCGTCGCCACGTCGCGGATCAGGCCGGACGCGACAGCCTCCTCGACTCCGCCGGAGTGCACGTGCCCGCCGATCGGCAGCCGCGAGTCGGCGAGCGCGAGCACCGTCGTAAGGCTCGACCCAGCCGGACCGCTCGGACCAGATTCACGCACCCGTCGATCCTATGTCCCGGCGTGTCGCCCAGGTGTCCCGGCCGTTTCGCGGACGTACCGGCGTCGTGCCGGTTCGGGTCAGCGCCGGAAAGCGCGCTCCATGAAACGCTGGGCTCGGCCGCGGGTCAGGTCGGTCCACGCCTGGACCGGCGCCGACCACCAGGGGGCGATCTCGCGCGGCTTGGCGGTCACCGCGTGGCAGACCAGGTCGGCGGCCTCGTCGACGGTGAGCCCGGGAACACGGCTGAAATCGGTGGGCGCGCTCATCCTGGTGTGCACCAGTGGCATGTAGATCGATGTCGTCGTGACCCCGTCGGCGGCCACCTCGGACGCGACGCTGCGCAACCACACGTCGAAGGCGGCCTTGGACGCGCCATAGGCCGCCCATCGCGGGGCGGGCGGCACACGGACACCCCACGTCGAGATATTGACGATGTGGCCTCGCCCGCGAGCGCGCATCGAGGGCAGCAGCGTGAGCAGCAGGCGCACCGGACCGAGATAGTTGATGTCGATGGTGCGGGTGAAATCATGGAAGCGGTCGTAGGACTCGTCGATGGGACGGCGAATCGACTTACCCGCGTTGTTGACCACCACGTCGAGGTGGCTGTGCTCGTCGAGCAGTTCGCGGCCGAGGCGTTCGACGGCATCCATGTCGGTGAGATCGGTCGGATAGGTGTGCGCGACGCCGCCCGCCGCGGTGATCTCCGCGGCCACCCGATCGAGTTCCCCGGCCGAGCGGGCGACGAGCAGGACGGTCGCCCCCGCCGCGGCAAGTTTGCGCGCGCTGGCTTTGCCTATCCCGTGCGATGCGCCGGTGACCAGCACGATCCGACCGTCGACCGCGGCGCGCAACGCCTTTTCACGCGGACGCGACGTGGGATAAAGCAGACGCGTCGCCACCCGTTCGGCGATCGGCCGCCCGTTGCTCGAGCCCGGGGTGTGGTTCACGAATCCGACTGTAGGCTCAGTTCAGGCCGCTCAGCCAGCGATCGCGTGATCATCCGTTCCGCCACCTATTGCGCACGAGTTGCGGCAGGTCCTGCCGGGTTGGGTAGGTGGCGATGCTCAGGCGGCCGTCGGTGCGCCGGACCACGGATATGGCGTCCTCATAGCGGCGGATGAACAGCAGCATCTCCCACGGGTTCGAATGTGGATGCGGCAGAGTCTCTTTCCCAAGGACGGCCGCCGCGGACGTATCCGGTTGCGGACCCAAGTGGGTCAGCGCCGGGTAGACGAGGCGACCCGGGCGATCAGAGCCATCGCCACCAGCGCCGCGGCGCCGACGGCCACCGCGATATGCATTCCATTGACAAACGATTCGCGTGCCGACTCGATCAGCGCCACATCGCCGCCCGCCTTCTGGATGGTCTCGCCGAGCGTGGCCGCGTAGTCGCCGCCGGACCGGAAGATCAGCGCCGCGAGCGAGCCGAGCAGGGCGAGGCCCAGCGCGTTGCCCAACTCGAAGCTGGTCTCGGAGATGCCGACGGCCGACCCGGCCCGCTCCGGCGGCACCGAGGACACCGCCACGTCGGACACCAGGGTGAAGACCAGGCCGTAGCCGATTCCGGCGATGGTGGAGCCGGTCAGATACCACCAGAGTCCGCCGTGCACACCGACGCCGAGCACCAGCAGGTTGCCGACCGCCGAGGCCAGCAGGGCGAACACGAACGTGGCGGTGACCCCGAAGCGGTGTCCGACCCGTGCGCCCCCCATCGAGCAGACGAACACCGCGATCGCCATCGGGATGCCGAGCAGCGCCGCGGCGAGCGGCGAGCGCCCGGTCACCGATTGCAGATAGACGCTGGTCAGATAGCTCAGACCAGCCAGCGACATCATGCCGATCAGGCTGGAGCCGATCGCCACCGAGAACGGGACCCTGGCGAACAACCGCAGGTCGAGCAGTGGTTCGTCGAGCTGCCGCTGCCTGCGGACGAAGACGGCCGAGAGCACCGCGCCGATCAGCGCGATGACGACGGCCTGCGCATCGATGCCTTCGGTCGCGGCGTGCTTGATGCCGTAGACCACCGGCAGTATGCCGCCGATGGACAGGGCGACGCTCGGCAAGTCCAGCGGTCCCCGTATGCCCGCTCGATGTTCCGGCAGCACGAACGGGCCGAACGCGAGCAGGATCAGCAGCACCGGGATATTGATGAGAAAGACCGAGCCCCACCAGAACTGGTGCAGCAGCATGCCGCCGATGATCGGTCCTACGGCCGAGCCGCCTGCGAAGAACGCCGTCCACACGCCGATCGCGGTGGCGCGTTCGCGTGCGTCGGGAAACAGGCTGGAGATCAGCGCCAGACTGGACGGCAGCAAGGTGGCGCCCCCGATGCCCATCAGCGCCCGCGCCGCGATGAGCACGCCCGCGCTCGGCGCGAACGCCGCGATCACCGACGCGATCCCGAACACCGCGGCGCCCGCCAGCAGGATGTTGCGCCGCCCGACCCGGTCACCGAGGTTGCCCATGGTGATCAGCAGGCCCGCGATCAGGAACCCGTAGATGTCGAGAATCCACAACTGCTGGTCCGCCGAGGGGTCCAGGTCGACGGTCAACGTGGGCAGCGCGAGGAACAGCACCGAGATGTCCATCGACACCAGCAGCACCGGCAGCAGCAGGACGGCCAAGCCCAGCCACGCGCGGCGCGAACCCACCGTGGTCGGCCCGGTCCCCACTGTCCGCACGTCTGTCATCCCGACCGTCCTCTCACTGGCGCGTACGTCGTACGCACGACAAGGGTACAGTGTACGCTACGGATCCAGGGCCCCGAGTGGAAGCGAGCCGTGGGATGACCGAGATCAAGCTGCACCGCACCGCCATCGTCGACACCGCCATCGAGCTCGCCGACGCCGAGGGCTTGGACGCGCTGTCCATGCGGCGCATCGCCGACCGGCTCGGCGTGGGAGCCATGTCGCTGTACCGCCACGTCGCGAACAAGGACGAGCTACTGGCGTCGATGACCGACGAGGTGGCCCGGCGGAACCCATACCCCTCGCCGGAGGGGCAGCGGTGGACCTGGCGCGACCGGGTCCGCATCGCCGCCGAGATCGATTGGGCGCTGTACCGGCAGCATCCGTGGGTGCTGCTCACCTTCGCCACCCCGCGCTACAGCTTCGGCCCGCAGAGCCTGGCGTGCCTGGCGTGGTTGGTGGACGGCTTCCTGGAACTCGGTGTGTCCACCCGGGAGGCGACGAGCATGTCCTTCACCGTGTGGAACTACATCTCCGGGGCCACCCTGCCGGAGATCAGCGCCGAGTTGATGGCGCGCAAGGGCATGAACCCCACCGGCGACAATGGTCTGCGGACACTGCTGAACGGCACGGCCGAAGGGCCGGTCCCGCCGGCGCTGGCCGATCTCGCGGGCAGCGGCGTCAGCAAACTGACTCAGGAGGAACTGCTCTATGGCGGGCTCGACGCCCTGTGCGACGGATTCGCGGCACGGGCGGCGCGGCGCGAGCGATTGACCTCGACCTAACTCGAGGTCGCATGCTGGTGGGCGACCGCATCACGAACAGGAGTCACCGTGCACGCCATTCGCCTCCATACCTTCGGCCCGGCCGAAAACCTGCGCTACGAAACCGTATCCGACCCCACACCAGGCGCCGGCCAGGTCCGCATCGCGGTGGCGGCCGCTGGAGTTCATTTGGTGGATACATCGCTGCGGCGGGGCGAGCCCGGCCCGTATGTGTTGCCGCAACTGCCCACCGTCCCGGGACGCGAGGTCGCGGGCACGGTGGACCGAGTCGGTCCGGACGTCGAACCGAGCTTGCTCGGCGCACGGGTCGTGGCGCACCTCGGCGCGGTTCCGGGGGGTTATGCCGAGCTGGCGGTGACGGAAGCCGCTCGGTTGCACAAGATTCCAGCGAACCTCGACGCGGCCGAGGCGGTCGCGATGATCGGCACCGGGCGCACCACCATGGGCATTCTACAGTTCACCGACTTGGCTTCCGACAGCGTCGCCGTGGTGACAGCCGCCGCCGGCGGCATCGGCACGCTGCTGGTGCAGTACGCCAAGAACGCCGGAGCGACCGTGATCGGACTGGCCGGCGGTCCCGCGAAAGTCGGGCAGGTGCGGCGCAACGGCGCCGACTTCGCGGCGGACTACCTGCTGCCGGATTGGCCGGACCGAGTTCGTGCGTACATCGGCGACCGCGGCGCGAGTGTGCTGTTCGATTCCGTGGGTGGCGACGTCGCCCGCGCCGGTGTGGACCTACTCGGCAAAGGCGGGCAGCATTTGGTCTATGGCCGGTCCGGCCAGTCGAATGACGAAGGGCCGCTGGCATTTTCAGCCGACGAACTCGCGGCCCGGGGCATCACCTCCGAGCTGGTGCTCGGACCGCCGATGCTGGCGCGAGCCGGTGGCGACCTGCGCGTCCTGGAGGAGCGAGCCATGGCCGAGGCGGCCGCCGGCCGGCTGCGCCCGGCGGTGCACCGTTTCCCGCTCGCTGATGCCGCCGCCGCGCATCACTCGCTGGAAACGCGCGGAACGACCGGCAAGGTGGTGTTGATTCCGTGACCGAGGCGGCTCACTCGAAGCTTTCGCCGTTGACCACGGCGTAGGCGAAACCGTCCCATCCCTTGCCGCCCACGGTCTGCACGACGGTCGCGTCCAGGCTCGGTTCGGCGGCGAGCAATTCGATCAGGTCCCGGCTCGCCTGCGCGGCCGGGTCCTGCGAGTGCTCCTCGGCGACCGCACCGCCGCGGACCACATTGTCGACGATGATCACCGAGCCCGGCCGGGTCAGGCGCAGCGCCCACAGCACGTAGTTCGAGTTGTTCACCTTGTCCGCGTCGATGAACACCAGATCGAACGGATCGGGGTCCTCCTCGGCGAGGACGGGCAGGCTGTCGAGTGCGGCGCCGACCCGGATGTCCACCCGGTCACCCACCCCGGCCCGATCCAGGTTCGCCCGCGCCACCTCGGCGTGCTGCGCGGCGAACTCCAACGTGACCACCCGTCCTTTCGCGCCGACCGCGCGGGCGAGCCAGATGGTGCTGTACCCACCGAGTGTGCCGATCTCCAGCACCCGCCGCGCCCCGGCCGTCCTGGCCAGCAGATGCAGGAACTTCCCCTGCGGCGGTGACACGTCGATCGCGGGCAGGCCCGCCGCCTTGTTCGCGGCCAGGGCGGCTTCGGACGCCGGATCCGCCACCAGCGTGTCCACGAGGTAGCCGTCCACGTCGGCCCATCCAGGAGTTGTCATGCCTGGAAGTCTGCCACCGGATTCCGCCCCGCGGATCGGCTTGCCGAGTAGCGTGCGGCACAAGGAGACGTGCCCCGCTCATGACTGCGCCAGCCGACACCGCCCAGGACACGACATGACGAATCTGCCGCACGCTATCGCCGTCACCGTCTGCCTGCTCGCCCTCGGCACCGCCCCCGCCGCGGCGATGCCCGCCGAAGGAGGGGCCGAGTACGTCGCGCTCGGTGATTCCGGCGCGGCCACCACCGGCGTGCGGAACTTCGACACCTCGGCCCCGCCACGGTGCCTGCGCTCCACCGCCAACACACCGAAGCTGGTCGCCCGGGATCTCGGCCTGCGGCTCGACGACCGCACATGCAATTCGGCGCGCATCCGGGACCTCACCACCGCTCAGCAGCCGGGCATCGCACCGCAGTTCGACGCCCTCGGCCCTGGCACCAGACTGGTGACGGTGCACATCGGCGCCAACGACGCCCTGATGGCCGAACACGTGGTCTCCTGCCACGTGTCCGGCCTCTTCGGCGTCGGCGTGTGCGCCGGTCCCGCTTGGGACGCCGACATCGACGGCATCGCTGCGGCGTATTCGGCCGCGTTGCGGCAGATCTCGTCGCTGGCACCGAAGGCGAAGATCGTCGTGGACGGCTGGCCGCGCTACGTCCGCGACGGCGGCTGCCCCGAACTGGTCGGCCTTCGCCCGTCCGACGCCACCCACATACAGGCCGCCTTCGACCGCCTCAACACCGTGGTGGCCCGCGCCGCCACGGCACACGGGGCCACCTATGTCGACACCCGCGCCGCCTCGGAAGGCCACGACGCGTGCGCCCCAGCCGGCGTCCGCTGGATCGACCCGGTGATCGCCACCGAAACCCTCGTGCCCTACCACCCCACCCCGCAGGGCATGCGCGGCGTCGCCGACGTCATCGTTCCGGCGATCCGCGCCTCGGGACTGCCCGATTGAGCCTGTTCCGCGGTGCCCCGGACTCCAGTGCGAATCGGGGCACGTCAACGGCGGTGCTACTTCGAGAAGTTCTCCGGGGGCTGCCACGGGCGGTTGTGCGGGTCATCCGGGCGGTGTGCCGGCGGTTGCTGCGCAGGCTGCTGTTGCGGCGGGAAAGCCTCCTGTGGAGGAAGCACCGGCTGGTGCGGCGAGGGTTCGTAACCCTGCGGCGGCGGGGTCGGCGCCATGCCCTCCACCGGAGTGCGTGCCGTGGCCTCGGCGGCGCGCACGGCCCGCTCGATGGCCGGGTCCGGCGCGGTGTCGAACCAGTCCGCGACGTCGGAGTCGTCCTCGGGCTTGACTTCCGAACCGTCGGGGGCGGGCGGTTCGTAACGGAACACCCCGTCCTCGCCCTGCGTGCCGAAGCTCTTGGCGAACCCTTCGAGCGCCTTGCCGAAATCGCTCGGCACCAGCCACACCTTGTTGGCGTCGCCGCGGGCGACCATGGGCAGCGTCTGCATGTACTGGTAGGCAAGCAGTTCCGGTGTCGGCTTGCCGGATTTGATGGCGGCGAAGACCTTTTCGATGGCTTTGGCCTGCCCCTGCGCCTGCAGGTACGCCGCGGCGCGCTCACCTTGGGCACGCAGAATGCGGCTCTGCCGTTCACCTTCGGCGGCCAGGATCGCCGATTGCTTGGCGCCCTCGGCGGACAGGATCTGCGCCTGCTTGGCACCCTCGGCCGTCTTGATCTGCGATTCCCGCTGGCCCTCCGCGGTGAGGATCATCGCGCGCTTCTCGCGGTCGGCCTTCATCTGCTTCTCCATCGATTCCTGGATCGACGGTGGCGGATCGATGCTCTTCAACTCGACCCGCGCAACGCGCAGCCCCCAGCGCCCGGTCGCCTCGTCGAGCACGCCGCGCAGCTGGCCGTTGATCGAGTCCCGTGAGGTGAGGGTCTGCTCGAGCGTCATCCCGCCGACCACGTTGCGCAACGTGGTGACGGTCAGCTGCTCGACCGCGGCGATGTAGTTGCTGATCTCGTACACCGCCGCCTGTGGGCTGGTCACCTGGAAGTAGACCACGGTGTCGATGTGCAGGGTGAGGTTGTCCTCGGTGATCACCGGCTGCGGCGGGAACGACACCACCCGCTCGCGCAGATCCACCTTGGCGCGGATCCGGTCGGCGAACGGGACGAGAAACGTGAGCTGGCCCGACACCGTGCGCGAGTACCGGCCCAGACGCTCGATCACCGCGGCCTCGGCCTGCGGCACCAGCGCGATCGACTTGAAGACCACCACCACGACCAACAGGACGAGGACGGCGGCGACGATCAGTACAGCCATTACGGCCCCTTCCAGACGACGGCGGTCGCGCCGTCGATCTTCATGACGTACACGGTGGTACCCGGCTCGTAGACCTCGCTCACGTCCATCGGCCGCGCGGTCCACACCTCCCCGCCCAGCTTCACCTGACCGGAATGCGCCGCGACCTGCTCGAGCACCAGCGCCGTCTTACCCGGCAGGGCGTCCACGTTCGTCGGTATCGGCGGTGGAGTCCCGAAGCGTCGCCGCAGGGCCGGGCGGACACCGAGCAGCAGCACCGCCGAGATCACCGCGAACACGATGGCGTCAACCAGGACCGACGTGCCCGCCGCGGCGCTGACACCCGCGGTGCCGAGCGCGGCCACACCGAGCATCAGCAGCGTGAGATCCCCCGTGAGCATCTCCGCCGCGGCGAGCAGGATGCCCGCGACAAGCCAAAAAATAGCGGCCACACGACCACTGTAGTGCTCCGGCCATTCTCGCGGGACCGACCGAGATGACTACTCCGTACGAACTCGCCGCCGGGACGCGCGCACACCCGCTGCCCCGAAACCTTCAGCGGCGGTGCTAGCTTCAGGCGGGTGAGCGGGCGTGACAGGTATGGCGACATCTTCTCCGGACATCCCCGATCGAAGAAGCAGGCGGTACCCACGGTCACCGCAGAACGCGACCTGGTCGTCGAAGACGCCGCCACCGGATTCTGCGGCGCCGTGGTCGGTTTCGATCGCAGCTACGACGGCGAGTTCGTGAAGCTCGAGGACGCACGCGGCGTGGTGCGCCTGTTCGCGCTGCGCGAGGCCGCGTTCCTCATCGACGGCGAGCCCGTCACGCTGGTTCGACCGGCCGCAGCCGCGCCGAAGAAGCAGGCCCGCTCCGCATCGGGCTCGACCCGCGTCGAGGGGTTGCGCGCGAGGGTGGCCCGTGGTAGCCGGATATGGGTCGAGGGTGTCCACGACGCCGCGCTGGTCGAGCGGGTGTGGGGGCACGATCTGCGCGTCGAGGGCGTGGTCGTCGAGCACCTGGAGGGCTTGGACAACCTGGCCGAGCGGCTGGCCGACTTCCAGCCAGGGCCGGGCAGGCGGGTCGGCGTGCTGGTCGACCATCTGGTGACCGGATCGAAGGAGACCCAGCTGACCACCGGGCTCGGACCGCACGTGCTGGTGACCGGCCACCCCTTCGTCGACATCTGGCAGGCGGTGCGCCCCGCGACCGTAGGGATCGCGCAGTGGCCGCAGGTGCCGCGCGGCGAGGACTGGAAGACCGGCATCTGCGCACGCCTGCACTGGGGCACCCCGCAGGACGGATGGCGGCGCGTCTACGGCGCGGTGACCTCCTTCCGCGACCTGGAGGCGCCGCTCATCGGCGCGGTGGAGCGCCTGATCGACTTCGTCACCGAAACGAAATAGGCGAGTGCCTCGGCTTCGCTCGGCCCGGCGCATATGCGAGTGCCTCGAGGCTTCGCTCGGCCCGGCGCATATGCGAGTGCCTCGAGCCTCCCCTCACCCCAGCACATCAACGGCTGCCTCGAGCCTCCCCTCACCCCAGCACATCAACGGCTGCCTCGACTCACCCCAGCGCCCGGGGGGCCGCCTCGAGCCTTCACTCGGCCAGACGCGAGCTATAGACGGACTTGGTCCAGCGGGCTCGTTTCTGCGGCTGCCTCGAGCCTTCGCTCGCGCCAGCACCGGGGCTGACGACGACTTCGCGCGGCAGCGTCGTAGTGCGTCGGCTGGTTGTGGTCGCCACGGCCGGATGCCGGGTGGTGTCCGCGTGGACACAGTGGTCGTCACCCGCGGTGCCACCGTGGTTCCGGTGCTGCTCACGAATGCCATCGCGCATGGATGCCCACCGGTAGCGCCCACCCTTTATGCTCGATAATTATGTGCTCTCCAAGCGCGACGCTGACGGTCTGGGCGAGCTCCTGGCTGGCCGGCCGCAGTGCGCCCGACGACGTTCTGGCTGCCCTGCACGCATGGGCGCCGAGGCACACGATCGCGGCGGGCGATCCGCTCGCCGGCGGCCGCACCGACTTACCCTGGTCCGCGCACGGCAGCCTGCCGGGAAGTGGAGTCATGGCCCTGCTCAAGGTGATTCGCGAGACGATGGCGCAGCCAGGGTCGCAGCTGCGACTGGTGCTCCCGGTCCCCGGTGACGTGCGCGGAGTCCCCGCGGGCACGGCGTTCGCCGCCGACGCGATCGCCGCCGAGGAGGGCATCCTGATCGGGGTGCCCGGCACCGACGGCACCGGCCTCATCCCGCAGTGGGCGGAGGAGGCCACCCTGCAGTGGACCGTCTACAGCACCCCGATCCCGGCGGCGGCGCCGGGCCCCGACATGTCGCTGGGCGAGGCCGAATACGCGATGCGAGAAGCGGTCCGCGACGCCGCCGACGCGCTGATGAAGCTGCACACCACCGCGCTCGGCACGGCCGAGTCCGATCCGCGTGAGCTCATCGAGGCCGAACTCGCCGACTACTCCCGGCACGACTATCCCGGCTCGATTCCGTTGCGCGCCAGGCGCATTCTGGATACCGCCGACCATGTCGCGGCCATCCTCACGGTAGCGCAGCGGGAACCGGCCTCCGCTCCCACCTCCGCCAGCGCGATCGGCGCGCAGGAATCACTGCTGCGCCCGCTGTGGGACGCGATCCGCGCGGCCAGGCTGGTCGCGGTGCACGCCTCCGCGCGGGAAAGCCACTGACCTCGTCCCGAGAGGTCGACGCGCGGTTCCACACCCGGTCCGCGGATCAGCGGCATCATCCTGGCGGGACGGGCCGCGCTACCGCCGAGGCCGCAGCAACGCTTCTGCGCACCGCGAACGGCCCTATAGGCGGCGCCGACCTGTGCGGCCTCGACCACGCGAGGACGACAGCGGCCGAGCAATTTTCGTCGTCGGCCGCCTGCGCGGGTTCCAGCTGGTCGCGCGACGGCGCGGCCCGTCCTGGGTTCTCCCTGCGTCCGGCCTCCCTACCGCGACGTTCGGAAAAACCCTGCGGCGAGGACTACCGCTGCGGCGGATAGGGCTGCTGGTATTGCTGCTGCGGTGGGTACTGCTGCTGGGGCTGGTAGGGCTGTTGGTAGGGCTGCTGCTGCGGGTACTGCTGATACGGCTGCTGCTGATACAGCTGTTGCTGCGGATACTGCTGCGGCGGATACTGCTGCTGGGGCTGGTTCGAGTTCGATTTCCCTCGTTTGCTCAGCCAGATCACCAGGCCGATCACCACGGCGACGACGCCGAGGCACAGGATCAGGCCCCCGATCGAGAAGCCTTTACCGCTGCTGCGGCTGCGGCGCCGGGCTTCGGTGGCGTCCAGAGCAACGGTCCACACATTGGCGTCGGACCAGGCGTGCGGGTCGAGCACCGCGGCGTTGGTCAGGACGTCGGCATAGGTCATTTGATCATTACCCCCGGAGGTATGAGTTTCGATTCGGTCTCAGGCGCAGCATGGATGCTATCGCGCGTGCTCTGCGTCAATTCCCAGCAGTGGGGCGGCGGTTCGCAGCGCAGCAGCCTGGCTCGCACGGTGCGCCATTGCGTGTGCAGCCATATCCGGGGACGTTGCCGAGCCGACGAGGTTCGGTATCGCCGAGATGCTCGGAGATCAATTCGACGACCAGCTTCGCGAAGCGGGGATCGGCGCCGGGCGTGGCAACCCGCGAGAACCCCATGCCGAGTTCGGCGGCCTTCTGCGCGGCCTCATTGTCGAGATCCCAGATGACCTCGAGATGATCGGAGACGAAGCCGACCGGACAGACGACGACGGCTTCGACACGCTTGGCGGCGAGGTCGTCCAGATGGTCGACGATGTCCGGTTCCAGCCACGGCACCTGCGGCGGACCCGAACGAGACTGCCAGACCAGGTCGTAGTCGGTGAAACCGGTTGCCGCGGCACACAATCGGGCGGCCTCGGCGACCTGACGGCTGTAGAGCCTGCCGCCGTCGGGCGGCGGGCCCGCGGCGGCGTCGGCGGACACCGGCACGGAATGAGCGGTGAACACCAGTCGCGCTGCCGCCCGCTGGTCGACCGGAAGCCGCTCCCGCGCAATGTGAATCGCGTCGGCGAACGCCTCGATCAGCAGCGGGTGGTCGAAGTACTGACGCAGTTTCACCAGTTCCGGCGCGCCGTCACCGAACGCAGCACGCGCCCTGGCGATGTCCTCGTGATACTGCAGGCAGCCGGAGTACCCACCCCACGCCGAGGTCGGGAAGACCAGCGCGGAGCCGACACCGTCGGCGGCCATCCGCGCGACGGTGTCCTCCACCATGGGATGCCAATTCCGGTTGCCGAAGTAGACCGGCAGATCCAGTCCCGCGGCGGCCAGTTCGGCCTCTACCGCCGTGATGATGTCCCGGTTGAGCGCGTTGATCGGGGAAACGCCGCCGAAGTGCAGATAGTGCTCGGCGACCGCGTCGAGGCGCTCGCGCGGCACTCCCCTGCCCCGGGTGACGTTCTCCAGGAACGGCATCACGTCCTCGGGCCGTTCCGGACCACCGAAGGACAGCAGCAGCAGCGCGTCGACGGCCCGGATCACGGTGTCTCCCATCGCATCCGGCTCAGTTCATCGCCATGTTCTCCGGGAACCAGGTGTTGTGGCTGGCTCCGCCGTCGACGTAGATGATCGAGCCGGTGGTCCCCGGCAGCCAGTCCGACAGCAGCGCGACGATCGACTTCGCCACCACCGTGGGATCGTCGACGTCCCAGCCGATCGGCGACGCGCCGTCCCAGTAGGTGTTGAGCTGGTTGAGTTTGGCGGCGTCGTCGGTCGCGGTGCCCGCGATCGCCTTGGCGGCCAGCGTCTTGATCGGACCGGCCGCGATGAGGTTGGAGCGGATCTTCTTGGCCGTGCCCACTTCTCGTGCCACGTACCGGTTCACCGACTCCAGCGCCGCCTTGGCCACGCCCATCCAGTTGTAGTACGGCATCGCGGTGCGCGGATCGAAGTCCATGCCCACAATCGAACCGCCCTCGTTCATCACCGGCAGCACCGCGCGCGACAGCGACGCGTAGCTCCATGCCGAGATCTCGAACGCCTTCGCGGCGTCCGGTCCCGGACCATCGAGGAACGGCCGAGCCTCCGGCCCCATCAGGGTGCGGGGGGCGAACGCGATCGAGTGCAGCACACCGTCCACGCCCTCGGGCGCCAGTTCCCGCAGCTTGTCGGCCAGCCCGGCGAGATCCTCCTCGCTGGTGACGTCGAGCCCGATGGCAGGCGGGACTTCCTGGGGCAGGCGCTTGGCGATCCGATCGATCAGCCGCAGCCGCTCCGGGATGCCGGTGATGATCACCTTCGCGCCCTGCTCCTGCGCGACCGCCGCCGCGTGGAACGCGATCGACGAATCGGTGATGATGCCGGTGACCAGAATGGTCTTGCCTTCGAGCAGTCCGCCCATGGGTTCTCGGTTCTCCTGAAATCTCGGATGGGGAGTTGGCTGCGGGCGGCCGGTACCGGCCGCGCTACGCGTTCGGAATGGTCAGTGGCCCATGCCCATGCCGCCGTCGACCGGGATCACGGCGCCGGAGACGTAGGCGGAATCCTCGGAAGCCAGGAAGCTGACCACCGCCGCAATGTCTTCCGGCTGGCCGAGCCGCTGCAGGGGGATGAACTTCTTGGCCATATCGCGCATGTCGTCGGGGAGATCCGCGGTCATGTCGGTCTCGATGAAGCCAGGGGCGACGACGTTGGCCGTGATCGAGCGCGAACCGAGCTCACGGGTGATCGAGCGCGCCAGACCGATCACACCGGCCTTGGACGAGGCGTAGTTGATCTGGCCGGCTTGGCCACTCATGCCGACCACCGAGCCGAGGAAGATCATCCGGCCCCAGCGCGCCCGCAACATCGCACGGTTCGCCCGCTTGGCGCAGCGGAACGCACCGGTCAGGTTGGCGTCGAGCACCCGGGTGAACTGATCCTCGGTCATCCGCATCAGCAGCGTGTCGTCGGTGATGCCCGCGTTGGCCACGAGCACCTCGACCGGACCCTGGTGTGCTTCGACCTCGGCGAACGCAGCATCGACCGACTCGCTGTCGGTCACATCGCATTTCACACCGAACAAACCGTCCGGCACTCCGGACCCACGATGCGTGACGGCCACCTTGTGACCGTCGGCAAGCAGACGCTGCGCGACCGCGAGACCGATGCCGCGATTTCCGCCGGTCACCAGGACCGACCGGGATGTGATGTTCGACATGGGGTTCAACCTACCTGGTCGGATCGATCGGCCCGGACGCGGCCGCCACGTTCGTCGAGCCGACACCCGCACCGTGCGGTGTTGGTGAATAGGCACAAACGGCAGCCCGCGTCCGAGCCGGCCGTACTGGGCGGGACGGACATCGGGACGCGCCTCGCAGCACTAGGGCAGACGCTGGCGGTACAGCAGCCCGATGACGATGCCCGCGGCGATGACCAGCAGGCCGAGCAGCAGCCACGGACGGCTGGCGTCGCCTCTGGTCAGCTCGTACCCGATCTGCTGCTCCAAGGTGTCGTAGACCCTGGTCAGTTCCTGCAAGGACGACGCGGAGTAGAACTCGCCGCTGGAGAGCCGGGCGAGTTCGCGCATGGCGTCGTCGTCCACCGGCACCCGCACCTGCTCGTGGCTGCCGTCCTCGCGGGGAATCTCGACGACGCCCCAGCTGGTGCCGAACGAGATGGTCGAGATCGGGACGTTCTTGGTCTTCGCGAGCCGGGCGGCGACGTACTCGTGCCGCGGATTGTCCACGTCCTCGAACGCGGGGACGGTCTGTTTTCCGTCCGACATCAGCACGATCCGAGCCGGTGGCGGTTCCTGCGCTCCGCCGAGCACCGTGGCCAAGGTGTCGATCGCCTGCAACGCGGTGAGAATGCCTTCGCCGGTCGCGGTGCGCTCGGCGAGCCGCACGTTATCGATCGCCGCCTTGACCGCTTCATGGTTCGTGGTGGGCGACACCATCACCGACGCGGTGCCGGCGAAGGTGACGAACCCGATGTTCACGCCCTCCGGCAGACCGTCGACGAACTCCTTGCCCGCCTTCTTCGCGACCTGGATCCGGCTCGGCGCCACGTCGGTCGCCTCCATCGACAGCGATACGTCCATCACCAGCATGACGGTGGCGCGGTTGCGCGGCACCTTCTTGACCGCCGTCGGCCCCGCCGCGGCGACGGTGAGAAACACCAGGCCGACCAGCAGCAGCGCGACGGCCACGTGCCGGAACGGGCTCGGCCGGGACGGCGCGACCTTCTCCAGCAGCTCCATGTTGGTGAAGGTCAGCATGTGCTTGCGCCGGTTGCGCTGCACCAGGACGTAGCCGAGCGCGATCAACGCGATGACGGCGAGGAATCCGAGCCAGATCTGCGCGGTGAAATGCGAAATACTCACTGACGTGGCACCCGCCCGGTCGGGGCGCCGAAGCTGTGGCGCCGGGTGGACACGAACCGGACCACGTCGGCGATCCAGTCCCGATCGGTTTGCAGGGTGAGCACCGGAGCGCCGCAGCTGCGCAGGGCCTGCTCGACCTGCTGACGGTGGCGCTGCGCGGCGGCCGCGAAATCGGCGCGCAGGGTGGGCGTCGCGCTGAACTCGCGGGTGCGCCCGGTCTCCGGGTCGTGCAGCACGACGTCGCCGATGTCGGGCAGCGACAGGTCGCGCGGGTCGAGCACCTCGACCGCGAGCAGGTCGTGCCTGGCGGAGATGGCGCGCAGCGAGCGCTGCCAGTCGATGTCACCCAGGAAGTCACTGATGATCACCGCGAGCCCGCGTTTGCGCTGCGGGCGGCGCAGCGATTCGATGCCGCCGCGCAGGTCGCCGCGGACGCCGTCGCGCGCGTGCGGGGTGGTCGCGATGCTGCGCAGCAACGACTGCGCGTGCAGGCGCCCGCCGCGGGCCGGGATGCGGACCAACCGCTCGCCGGTCGCGACGACCGCACCGATCCGGTTGCCGCCGCCACTGGTCAGATGCGTGATGGCGGCCGCGGCGGCGATGGCGAGATCCCGCTTCTGGCAGGCCGCGGTGCCGAAGTCCAGGCTGGCCGACAGGTCGACCACCATCCAGGTCTCCAGCTCCCGGTCGGCGATCATCTGCCGCACGTGCGGGTGGGTGGTGCGGGCGGTGACCGACCAATCCATCTGGCGCACATCGTCACCCGGCTGGTACACGCGCGCCTCGCCCGGCTCGGAGCCGGGTCCCGGAATGAGTCCGAGGTGATCACCGTGCAGTACGCCGTCGAGCCTGCGGCGCACGGTGAGCTCGAGGGTCTTCAGCGCGACCGAGAGCCGGGGATCGGTCAGCTCCCCTGCGTGGAAGGACGGTGGTGCGTGCGAGGACATCGGCACTGGCGCGACCGGATCCGATGCCGGGGTCACTTCGGCGGGATGGTGCCCGCGGGCTGCGACGGCTGCCCGTTCGGCGGCTGCGGCACGGGCTGCTGCTGCGGCGGCTGGGGAATCTGCGGC
>NZ_BDBA01000241.1 GCF_001612745.1 Nocardia amamiensis NBRC 102102 | reverse complement strand
GCCGCCGACGACGTGGCGCGCACCGGCGCGACCATGGTGCCGCCCTTCGACGACGCGCGCACGGCGGCCGGTCAGGGCACCATCGCCGCGGAGATCCTGGACCAGCTCGGCAACTCCCCCGACCTGGTGATCGTGCCGGTGGGCGGCGGCGGCTGCCTCGCTGGCATCGGCACCTACCTGCGCGAACGATCCCCCCGCACCGGCATCCTCGGCGTGGAGCCCGCGGGCGCGGCCTCGATGACGGCCGCGTTGGTGGCCGGCGGCCCGGTGACGCTGCCGGAGATCGATCCGTTCGTGGACGGCGCCGCGGTGCGGCGGGTCGGCTCGGTGCCGTTCGCCGCGGTGTCCGGCTTCGGCGGGCGGGTGGTCTCGCACGCCTCGCTGCCGCTGCTGACCACCGCCGAATACCCCAAGGGCGCAGGCGCTTTCCAGATGATGCAGGTCGACGAGGGCGCGATCTGCACGACCATGCTCGACCTGTACCAGAACGAGGGCATCATCGCCGAACCCGCGGGCGCGCTCACCGTGACGGCACTGACCGAGATCACCGT
The DNA here is from genome assembly GCF_001612745.1 of Nocardia amamiensis NBRC 102102. Classification (GTDB taxonomy): domain Bacteria; phylum Actinomycetota; class Actinomycetes; order Mycobacteriales; family Mycobacteriaceae; genus Nocardia; species Nocardia amamiensis. The sequence goes on along the minus strand of NZ_BDBA01000241.1, from coordinate 15,999 downwards.
CGAGCCGGGGTCGACGGTGGTGTGCCTGGTGTCCGGCGGCAACAACGACGTGTCCCGCTACGGCGAGATCATCGAGCGCTCGCTCGTGCATCGCGGCCTCAAGCACTACTTCCTGGTGGACTTCCCACAGGAGCCCGGCGCGCTACGCCGCTTCCTCGACGAGGTGCTCGGCCCCGACGACGACATCACGATGTTCGAGTACGTCAAGCGCAACAACCGCGAGACGGGCGCCGCGCTGGTCGGCATCGAACTGGGCGCACCGAACGGGCTCGAGCCGCTGCTGGAACGGATGCGGCAGTCCCCGATCCAGTGCGAGCGCCTCGAGCCGGACTCGCCCGCCTACCGCTACCTGACCTGAGTCGGCCGGAGCGCTCCGGGCCTCAGGCCGCCTTCGGCGTCTCCGTTGCCGGGACGCGGCGGCGTGCCGCGCGCAGGCAGTTCAGCATGAGCGGTAGCAGCCAGAAGGCGGCCGACTGGTCGTAATGCAGCTGACCTGCGGAGAGCCGGTTGTGCACGAATCCGACCGACAGACCCAGCCGCGGTTCGGCCCAGCCGAACGAGCCGCCGAGGCCGATGTGCCCGAACCCGGCGTGCGCGCCGGGCATCGGCAGCGAGTGGTAGCCCAGGCGCCACAGCATCGGCGCGTAGAACAGCGCGCGGTCGGGCTGGTAGGTCTCGATGCGGCGCAGCGCCTTCATGGTGCGCGCGCCGAGGAACCTGCGGCCGCCCAGCTCGCCGTCGTTGGCGAGCGCGCTGTACATCCTGGCCAGTGCGGGGGCGGTGCACACACCGTTGCCCGCGCCCAGCTCGGTGTCCAAGATCGGCGGATTCGCACCCTCCAGGATCGCCTCCAGGCCGGGCAGGAACAGGCATCGTGTGGCGGCGCCGAGCGCGCCGGGAATCCGATGGCTGCGGCCGAGAACCGCTGCGCCGAGCGGCTTGCCGGCCAGGCCCAGGCGGGTGCCGGCCAGCGGTGCGTAGCTGATCGACGCGTCCGCGGGCGGCCTGCCCAGGTGCAGGCCATCGGCGATGCCGAGCGGCTCGGCGACCTCGGTGCGGATCAGCTCGCCCAGGCTGATGCCGGTGATCGCGCGGGCCAGGCCCGCGACCAGCCAGCCGAAGGTGAGCGCGTGGTAGGTGGGAACACCGAGCAAACGGTCCGGCTTCGCCGCGGCCAAGCGCTGCTCCATGAGCCGGTGATCCAGCACTTCGGTCAGGCCGGTGGCGATCGGAGCCAGCGCGGACAACCCTGCGCGGTGGGTCATGAGCTGGCGAACGGTGATCTTGTGTTTGCCATTGGCCCGGAACTCCGGCCAATACTCGGCGACCGGGGCGGAATAGTCGAGCAATCCGCGGTCGGCGAGACGGTGCACGACCGTGGCGGAGATGCCCTTGGTGGCGGAGAAGATGATGGTGCCGGTGTCCCTGGTCCACGGAGCGTCGCCTGCGGAGCCGACCCAGATGTCCACCAGCGGCTCGCCGTACCGGTGCAGCGAGAACGCCGCTCCCGCACCGCGGCGGTTGCCGAATGCCCGCGCGAAAGCACGCACGAAAGGTGCGAATTCGGCGGCAGCGCTGCCACCCATGCCCGGGGGAAGAACCGCAAGGTCCCCGGGAGCGACGTTGCTCATTCCTCCACGGTAATGCCGTGGATCGCATCCGGCAAAGCCCTGTCTCGGACAGTTGCGAGTACGTTATGTAACAAATGCCCAGATAGGGGCCGGTTCTTGCCATTCCACCGGCGTCATCGCGGCTCCGGCGGCGCCGTTTCCAGCAGCGTGAACGAATGGCCGGGAACGGTTGTCGCAGAAGGGCCCACGGTCGGAGATTCCCAGGACAGCAGCGGCAAGCCCGCGACCGGCACGGCGACCTGGTCCTCACCCAGATTGCACACCAGAGCCAGCGTGCCGCGATGCACGACGACCCAGCGCGCGACCTCGTCGTAATCCACCGAAACATGGGTCAGCCGGGGGTCACTGAGCTCCGCCCGCTCCCTGCGCACCGCGAGCAGGGCGCGGTAGCAGGACAGCAGCCGCGCGCAGGCCGGTTTCCCGAGTTCGTCCCAGTCCAGCTTCGAGCGCCGGAAGGTCCAAGGGTCCTGCGGGTCGGGCACCTCGTCGGTGGGCCAGCCGTGTTCGGCGAACTCGTCCTTGCGCCCGGCGGCGGTCGCGGCGGCGATCACCGGATCGGTGTGCGAGGTGAAGAACTGGAACGGCGTGCGGGCGCCCCACTCCTCTCCCATGAACAGCATCGGCGTGAACGGCGAGCACAGCACCAGTGCGGCTTTGATCGCCAGCTGGCCATCGGTCAGGTAGGCACTCGGCCGGTCGCCGAGGGCTCGGTTGCCGATCTGGTCGTGACTGCAGGTGTAGGCCAGCAGCGCGCTGCCCGGGACCAGGGCGGGATCGATCGGGCGGCCGTGTGTGCGGCCGCGGAAGCTGGAATACGTTGCGGCGTGGAAGAATCCGTGCGTGAGCGTCTGAGCCAGACAGCGCAGCGAGCCGAAGTCGGCATAGTAGCCCTGCCGTTCGCCGGAGACGGCGCTGTGGACGGCGTGATGCAGGTCGTCGTTCCACTGCGCGGTCAGCCCGTAGCCGCCTGCCGCGCGCGGGGTGATCAGTCTCGGGTCGTTCAGATCGCTCTCCGCGATCAGCGTCAGCGGCCTGCGCACGTGGGCGGCGAGGCGTTCGGTGGCCACGGCCAGTTCGGCGAGCAGGTGCGTGGCGGTCCGGTCGACCAGGGCGTGCACCGCGTCCAGGCGCAGGGCGTCGATATGGAAATCGCGCAGCCAGCGCAATGCGTTGTCGATGATGTGCGCGCGCACGTGATCGGACTGCGGGCCGTCCAGGTTGAGGCTCTGCCCCCAGGTGTTGCGGCCCTCGGTGAGATACGGCGCGAAGCGCGGCAGGTAGTTGCCGGACGGGCCGAGATGGTTGTAGACGACGTCCAGGCAGACCGCCAGCCCGCGGACATGGCAGGCGTTCACGAACCGCTGCAGGCCGTCGGGGCCGCCGTAGCTCTCCTGCACCGCGTACCAGTGCACACCGTCGTAGCCCCAGTTGTGGGTGCCGTCGAAGGCGTTCACCGGCATCACCTCGACCACGGTGACGCCCAGCTCGACCAGGTGGTCGAGCCGCTCGATCGCGGCGTCGAAGGTGCCCGCCGCGGTGAAGGTCCCGATGTGCAGTTCGTAGTAGACCGCTCCGGCCAGCGGCCGGCCGGTCCAGCCCGCGTCGGTCCACGCCGCCGGATCGACGGTGTGCAGGGCCGAACGGGCATGCACCCCGCCGGGCTGACGCGGCGAGCGGGGGTCGGGCAGCACGGTGGGGTCGTCGTCGAGCAGGAACCCGTACCTGGCTCCGCTCACGGCCGCGACATCGGCACGCCACCAGCCATCCGGCGACCGCGTCATCGGGTGGACCACGCCGTCCAGGTCGAGCCGCACCAACCCCGGCCGCGGCGCCCACACCTCGAACACATTGACCTCTCTCCGTCCTGAAGGGCGGAGATTCCCACCCTCGCGAGCGGGAGTTTCCTGGTTCATCGACAGTTGCCTCCCAGCATCAGCTGCGGGGCGGTCTCACACCATCTCCGCAGGCAAGAACCGCCAGCCCGGCGGCTTTGATGTTCTTGGCCGCGTTCACGTCTCGGTCGTGAAACGCCCCGCACGGGCATGTCCACTCGCGCACATGAAGCGGCATCGCTGCATTGATGCGCCCGCATGTCGAGCACATTTTCGACGACGGATGAAATCGGTCGACAGCAACGATCCTCCTGCCGTACCAGCCCGCCTTGTACTCGAGCATCGACCGGAGTTGCGACCAGCTCGCGTCGGAGATGGCGCGAGCCAACGACCGATTGCGGACCATGTTCCGCACACTCAAGTCCTCGATGGCGATCACTTGGTTCTCGCGCACCACCCGAGTTGAGAGCTTGTGTAAATGGTCTCGGCGCCGGTCGGCGATCCGGGCATGGATTCTCGCGACCCTGAGCCTGGCTTTCGCCCGGTTCTGCGAGCCCCGCTGCTTCCTGAAGAGGGCGCGCTGAGCCTTCGCGAGCCGCTCCCGGTCGCGCTTCTCGTGCCGCGGATTCGACACCTTCTCCCCAGTGGAGAAGGTGTAGAGGCTCGTGATTCCCGCGTCCACGCCAATAGCACTACCGGTCGGCACGTGCTCGATGATCGTTTCCTCTACCAGGATCGAAATGTGGTAACGGCCACACGCATCCTTCGACACCGTGACCTGCGAAGGTGATGCGCCATCAGGCAGCGGCCGCGACCAACGGATGTCCAGCGGCTCGGATTGTTTGGCGAGTCTGATCCGCCCGTCCCGGTAGGTGAAGCAGTTCGAGAAGTAGGTCGCCGATTCCTTGGAGCGGCCTTTCTTCTTGAACTGGGGGTAACCGGCCTGCTTACGCCAGAACTTGTCGTAGGCGCTTTGCAGGTTCCGCAGCGCCGCTTGCAGTGGCCCCTTGGACGGCTCGGTAAGCCAATGGGTGTCGGGGTCACGTTTCCACTGCGTGAGCATTTTGTCGGATTCGGCATAGCTGATCCTGCGCTGCTGCATCCACGCCCGTGAACGCTCCGCCAATGCCCGGTTGTACACGTAGCGGACGCAGCCGAAGGTGCGAGCGAGCTGCTCGCACTGCTCGCCTGTGGGATAGAAGCGGTACTTGTAGGCCCGCCTCACCACCTTCGAACGCATGATTGACACGATAGCATGTTAATATGTCACAGGTCGCTCACTGACGGACACCCGGCCAGACAGTTCGGTCACGCGTCTGGCCAGGGTGCGAAATCCCTGCGAAAGTGGGTGTGTGGGTATCTACGGCGAGCGGGTCCTCCCGCGGATCGTGAACGTTGCCTGCGGGATGCGGGTCAACAAACCGCTGCGTGAGCGCGTCTGCGGCGGGCTGCATGGACGCGTGGTGGAGATCGGGTTCGGATCGGGGCTCAATGTGCCGTTCTACCCGGCGGCGGTCACGTCGGTCAGCGCGGTCGAGCCCGCCGATCTCGGGTGGCGGCTGGCGACCAAGCGCGTCGCCGCCTCCACCGTGCCGATCGATCGCGCGGGGCTGGACGGGCAGGCACTCCCCTTCCCGGACGACTCCTTCGACTGCGCGTTGTCGACCTGGACGATGTGCACCATCCCCGACATCGCGACCGCTCTGGCCGAGGTGCGCCGAGTGCTGGTGCCGGGCGGAACACTGCAGTTCGTCGAGCACGGGCTCGCACCGGACCACAAGGTGCAGGTCTGGCAGAACCGGCTGAACCCGGTGCAGAAACGGCTGTTCGGCGGCTGCCACCTGAACCGAGACATCCGCGGCCTACTGACCTCCGCCGGTTTCGAGATCCGCGACGCCGAGTCGTTCTACGGGGAAGACGCCCCCCGATTCCTGGTCGCGCAGACGCTCGGCGTCGCGGTCTCACCGTGAGGGCTGAACGGCAAAACGGGTTCCGGGGCACCGGCGATCTTCCCTGTACCGGTACGGCGACATCAACCCATCCGTCAGCTGGCCAGGCAGCTCGGGCCGAGCAGCGCCTTCAGGTCGCCCATCAGGGCTGACGACGGCGAGACGCGCAGGCGATCGTCCAGTTTCCACAGCGTGGTCTTGTCCCGGGCGCCGACATGGCGGATATGGACATCCGAGGTGCCGGGGTGCCGGGACAGGACCCGCTTGAGTTCGCCGATCTTGTCCGGCGTGCACATCCGGGTGGTGATGGTGACCGCAAGCGGCTTGGCGACGCCGACCGCGGACAGGTCGGGCACCGCGAGATCGTTGGCGATCAGCGAGATCCGGTCGTCGCGGACCGAGACGCGCGCCTTCACCAGCACCACGGCGTCCTCGACGACGTCCATGCCGTAGACCGAGTACGCCTGCGGGAAGAACAGCACCTCGATGCCACCGGTGAGGTCCTCCAGCTGCGCCGACGCCCAGGCCAAGCCGTTCTTGTTGATACGCCGGTTGACCGAGGCAAGAATGCCGCCGACGGTCACCTGCGTGCCGTCCTTGACATCTCCTTCCAGGATCGCCGGGATCTGCGTATCCGCTTGCGCCGCAAGGACATGCTCGACTCCATTGAGCGGATGCCCGGACACGTACAGCCCCAGCATCTCCCGCTCCAGCGCGAGCCGGTGTTTGGCCTCCCACTCCTCGTCGGGCACCTTCACGTTGAACACCGAGGTCACCGACTCGTCCGCGTCCAAGCCGCCGAACAGGTCGAATTGGCCAATCGCCTCGGCCTTCTTGGTGGCCATCACCGCGTCGATGGCATCGGAATGGATCAGCATCAAGCCCTTGCGCGGGTGTTCGAGGGAGTCGAACCCGCCCGCCTTGATGAGCGATTCGGTGACCTTCTTGCTCGCCGCGATCGCGTCGATCTTGTTCAGGTAGTCGGAGAAGTCGGTGAACTTCGATTTCTCCTTGCGCGCCTGGATGATCGAGGCCACCACGTTCGCACCGACGTTGCGCACCGCGCCGAGACCGAAGCGGATGTCCTTGCCGACGGAAGCGAAGTTCTGCTCGGACTCGTTGACGTCCGGTGGCAGCACGGTGATGCCGAGGCGGCGGCAGTCCGCGAGGTAGACCGCGGCCTTGTCCTTGTCGTCGCCGACGGAGGTGAGCAGGCCCGCCATGTACTCGGCCGGATAGTTGGCCTTGAGGTAGGCGGTCCAGAACGAGACGAGGCCGTAGCCGGCGGCATGCGACTTGTTGAACGCGTAACCGGCGAACGGAAGGATGGTGTCCCACAGCGCCTTCACCGCGCCCTCGGAGAACCCGTTCGCGGTCATGCCCTCGTGGAAGCCCTTGTACTCGGCCTCGAGGACTTCGAGTTTCTTCTTACCCATCGCCTTGCGCAGCGCGTCGGCCTTACCCATCGAGTAGGAGGCGACCTTCTGCGCGATGAACATGATCTGCTCTTGGTAGACGATCAGGCCGTAGGTCTCGGCGAGGATCTCTTTGAGCGGCTCCTCCAGCTCGGGATGGATCGGCGTGATCGGCTGCCGTCCGTTCTTGCGGTCGGCGTAATCGTTGTGCGCGTTCATGCCCATCGGGCCGGGACGGTAGAGCGCGAGCACGGCCACGATGTCGTTGAAGCCGGTGGGCTGCATGCGGCGCAGCAGGTCGCGCATGGGGCCGCCGTCGAGCTGGAAGACGCCGAGAGTGTCGCCGCGGGAAAGCAATTCGTAGGTCGCGGGATCGTCCAGCGGCAGGTTGTCCATGTCCAGGTCGATGCCGCGGTTGGCCTTGATGTTGTCCAGCGCGTCACCGATCACGGTGAGGTTGCGCAGGCCGAGGAAGTCCATTTTCAGCAGGCCGATGGCCTCGCAGGACGGGTAGTCCCAGCCGGTGATGATCGCGCCGTCCTGGGGCCGCCGCCACACCGGGATGGCGTCCATCAGCGGCTCGGAGGACATGATCACCGCGCAGGCGTGCACGCCCGCGTTGCGGATCAGGCCCTCGAGTCCGCGCGCGGTCTCGTAGATCTTGGCGACATCGGGATTGCTGCCGATGAGCTCGCGGACCTCGGCGGCCTCCTTGTACCGCTCGTGGTCGGGGTCCATGATGCCCGACAGCGGAATGTCCTTGGCCATGATCGGCGGCGGGAGCGCCTTGGAGATCTGGTCGGCGATGGCGAAACCGGGCTGGCCGAACTGGACCCGGGCGGAGTCCTTGATCGCGGCCTTGGTCTTGATGGTGCCGAAGGTGATCACCTGGGCGACCCGGTCGCTGCCCCACTTCTCGGTGGCGTAGCGGACCATCTCACCGCGGCGGCGATCGTCGAAGTCGATATCGATATCGGGCGCGGACGGGCGCTCCGGGTTGAGGAACCGCTCGAACAGCAGGCCGTGCGGCAGCGGATCGATGTTGGTGATGCCGAGCGCGTAGGCCACCAGCGACCCGGCCGCCGAACCACGGCCGGGGCCGACGCGGATGCCGACCTCCCGCGCGTGCGACACGAGGTCGCCGACCACGAGGAAGTAAGCCGGGAACCCCTTCTGCTTGATGACGTCGAGTTCGTAGTAGGCGCGGGTGAAGTACTCCTCGGGCACCCCGCCGGGGAACCGGCGCCGCAGGCCGCGCTCGACCTCCTTGCGCAGCCAGGAATCCTGGTCCTCGCCCTCGGGCACCGGGAAGATCGGCATGCGGTCCTTGAAGGCCCACACGTCGTCGTAGGACTGGACCCGCTCGCCGATCAGCACCGTGCTGTCGCACGCGCCGGGCACCTCGGCTTCCCAGAGCGCGCGCATCTCCTCGGCGGACTTCAGGTAGTAGCCGTCACCGTCGAACTTGAATCGGGTGGGGTCGGACAGCGTCTTGCCGGTTTGCACACACAGCAGCGCCTCGTGGTTGGCGGACTGATCCTTCGTGACGTAGTGGCAGTCGTTCGTGGCCAGCGGCGGAATGCCCAGCTGCTTACCGACGTTCAGCAATCCCTCGCGGACCCGGCGCTCGATGGACAACCCGTGGTCCATCACCTCGAGGAAGAAATTGTCCTTGCCGAAGATCTCCTGCCATTTGGCCGCCGCCTCCAGCGCCTCGCGGTCGTGGCCGAGGCGCAACCGGGTCTGCACCTCACCGGAGGGGCAGCCGGTGGTCGCGATGATGCCTTCGGCGTACTGGGCGATGATCTCCGCGTCCATGCGCGCCCACTTGCCGAGCTGGCCCTCGATGGAGGCCAAGGACGACAGCTTGAACAGGTTGCGCAGACCGGTGGCGTTCTCGGCGACCATGGTCATGTGCGTGTAGGCGCCCGAGCCGGAGACGTCGTCGCCCTTCTGGCTCGGATCGCCCCACTGCACACGCTTGGTGTCGAACCGGGAGCCGGGCGCGATGTAGGCCTCGATGCCGATGATCGGCTTGATGTCGTGTTTCTTGGCGGAGTTGTAGAACTCCGACGCCCCATACATGTTGCCGTGGTCGGTCATCCCGACCGCGTTCATCCCCAGCCGTTTCGCCTCGGTGAACAAGGGAGAGATCTTGGCGGCGCCATCGAGCATGGAGTACTCGGTGTGGTTGTGCAGATGGACGAACGATCCGGACGAGGCGGCCAAGACGGTCCTTCCTCCCAAGGTCTCGACGGGGGTTGGCTGGACCGATTCTAGGGGTGCCCACCGACGGGTTTTCCACGGCGCGCTGGCATCCGGACCGCGCCCGGCGTGTCGGTGGAAACGACCAGCGGCGCGTCCTGGCGACTCGCCGTGTGAGCGTCCGATTTCCGCGAGTGTCGGGTCGCGCCGGTAGGTGGGAATGCGGCCGAACATGCCCATGCAGGTGGCCGGACCGCGCGCGGGTTTCGGTGTCCGGCCCGACGCCGAAGCGCGCACGGAGCTCCTCGACGCCATAATCGGCCCATGGACCGCCCGCGCCGAAGCCCGCCATGACCACCGCACTCGCCGTCGTGGCCGCGGCGGCGCTGATCGCGGGTGCGCTGCTGATCTGGTCGCGCACTCGCAGAGTGGTGACCACCCCCGCCGAGCGGGCGGTGCACTCCGCGCTGCACACCGCGTCGCTGGCGGCGGTACCACTGCGCCGGGGGCTGACCGAGCGGTCCGCGCGGGAGGCGGCGCCGCACCTGCGCACGCTCACCGGCGCCGAATCGCTCGCGCTGGCCGATCCCGATGGAACGCTGCTGGTCTGGGAGGGGCCCCATGCCGAACTGGCCGAATACTTCGCCGAGGCGGCCGAGCGCGCCGTCGCGAGCGAGCGCCCGGTGCTCGTCGCGGGACCCGGGCGCGGTGAGCACGCCGGGCGCGCCCTGATCGCGCAGCCACTGCTGATCGAATCCACCGGGGTGGCCGGGGTACTCGGCGTGGTGAGCACCGGACCGCCCGTGCCCGGACGGCTCGGGGCGGTCGCGGAGGTGGCGCGCTACGCCTGCGGTCAGTTGGAATTGGCCGAGCTGGACGCGTCGCGAGCCCGGCTGGATCGCGCGGAAGTGCGCGCGCTGCGAGCGCAGATCAGCCCGCATTTCATCTACAACGCGCTGAACACGATCGCCTCGTTCGTCCGCACCGATCCGGCGCGCGCCCGCGAGCTCATCCTGGAGTTCGCCGACTTCACCAGGTATTCCTTCCGCGCCGCAGGCGAGTTCACGGTGCTGGCCGATGAACTGCGCAACATCGAGCGTTACCTCGCACTCGAGCGGGCGCGTTTCGGCGACGCGTTGCAGGTCCGGCTGCGCATCGCGCCCGAGGTGCTCGGCGTGGTCCTGCCGTTTCTGGCACTGCAGCCGCTGGTGGAGAACGCGGTCCGGCACGGTCTGACGGGCACCGCGGACGGCGGCACCGTCAGCATCGTCGCCACCGACGCGGGCACCGACTGCGTGATCAGCGTCGAGGACGACGGCGTCGGCATGGACCCGGACCTGTTGCGCTCCGGCGAGCTCGATGCGGTCGGCACCGGAGCGGGCTCCGGCGAGTCGGCCCATATCGGACTGGCCAACGTCGACGACCGGCTGCGCGCGGCCTTCGGCGACGACTACGGCTTGGTCGTGGAGACCGCGCCCGGCGCGGGCACGAAGGTCAGCTTGCGCGTCCCCAAGTTCCGCGCGGGCATCCGGGCCTGAGCAGACCAGCGGCCCCTTACGATGGAGCGGTTGTGACCCGCGTTACCAGCAAGTCGGCGCTGCGCGTGCTCGCCGTGGACGATGAGAAACCCGCTCTGGACGAGCTGGTGTACCTGCTGCGCGCGCGGGCCGAGATCGGCGAGATCCACGCCGCGGGCGACGCCACCAGCGCGCTGCGGATGCTGCGGGCGCATCCGGTCGACGCGGTGTTCCTGGATATCAACATGCCGGGACTGGACGGGATGGAGCTGGCCGGAATCCTCTCGGAGTTCGCCAGCCCGCCCGCGGTGGTCTTCGTGACGGCACACGACGACCGCGCGATCTCGGCATTCGACCTGGGCGCGGTGGACTATCTGCTCAAGCCGCTGCGCGAAGCGCGTCTCGCCGAGGCGGTGCGGCGGATCGCCGCGGCCCGCAGCGCGCCACACCAGCCCGCCGCCGATCCGCGTACCGACCCGAGCGAGGTCATCCCCGTGGAGCTGGGCGGGGTGACCACGCTGGTGCCGCGCACGAGCGTCAGCTGGGTGGAGGCCGACGGGGACTATGCCCGGCTGCACACCAGCGGCGGATCACATCTGGTGCGGATTCCGTTGTCGGCGTTGGAATCCCGCTGGCAGGACGCCGGCTTCCTGCGGGTGCACCGGTCGTATCTGGTCGCGCTGCGGCTGGTCACCGGGCTGCGGACGGTGGGCACCGGCACCGTGGTGTGCCTGCGCGCCGAGGGCGCGGCGCAGGCTGTCGAACTACCGGTCAGCCGCAGGCAAGTGCGCGAGCTGAAACAGCGGTTGGTGCACCGCCACCGGCACCGGGGCACCTCATGACCGGGCCGCAGCGTCCGGTGCGCCAGCGCGTCGTGCTCTCGCAGCGGCGCGGAGCCCGGCGGGTGCGCACCCGGGTGGAAGTCGCCGAGCAGACCGAATTCGGCGAGGCGCTCATCGGCGGCCTGATCCGCGCACAACTCGGGCTCGCGCTGAGATTGGGCCTGGTGGCGATCGCCGGACTGTGCGCGCTGCCCATGCTTTTCCGGACCGGGCCGATCGGATCGATGGAGGTGCTGGGGATTCGGCTGCCGTGGCTGCTGCTCGGCGGCGCGGTGTACCCGCTGCTGTTCGTGATCGGCCGAATCTATGTGCGGCTGGCCGAGCGCAACGAACAGGATTTCCTCGAACTGGCCGAGGATTGACAATGCGCTCGACCCGAACAAGCCGCGCAAGACGGGCCACCAGCCACCGCGGCCATGCTGCCGGAGCACCCGCAGAAACTCCGGCACACGCCAGCCACTCTCTCCCGGCGCGGGCCACCGACTACCAGAGCAATGCTGCCCGAGCACCGGTTGGAAGTTCGGCACACGCCGGTCTCGCTCATGGGGACGAGCAGCACGGCCGTCGCGGCGGTACGGGTGAGGCGCACACTGCCGGAGGAGTTTCGGCATGTGCTGGACCCTTCCGTTCACTCTCGGGTGCGCCGTGATCGCGGGCTCCGCGCTGACCGTGGCCGCGCTGGTTCTCGCGGCGCTGGCTACGGTGGCGATCGGCGCGTATGGCGTGCGCCTCGCACGCACCACCTCCGACTTCCTGGTCGCCTCGCGCAGCGTCGGACCACGCTGGAACGCCGCCGCCATTTCCGGCGAGTATCTTTCGGCCGCTTCGTTTCTCGGCGTCGCCGGACTGATCGCCAAGTACGGGGCGGACGCGCTGTGGTATCCGGTGGGCTTCACCGCGGGATATCTTGCGCTGCTGTTGTTCGTCGCCGCCCCCCTGCGCCGGTCCGGCGCGTACACGGTGCCCGACTTCGCCGAATTCCGGCTGGGCTCGCCGCGTTTGCGCAGGCTGGCGGCCACCGTTGTGGTACTCATCTGCGCGGTGTATCTGATCCCGCAGTTCCAGGGAGCGGGGCTGACGCTGCACCTGCTGCTCGGCGTGCCGGACTGGGTGGGCGCGGTGGCGGTAGGCGCGATCGTGATCGCCAACGTGGTCGGCGGCGGGATGCGCTCGATCACCCTGGTCCAGGCGTTCCAGTACTGGTTGAAGCTGACCGCCGTGGCGATCCCGGCGCTGGTTCTGCTCGGGCACTTCCTCGCCGACGAACGCGAACTCGGCGCCCCGGCCCCGCCGGTGGTGTCCGAACGCACCACGGTCGAGGTGAGCACCGACGTGCTGGTGCGGGTCGCCGCCGCACAGCAGGTTTCGATCACCGGCACTCTCGACGACCGCGTGGTCGACGGCTCGGTGCCGCTGACACCGGGCACCCACGAGCTGGCCGCGGGCACCCAGCTGGTGCTGGAGGCAGGCTCCGCGGTGCCGGTTGTCGCGGGCGCGCCAGCGGACGGGACGGGCTGGCTGGCGCCGGGCGGCGGGCTGGGCGGGCCGCATCCGACCTATCAGGTCTACTCGCTGATCCTCGCGACCTTTCTCGGCACCATGGGGCTGCCGCATGTGCTGGTGCGCTTCTACACCAACCCGGACGGGCGGGCCGCCAGGGCGACGGCGCTGGCGGTGATCGGCCTGGTCGGAGTGTTCTACCTGTTCCCGGTGCTGCTGGGCGTCTTCGCGCGCCTGTACGTGCCGCAGCTGCTGATCACGGGCACCTCCGATGCCGCGGTCGTGCTGCTGCCCGCGGCGGTGGTCGCCGGACTGCCGGGTCAGTTGCTCGCGGCGCTGGCCGCGGCGGGCGCGATCGCCGCGTTTCTGTCCACCTCGTCGGGCCTGCTGGTGAGCATCGCGGGCGTGCTCAGCACCGACATGATGCGCGGCCGGATCCGCGATTTCCGCACCGCGGCGCTGGCCGCGGGCGCGGTGCCACTGGCGCTGTCGCTGACCGTCGCGTCGCTGGATCTGTCCCGCACCGTGGGGTTGGCGTTCGCGGTGGCCGCCTCCACCTTGTGTCCGCTGCTGGTGCTGGGGATCTGGTGGCGCGGGCTGACCGCGGCGGGTGCGGCGGCGGGATTGGTGGCGGGTGGTCTCACGGCCGGCGGGGCGACGGTCGTCTCGGTCACCGGAGGGTTCTCCGGCGAGGTGGCCGACGGCTGGCCTGCCGCGCTGCTGAGCTATCCCGCGGCGATCAGCGTGCCGTTGGCGTTCGCCAGCATGGTGCTGGTCAGCGCGTTCACCCGTGGGCTCGGCGGCAGAGCGGTCGGCCGGATCTTCGTCCGGATGCACGCGCCGGAACGCTTGGGGATGGGCGCGGATCGCGAGCGCAGCCTGCGCTCCGACTGACCCGCCTTGCCACGCGCACCTACCCGGCGTCGCGCGGGAAGGGTTGCGTGGTGCGACCGTTCGTCGCGCCGCACCGACCGCTCACCGCATATTCGGCCACCTTCACAGAGTGACTCACGCCACAGCCTACAGCCGGTCCGCAGGCCCGGTTTACCGTCCTCGGGAAGTAAGCCACGTCACTTGGTAGGACCATCATGACCCGTCCCGATCTCGACAAGCTCGCACCGAGGCGAGCGCCGAGCGCAGCGGAATTCGCCGAAGTCCAGGCGAGTCCGCAATTTCAGGAACTACGAAACCGCCTGCGGCGCTTCGTCTTTCCCATGACCGCGCTGTTCCTGCTCTGGTACCTCGGTTACGTGCTGCTCGGCGCCTACGCGCACGACTTCATGAGCCGCCCGGTATTCGGCAACGTCAACGTCGGATTGCTGTTCGGCCTGGGCCAATTCGTCTCCACCTTCGCCATCACCGCCCTGTACGTCCGGTTCGCCAACCGGGAACTGGACCCGCGCGCGGCGGCCATCCGCGACTACCTCGAGGGAGACCGAGCGTGAACACCTACGCCGCCGCCGCGACGGTGGGCAACCCGATCGCCAATATCGCCATCTTCGGCGTCTTCGTCGCGATCACGATGGTCGTGGTGGTCCGGGCCAGCCGCAGCAACGCCAGCGCCGCCGACTACTTCACCGGCGGGCGCGGTTTCTCCGGCCCGCAGAACGGCATCGCCATCGCGGGCGACTACCTCTCGGCAGCGAGCTTTCTCGGCATCGCGGGCGCCATCGCGGTCTACGGCTACGACGGATTCCTCTACTCCATCGGATTCCTGGTCGCCTGGCTGGTCGCGCTGCTGCTCGTCGCCGAGATGCTGCGCAACACCGGCAAATTCACCATGGCCGACGTGCTGAGCTTCCGGCTGAAGGAAGGACCGGTGCGCACCGCGGCCGCGCTGTCCACGCTGACGGTGTCGCTGTTCTATCTGCTCGCGCAGATGGCGGGCGCGGGCGGGCTCGTCGCGCTGCTGCTGGACATCTCCGACAAGACCGGGCAGTCGGTGGTGATCGCCGTGGTCGGCGTGCTGATGATCGTGTACGTGCTGGTCGGCGGCATGAAGGGCACCACGTGGGTGCAGATCATCAAAGCGGTGCTGCTGATCGCGGGCGCGGCGCTGATGACCGTCATGGTGTTCGCCGAGTTCGGATTCGACTTCTCCGACATCCTCGGCTCCGCGCAGAACGCGGTCTCCGATTCGGCGAGCAAGGCCGTCGCCGCGCGCGACGTGCTCGCGCCGGGAGCGCAGTACGGCGGCAGCGAGACCTCGAAGCTGAACTTCCTGTCCCTGGGGCTGGCCCTGGTGCTCGGCACCGCGGGTCTGCCGCATGTGCTGATGCGCTTCTACACCGTGCCCACCGCCAAAGAGGCGCGGCGCTCGGTGGTCTGGGCGATCGGCCTGATCGGCGCGTTCTACCTGTTCACGCTGGTGCTCGGCTATGGCGCGGCCGCGATCGTCGGGCCGGACCGCATCCTGGCCGCCGCGGGCGGGCAGAATTCGGCGGCGCCGCTGCTGGCCTTCGAACTCGGCGGCGTGGTGCTGCTCGGCATCATCTCCGCGGTCGCCTTCGCCACCATCCTCGCGGTGGTCGCCGGCCTGACCATCACCGCATCGGCCTCGTTCGCGCACGACATCTACGCCAACGTCATCAAGGGCGGCAAAGCCGGTGAGCGCGAACAGGTTCGGGTCTCCCGGATCACGGCGGTGGTGATCGGCGTGCTGGCCATCGCGCTGGGCATCCTGGCCAACGGACAGAACGTTGCCTTCCTGGTCGCGCTGGCGTTCGCGGTCGCCGCCTCGGCGAATCTGCCGACCATCCTGTATTCGCTGTTCTGGCGGCGGTTCAACACCACCGGCGCGCTCTGGAGCATGTACGGCGGGCTGATTTCGACGATCGTGCTGATCGTGTTCTCCCCCGCGGTCTCGGGCAGCAAGTCCGCCATGCTGCCGGGATCGGATTTCGACTGGTTCCCACTGTCCAACCCGGGCATCGTGTCCATCCCATTGGCCTTCGTGCTCGGCATTGTCGGCACCTTCCTCGGCGGCAAGTCCGAGGACCCTGCCAAGGCGGCAGAGATGGAGGTCCGCTCGCTCACCGGTGTCGGCGCCGAAAAGGCGGTGGTGCACTGATGACCAGCGCAACCACCGACAACCGCGACAACACCGCC
>NZ_BDBA01000240.1 GCF_001612745.1 Nocardia amamiensis NBRC 102102 | reverse complement strand
GGTTCCGGCTCGGCGGGCAGGATCGTCGCCAGCCCGCGCAGCGCGCGGCCGAAATCCGGATCGATCAGATCGGAGGCAGGATCGTCGAGCGGGGACACCGAGCCGCCGTGCGCGTCCGGCTGATAACGCCAGTGCGCGGCGATCTCGGAACGCCCGTTCTGCCACTGCAATTGGGCGACCCAGTACCCCTTCTCGTCTTTCCAGGCGTCCCACTCGGCGCCCTCGATGTTGTGCCCGCGCGCGGTGAAAGCGGCGGTGACCACATCGATGAGCGTTTCCACGGCGGGGCCGTCCGGACGCACGGGGTGCGCCTTCTGGGCGAGTTCGGCGGCACGGGCCCGCTCGAGCAGAACCGGATAGGCGAACCGCTCGACGCGGCTGGCCGGCATTCCGGATTCTTCGGTGACCTGTTCTACGGAGGCCCCTGCGCGAATACGGGCCTGGATATCGCGGGGACGCATAGTTGCTTCCATTTCGATCTCAATCTGGCCGAATCGGGCAAGGTCTCCGCGCGCGGCGGCTCGCAGTTTGTCGTCGGCGGGAAGCCGGAACTTCTGACCGGACTCGGTGTCGATACACACGATGTGCGTGGAGTCGGGCGTCACCCCGATCACTCGAAGTTCACGCACCGTTACCTCCTTATCGCGTCGACTCGCGACACCGCCCACTTTTCG
Source organism: Nocardia amamiensis NBRC 102102 (assembly GCF_001612745.1). Classification (GTDB taxonomy): domain Bacteria; phylum Actinomycetota; class Actinomycetes; order Mycobacteriales; family Mycobacteriaceae; genus Nocardia; species Nocardia amamiensis. Next base: position 15,998 of record NZ_BDBA01000240.1, on the reverse strand, counting down.
AAACAGTAGTGCACATCTGAGATTCGTGGGGCAGGACACGCGGCACGGAAATCGCCAGTGCGACTCCCGTGCCCCGCTAATCTGCTCTATTCGCCCTCCCGCGCCTAATTTTTCGGCGTGTCGATCCCGGGCGTGTTGCGGCCGTGTGGCCGAAATGCGCGGCGGTCAGCCGAGATTCTGCACGACCCAGTCGATGGAGCGGGTCAGCTGGCTGATGTCGTCCGGATCGATCGCCGGGAACATGCCGATGCGCAGCTGGTTGCGGCCCAGCTTGCGGTAGGGCTCGGTGTCCACGATGCCGTTGGCGCGCAGCACCTTCGCCACGGCGGCCGCGTCGACCGAGTCGGCGAAGTCGATGGTGCCGACCACCTGCGAGCGGTGCGCCGGGTCCGCGACGTACGGGGTGGCGTACTCGCTGGACTCGGCCCAGGAGTACAGCCGCGACGAGGAGTCCAGCGTGCGCTTGACCGCCCAGTCCAAGCCGCCGTTGGCGCCCAGCCACTCGATCTGATCGGCGAACAGCAGCAGGGTGCCCAGAGCCGGGGTGTTGTAGGTCTGGTCCTTGGTGCTGTTGTCGATCGCGATCGGCAGCGACAGGAAGTCGGGCGTCCAGCGGCCCGACGCCTTGATCTCTTCCACTCGGGCCAGTGCGGCCGGGCTCATCAGCGCGACCCACAGGCCGCCGTCGGAGGCGAAGCACTTCTGCGGTGCGAAGTAGTAGACGTCGGCGTCGGTGATGGTCACCGGCAGACCGCCCGCGCCGGAGGTGGCGTCGATGGCGATCAAGGCGTGCTCCGAACCAGCCGGGCGCTGCACCGGGATGGAGACACCCGTAGAGGTCTCGTTGTGCGCCCAGCCGATCAGGTCCGCCGACGGGTCCGACACCGGCTCCGGCGCGCTGCCCGGCTCGGCCGAGACCACGATCGGGTCGCCGATGAACGGGTTGCCCTTGGTCACGGCGGCGAACTTGGAGCTGAACTCACCGTTGGTCAGATGCAGCGAGCGCTCCCGCACCAGGCCGAACGCCGCGGCGTCCCAGAACGCGGTGGTGCCGCCGTTGCCGAGCACCACCTCGTAGCCGTCCGGAAGGCCGAACAGGTCGCGCAGGCCCGAGCGCACCCGCGCGACCACGTCCTTGACCGGCTTCTGCCGATGCGAGGTTCCGAACACCGAGGCGCCGACGTTCACCAGAGTCTGCAGTTGCTCCGGGCGCACCTTGGAGGGGCCGCAGCCGAACCGTCCGTCGGCGGGCTTGAGATCGTCGGGAATGGTCGGAAACGCAGAGGTCATGGCGAACAGGGTAGTCGGTGGTGTCGCTGTGACGTCGCCCACGCTCCGGCTAACGTAGGCGCCCATGGGCATGCCGTCGGCTAACTCGGGGTGGCGACTGCGCGAGCGGGTGCGGAATATCCGGCTGCGCGGCGCGACGGTCTCGGATTCCACGCGGCGGGAGTTGCTGATTCGCGGGGATCCCGGGTCGGCGACCGTTCTCGGCGCGCGTCCGCGGCGCACCGAACCCGGTCATGTGTTCTGGGTCCGGGTCCAGCTGGACGGGGAGTTCCCCTACGAGACCCGGGTCCGGCAACGGGTGACGCAGGCCGACCTGGAGTGGATGCAGCCCGGCGACGTCGTGTGCTGCCGGGTGGACCCGGGCGACCGCGACCGCTTGGTGCTGTATGTGCCCGACATCGAGGAGACGGGGCGGGCGAGCATCGCGAAGATCCTCGCCGACGGCCGCCGGGCCGACGCCACCGTGCTCGCCGCCGCGCCGGTCGCGGCCGACTACTCCGGCCGCGACGACCCTGTGCTGCGGCTCGACCTCGAGCTACGCGCCTGGGACGAGGCCCAGCCGTGGCGGGTCCGCCTGGTCCAGCCGGTGCCGCTGCACGCCATCGGCTTGGTCGACCTCGGCCAGCACCTGGAGGTCGCCTTCTTCGAGGTCGACCGCGGCGAAACCGTGGCTGTTGATTGGGCCGCCTCGCTCGAGGAGTGAAGCATCATTCGAGCGCCTACCGGTGCACGAACGGAAACCCATGCGCGGATCTTCGCTGGCGCCGCCATCATGCCCACGCGGTTTCCGAGTGCGGCCTATGGGTGGACCAAGCCCTGCGATGCCACGCGAGCCGGACATTGACAGCGGGACAACGTCTTCCGCTGACCTGTCCGGCTCGCGTGGCATCGTGCTCCGACTAGGTGTGGGCGATCGACGCCCAGCCCTCGACGTCCTCGGGCTTGCGGGGACCGGGCCCGGTGTAGATGGCCGCCGGGCGGACCAGCTTGCCCAGCTGCTTCTGCTCCAGGATGTGCGCGCACCAGCCCGCGGTGCGGCCACAGGTGAACATGGCCGGCATCATGTGCGCGGGCACCTCGGCGAAGTCCAGGATCACCGCGGCCCAGAACTCGACGTTGGTCTCGATGGCGCGGTCGGGACGGCGCTCGCGCAGCTCGGCGAGCGCGGCCTGCTCCAGCGCGGCGGCGACTTCGTAGCGCGGGGCGGCCAGGCGCTTCGCGGTGGCGCGCAGCACCCGGGCGCGCGGATCCTCGGCCCGGTACACCCGGTGGCCGAAGCCCATCAGCTTCTCTTTGCGGTCCAGGATGCCCTTCACCAGAGCGCGTGCGTCGCCGGTCCGCTCGACCTCTTCGATCATCGGGAGCACGCGCGCGGGCGCGCCGCCGTGCAGCGGGCCGGACATGGCGCCGATCGCGCCGGACAGCGAGGCCGCCACGTCGGCGCCGGTCGAGGCGATCACCCGGGCGGTGAAGGTGGAGGCGTTCATGCCGTGCTCGGCGGCGGAGACCCAGTAGGCGTCGATGGCTTCGGTGTGGCGCGGGTCGGGGTCACCCTTCCAGCGGGTCATGAAACGCGCGGTGACCGTGGTGCACTCGTCGATCTTCTTCTGCGGGACGGCGGGCTGGTAGATGCCGCGCGCGGACTGCGCGACGTAGGACAGCGCCATCACCGAGGCGCGGGCCAGGTTCTCCCGCGCGGTCTCGTCATCGATGTCCAGCAGCGGCTGGTAGCCCCAGATCGGCGCGAGCATGGCCAAGCCCGCCTGCACGTCGACGCGCACGTCACCGGTGTGTACCGGCAGTGGGAATGGTTCGGCAGGCGGTAGGCCCCGGCCGAAGGATCCGTCTACCAGCAGGGCCCACACGTCACCGAAGGTCACCTGGCTGGCCACCAGGTCCTCGATGTCGACGCCGCGGTAGCGCAGCGCGCCGCCGTCCTTGTCCGGTTCGGCGATGTCGGTGGTGAAAGCAACCACGCCCTCCAGGCCACTGACGAAATCGCTGGGTACGGTGGCATGCCCACCGGACACCGCGGGGCTGGTAGTCATGTTGCGACTCTCCTTGCGCTTGGGTCGCATGTTCTCGCCGCTGAGAAGATGTCGGATTTGACGAGCACATGCCGATCATCAAAACCTTAGACCCTCGCTACCCCGGAGTAACGTCTGGCCCATGCGTGACCTGGACAATTCACCTCCCGGCAACGAAACGGCGGATGTGCTGCCTGCCACCGATCTCGCCGCCATGCGGGTGGACTACGGCGGGCTGCCGCACGGCGGCAACGAGGACGTCGACCTGGACGAGACCTGGCTGGCCGGCGGCTGGGAGCCGCTGCTGCGGCACTGGATCGAACAGGCCACCGCGGTCGGTATCGCCGAACCCAACGCCATGGTGCTGGCCACGGTCTCGGTCGTGGACAGCACACCCCGGCCGGTAGCGCGAACGGTGCTGTGTAAAGGGCTCTCGCCGGAAGGTGTGATCTTCTACACGAACTACGACTCGGACAAGGGCGCCCAGCTGGCCGCCGTACCGTACGCCGCGGTCACGTTCGTCTGGCCCGCCCTGGGTCGGCAAGTGCACCTGCGCGGCGCAGTGGAGCGGGTGCCCGCCGAGACCACGGCGGCCTACTGGCGTTCCCGGCCGCGGGACTCGCAGCTGGGCGCCTGGGCGTCCCGCCAGTCCAAGCCGATCGGCTCGCGGGCCGAACTGGACCGCACGCTGGCCGAGGCGACCACGCGATTCGCCGACGTCGACGAGATCCCGGTGCCGCCGCACTGGGGTGGATTCCTGCTCCGCCCTGTCGAGGTCGAGTTCTGGCAGGGACGCCGCGGCCGGCTGCACAACCGGATCCGGGTGCGTATCGCGGACGGCACGTCCACGGTGGAACGCTTGCAGCCCTGAGGTATTCCCACCCCACGCGTGAGAATTCTCGCGTCGAACCCGGCAAGTGGACTGGATACGCTGCGGCCGGTGAAACTGCTCGCCGACACGACCCCGTTGCGCCACCCGGATTTCCGACGCTTGTGGGGCTCGGGCATCGTCACCATGATCGGTGCGCAGCTGTCCATCGTCGCGGTGCCGCAGCAGGTCTTCCAGATCACCGGCAGCTCCGGCTATGTCGGTTTGGCCGGGTTGTTCGGCCTGGTGCCGCTGATCGTGTTCGGCTTGTGGGGCGGCGCGCTCGCCGACGTGCTGGACCGGCGCAAACTCTTGCTGATCACCAATTCCGGCACCGGGCTCACCGCGCTCGCCTTCTGGCTGCAATCGGCCGCCGGGGTGGACAACGTGTGGATCGTGCTCGGCCTGCTCGCGGTGCAACAAGCGTTCTTCGCGGTGAACCAGCCGACCCGCAGCGCGGCCATTCCCCGCCTGCTGCCGGAAGGCCAACTGGCCGCGGCGAATTCGCTGAACATGACGGTGATGCAGTTCGGCGCGATCGCCGGGCCGGTACTGGCGGGCGTGCTCATCCCGGTCGTCGGTCTGGCCACGCTCTATTTGATCGACGCCGTCGCGCTGCTGGCCACGCTCTGGGCGGTCTGGCGGCTGCCCGCCCTGCCGCCGACCGGAACCGTGCGCCGCGCCGGGTTCCGCACGGTGCTGGAGGGTTTCGGATACCTCGCGACCCAGCGGGTGCTGCTCGCGTCGTTCGCGGTGGACGTGATCGCCATGGTGTTCGGCATGCCGCGGGCGCTCTTCCCGCAGATCGCGCACGAAACCTTCGGCGACCCGTCCACCGGCGGCGTTGCACTCGGTTTGCTGTTCGCCTCGATGTCGGCGGGCGCCGTGCTCGGCGGCGTATTCTCCGGCTGGATTCCGCGCATCCGCCGCCAGGGCCTGGCCGTGCTGGTCTGCATCGCGCTGTGGGGCCTGGCCATGGTGGGATTCGGTGTCGCCGTCGGGTTCACCGGGCACGGGCTCGGCCTCGGCGTGGGGTTGTGGATCGCGCTGGCCTGCTCGGCCTTCGGCGGTGCGGTGGACATGGTCTCGGCCGCGTTGCGGGTCACCATGCTGCAGACCGTCGCCACCGACGACTTGCGCGGGCGGCTGCAAGGCGTGTTCACCGTGGTTGTCGCGGGCGGCCCGCGCATCGGTGATGTTGCCCACGGTTTCGCGGCGGCGAGCCTGGGTACTGCTGTGGCCGCGGCCGGAGGAGGCGTACTCGTGGTGGTCGGCGTCGGGATCGCGGCGATCGCGTTTCCGACCTTCACGCGTTACCGTGTCCGTCGCCCTACTGCTGAAATAGCTGTCTGAAGTGCACCGCTAACGCCGGGCGACCGCATATCGGCGTGGTTGCGAAACCTCACCGCGCCGCGATGTGTTTGTGAGCCGCCGCAGGACTACCCTCCGGTATTGTCCGCGTCGGTGAACGGCTAGCGTTGAGGCAAGCGCAGCGTGCGCCGACCCGCGCCGGTGCCTGTGGTTCTAGCCTGAGAGGGATCCTTCCGTGCCCGCTGAGAACATCATCAACGTCGACGACGACGCCAAGCCGGTCCTTTCCTATCCCGGCGGGGAGTTCCCGATGACGGTCGCCAAGGCCGCCGAGGGCAACGACGGGATCGAGCTGGGGAAGCTGCTGGCCAGCACCGGGTATGTGACCTACGACCCGGGCTTCATGAACACCGCCCCGACCAAGTCGGCGATCACCTACATCGACGGTGAGGCGGGCATCCTGCGCTACCGCGGCTACCCGATCGACCAGCTCGCGTCGGCGTCCACCTTCATCGAGGTCAGCTACCTGCTGATCTACGGCGAGCTGCCCACCCAGGCCCAGCTCGACGACTTCACCAACCGCATCCGCAGGCACACCCTGCTGCACGAGGACCTGAAGCGGTTCTTCGACGGCTTCCCGCGCAACGCGCACCCGATGCCGGTGCTGTCCTCGGCGGTGAACGCGCTGTCGGCCTACTACCAGGACTCGCTGGACCCGCGCGACCCCGAACAGGTCGAGCTGTCCACCATCCGATTACTGGCCAAGCTGCCCACCATCGCGGCCTACTCGTACAAGAAGTCGGTCGGCCAGCCCTTCCTCTACCCGGACAACTCGCTGAGCCTGGTGGAGAACTTCCTGCGGATGACCTTCGGCTTCCCGGCCGAGCCCTACGAGGTCGACCCCGAGGTCGCCGCCGCCCTGGACATGCTGCTCATCCTGCACGCCGACCACGAGCAGAACTGCTCCACCTCGACCGTGCGCCTGGTCGGCTCGTCCGACGCCAACCTGTTCACCTCGGTGTCCGGCGGCATCAACGCGCTGTGGGGCCCGCTGCACGGCGGCGCCAACCAGGCGGTGCTGGAGATGCTCGACGGCATCAAGGCCAGCGGCGGCAACGTCAAGGAGTTCATCCGCAAGGTCAAGGACAAGGAAGACGGGGTGAAGCTCATGGGCTTCGGACACCGCGTCTACCGCAACTACGACCCGCGCGCATCGATCGCCAAGAAGCACGCCGACGCCATCCTCAGCAAACTGGGCGGCGCCGACGAACTGTTCGAGATCGCTCAGGCCCTGGAAGAGGCCGCGCTCACCGACGACTACTTCATCCAGCGGCGCCTGTACCCGAACGTCGACTTCTACACCGGCGTCATCTACAAGGCGATGGGCTTCCCGACCCGCATGTTCACCGTGCTGTTCGCGATGGGCCGGCTCCCCGGCTGGATCGCGCACTGGCGCGAAATGCACAGCGAGCCTTTGAAGATCGGCCGTCCCCGGCAGATCTACACCGGCTACGGCGCCCGCGATTACCGCGAGATCACCAACCGCTGACCGAATACCGACCACTACCCATCGAAGGGGATACCGAATGACCAAACCGGAGATCGAGTTCCAAGAAGGGCCCGCGCCCACCGAGCTGGTGGTCAAGGACATCATCGAAGGCGACGGCAAAGAAGCCGTGCCCGGTGGCACCGTCGAGGTGCACTACGTGGGAGTCGAATTCGAATCCGGTGAGGAGTTCGACTCGTCCTGGAACCGGGGCGAGTCCATCACCTTCCCGCTGCGCGGCCTGATCCAGGGCTGGCAGGACGGAATCCCCGGCATGAAGGTCGGCGGCCGCCGTCAGCTGACCATCCCGCCGGAGCTGGCCTACGGCCCGGCCGGTGCAGGCCACAAGCTGTCGGGCAAGACGCTGGTCTTCGTGATCGATCTGCTCAGCGCCAACTGATCGGGTGCGCGGCCGCGAAGGTGGCCCCGCGCACGCGCGTTCGACTCGGACATGGCTCGTGCTTCGCACTGCGAAGCGCGAGCCATTGTCGTACTCCCTCACTCCCGGACGATTTCGACCGGGTCGGTGAGGGCCAGCGCCAGAGCGGATTGCTGGGCGCCGGTGCCTTGTGGCAGGGCGGCGACGGCCTTGTCGGTCTGGGTGCTCAGGTTGTCCACGATGTTCCGCAGCTGGGTGACGCCACCGGTGAGCTGGCCGATGGCGCTGACCAGTTGGGTCCCGCCCTGCTCGGCGAGTTGCGGCAGGCCCTCGGCCAGCTTCGCGCCCTCCGACAGTTGGGCGCTCGCGCTGGTCAGGCGGTCGACGACGGTGCGGAGCAGGGTGCCAAGATCGGTGTCCGGGTCGACCGCGTCGCCGACCAGCGAGCCGAGGCCGGTGAGCTGGGCGCCCGCCTGGCTGGACACGCCACGCAGCGCTTCGAGTTTTCCGATGATGTCGGCCAGCGCGGGATCGTTCGCGAAGGGCAATGCGCGCAGCAGCGGCAGAACTTGGTCTAGTCCGCCGCTCACCGTATTCGCCGTCTGTTCCACCTGCGCGATCGTGATGCCGGTCGAATCCAGCGCCGCGGCGAGTTGATTCGCTTGCGCGGCGGCGCCGTCCACGGTCGAGTTCAGCAGCGCGATCGCCGAAGTGAGTTGTGCCGAGCCCTGGCGGGCGAAGTCGAGGAAGCCGAGCAGCTGATCGGCGCCGGAACTGAACTGGCCTGCGCCTGCGGCGGCCGCGTCGACGCCCGCGCCCAGCAGTTGGGCGGTGAACCGCACCTGCGACATCTGCGACCGGGCCTGTGCGACGGCGGTGAGCGCGGCGTCCACCCCGACCGCGCCGATCCGCCGCGTCACCTCGGTCACCGCGCCGTTCACCAGGTCGGCGTCGGCGTCGTGATGTGTGTCCACGGTGACCTTGGCCCGCTTGGGCTGTGTTCCGGCGAGGGTGCCGATCGACTCGGTGAGGTCGGTGGGCAGGGTGATGACCGCGGCGTAGTCGCGGGTGCTCGCCTCGCCCGGCGCGGCAGTGGTCCACTCGTAGCCACCGGCCTCCTGCAACGCCTTGACGACGCGCGCACCGGTCGGCCCGGTATCGGCGTTGACCAGGGCGATCGTCCGCGGGGCCCGATCGGACCCGGTATACGTGACGATTCCGGCGCCCAACCCGCCAGCGGCGAGGAGAGCAACGGCGAGAAGTGCCCAGCGGGCGCGTTTTCCGATCACGCTCGCAGACCTTAAACACGAGTTATGGTCGGGCCCATGGCGTTTCTCTGAGAGTTGACTAAGGGGATTGCAGCGCCGCAGGCGCTGCAAATCAAACACTGCTGGGAAGGTCGAGGACCAGGCGGATGCCACCGAGGGTGCCCTCGTCGAAATAGGCCCGGCCGCCATGTAACTGGGCCTGCTGGGCGACCAGGGCGAGGCCGAGGCCGGAGCCGCCTTTGCTGGCCTCGCTGCCGCGGAAGAAGCGGTCGAAGACGGCTTGGCGCTCGTGCGGCGGGATGCCGCGGCCGTTGTCGTCGACACTGATCACGATGTGGCCGTTCGGCGCTCGGTGCGCGGAGACCAAGGCCTCGGTGGCTCCACCGTGCTTGACCGAGTTGGCCAGCGCGTTGTCCACCGCCAAGCGCAGCCCGGCGGGGAGACCACGGGTCACCAGTTCGGCGTCGGAGTCGATCCGCACGGTGAGGCCGGGGAAATGCCGCATGGCGTCGTGCGCGGCCTGGTCGCACAGGTCGCCGACGTCGGTGGCAACGTGGTCACGCTCGTTGGTCAGGTCACCGGTGGCCAGCCGCTCCAGCGCCGCGAGTGTCGTCTCCACCCGGCCCTGGCTGCGTTGCAGGTCGTCGAGGATCTCCGCGCGCTGCGCCTCGTCGAGATCGAGGGTGCGCAGTACTTCCAGGTCGGTGCGCATCGCGGTGAGCGGGGTGCGCAGCTCATGGGCGGACACGGCGGCGAAGTCGCGCGCGGTCTCCAGCGCGGCGGCGGTCTCGGCCTGCGCCTGATCCACCCGGTGCAGCATGGTGTTGACCGCGTCGGCCAGCTTCTCCGACTCGTGCACGCCGGCCCCCTCCACCGGTGGCTGCGGGTGGCGCGGATCGGGGAACGCGCTGCGCGCGCCGACCTGCCGGGTGAGCCGGACGATCGGGCGCACCGCGGCCCCCGCGAGCAGCCAGCCGAGCCCCGCGGCGGCGGCGATGGACAGCAGGGCGCCGCCGAGCACCCATCGCTGCTGCTCCGCGGTGGCCTCGGCCGCTCCAGCGGCGGGGATGCCTAGCGAAACCACCCGTCCCGCGGGCTGATTCTCCGTCGTGGTGAGAATCCGGTACGGAGTGCCGCCCACCGTGACGGTGCGCGAACCGGTCGGCAGCGCGGGCAGTTCGGTGGTCGTACTGGCGACGATGTTGCCGTTGTCCCGGACGGTCACCGCCATGTCGGTGTTCAGCCCGGTCAGGCTGATGAACCGGACCGCGATCTGCGGCTCGATCAGCACGATGCGCGCCGCGATGGCGAGTTGCTGGTCGGACTGCTGCACGTTGTTGCGCTCGATGGCGCGGATGCTGATCAGGCTGATCAGGGTCACGATGACGATCGCGCCTGCGGCCGCGGCGCCCGCGACCCGGGTACGCAGTGAGAACGACCGCCGCCGAGGGGTTTTCGGCGATGCGGTGGAGGCGTCCGCCGCGGGCGCGTCGGGGTCCGCGCTCATTTCGGCGCTCGCAGCACGAACCCGACGCCGCGGATCGTGTGCAGCAACCTGGGTGTGTTGCTCACCTCCAGCTTGCGGCGCAGGTAGCCGACGAAGACGTCCACCACATTGGTATCGGCGGCGAAGTCGTAGCCCCACACCAGTTCCAGTAGGCGTTCCCTGCTCAGCACCACGCCGACGTTCCTGGCCAGCGTGGACAACAGCTCGAATTCCCGCTTGGTGAGCTCGATCTCGCGGCCGTGCAGCAGCGCGCGGTAGCCGGCGACATCCACCTCCAGCGGTCCGACGGTGATCGCGCCGGGGGTGGCCGGGGCAGGTGTGTCGGACCGCCGGCGCAGCAGCGCCCTGATCCGCGCCACCAGCTCCTTGAGCACGAACGGCTTGACCAGGTAATCGTCCGCGCCGGACTCCAAGCCGGAGATGCGGTCGTCCACCGACGCGCGAGCGCTGAGCACACAGATCGGCACCTCGTTGCCCATCGCGCGCAACGCGGTGACCACGCCCGCGCCGTCGAGCACCGGCATGTTCATGTCCAGCACGACGGCATCGGGCGCCTGTTCGCTCACGGTGCGCAGCGCCTGCGCCCCGTCCCTGGCGACCAGCACTTGGAAACCGGACAGCCGCAGCCCGCGCTCGACCGACGCGAGCACGTCCTCGTCGTCGTCTACGACCAGAACCGTCGGGCTAGATGTCGTCACGTCATCCATTTTGCGCTGGGCAGCCTCTCCGGGGCGTCAGGTCGGCTGGTAGCTGTCGGTTGGTCAGTAGCTGTGGCAGGAGTCGGCGACGATGCGGATGGTGTCGCGCAGCTGCGCGGTGCGCGGGTCGCTCTCCGCCTCGCGCACGGCGTCGGGGTTCTCGTCGATGGCCCGTTGCAACTCGGCTCGCCGCTGCTGCACAGGTTGCTCGAATTTGCGCTGCAGCTCGGCCTTCTGGGCCGGGTTGGCGTCGAGCATCGCGGCCAGTTGCGGCGCCTTGGCGTGCAGTGCGGCATCGATCTGGGCAAAGGAGCAGTCCGAGGTCAGCAGCGGCTCGGCGAGTTCCATCGGGCCCGCGCTCGCGATCGCTGGGCTCAGGAACACGGCGATCGTCGCGAATCCGCCCGCGGCGAGCGCGGCGACGGCGGGACGGCCTACGGAACGCTTCATGATGTGGTGCCTCCAGATCATCGAATGGTTGCGGTGCGGTCTCGAGGCTATTTCGAACGGCTGGCACCGAGATGAACGTCCTCTGTGGAAACTCTGAGGACGCGAGCGATCTCAGGACGGCGCAACCGGATCCACGTCGGGTGCCACGACATTGTCGGGGTTATCGCTGCTGTTGCGCGCCGGTCCCCACTCCGGACGGGCCGCGCGGATCTGCTCCTCCAGTGCCGAGAGCACTCCGGGATCGTCGATGGTGGACGGCACCTCGAATGTCTCGCCCGAGGTGATCTGCCGGATGGTTTTGCGCAGGATCTTGCCGGACCTGGTCTTGGGCAGCGCCGTCACGATGATCACGTCGTGCAGGGTGGCGATCGCGCCGACCTGGGTGCGCACCCGCTCGATCAGTTCGTCGCGCAGCTGCCGCGGATCGATCTCGACACCCGACTTGAGCACCACATAGGCCACCGGCCGGTGGCCCTTGAGCTCGTCGGGCAGGCCGATGACGGCACATTCGGCGACCGTGTCGTGCCCGGCGATGGCGGCCTCGATGCTGCCCGCGGAGAGCCGATGCCCGGCCATGTTGATCACGTCGTCGCTGCGGCCGAGGACATACAGGTAGCCGTCCTCGTCGAAGTAGCCGGAGTCGCCGGTGAGGTAGTGGCCGGGATACGCCGAAAGATAGGAGCGCTCGTAGCGGGCGTCGTCGCGCCATAGCCCGGTGAGTGTGCCGGGCGGCAGCGGTAATCCGATGACGATATTGCCCTCGGTGTTGGGCGCCACCGCGTTGCCGGAGGAATCCAGTACGCGCAGCCGATAGCCCGGCACCGGCACCGAAGCCGAGCCCGGCTTGATCGGCAGCTGCTGCAGCCCCAGGGGGTTCGCGCAGATCGGCCAGCCCGTCTCGGTCTGCCACCAGTGATCGACGACGGGGCAGTCGGAGCGGCCCGCGAGCAGGGTCTCGTCCGCCCAGGTGTAGGTGGCCGGATCCAGCCGTTCGCCCGCGCAGAACAGCGCGCGCAGTGAGGACAGGTCCCAGGCGCGGGCCAGCTCGGCGCCTGGGTCGGCCTTGCGGATGGCGCGTAACGCGGTCGGCGCGGTGAACAGCACGTTGACCTGGTACCGGTCGACCACGCGCCAGTACGCGCCCGCGTCCGGCGTGCCGACCGGCTTGCCTTCGTACAGCAGCGTGGTCGCTCCGACCAGCAGCGGTCCGTAGACGATGTAGGAGTGGCCGACCACCCAGCCGACATCGGAGGCCGCCCACATCACCTGGCCCGCGTCGACGTTGTAGACGTTGCGCATGGACCAGGCAAGCGCCACCGCGTGCCCGCCGTTGTCCCGCACCACGCCCTTGGGCTTCCCGGTGGTGCCGGAGGTGTAGAGGACGTACAGCGGATCGGTCGCCGCGACCGGTACCGGGTCGGCCGGTGGCGCGTCGCGGACCGCGTCGTCCCAGTCGAGCCACTGCGCGGCCACGGTTTCCGTCGAGCTCGGTAAGTACTCGGTCGCGGGCTGCGGCGGTGCGAAATGGATGGTCTCGAACTGCGACCGCTGCTTGACGATCACGGTGCGCGGTGCGGTGGTGGTGGCGAGCTCCAGAGCCTGCAACACGATCGGCGGATACTCGATCGTCCGGCCGGGCTCCAGGCCCCCGGACGCTGTGATGATCAACACCGGCTCCGCGTCATCGATGCGGGCGGCCAGCTCCGGCGCGGCGAAGCCGCCGAACACCACCGAGTGGACCGCGCCGATGCGCGCGCAGGCCAGCATCGCGATCACCGCTTCGGGGATCATCGGCAGGTAGATCACCACGCGGTCGCCCGCCGAGACGCCGAGCCGCAGCATCGCTCCAGCGAACCGGGACACCTCCGCGAGCAGCTCCGCGTAGGTGTAGACGACGCTGGCACCGGTCATAGCGGAGTCGTATATTAGTGCGGGCTGATCGGCGCGACCGGCATCTCCGGGGGTGGTCGGGTGCACGTGCCGGTCGAGCGCGTTGAAGGAGGTGTTGAGTCGGGCGTCGGGAAACCATCTGGCCACCGGGCGGGCGTTGGTATCGACGACCTGAGTGGGTGGCACCTCCCAGTCGATCGCTTCGGCCGCGCCGGCCCAGAACTCGGCGGGATCCACCAAGCTGGTCTGATAGGCCGGTCGGTACTCCTGCCGCACGTTCAAACCCGTGACTCCCTAGCCTCGCCTCGATGCCCGCCTCGATAGATCTGGTTGATTGTGGCAGACTTCACGCGACGCCCGGGTGGGTGCCGCGACCTTTGGTTTTGCCTGGAACTGGCAGGTCAATGATCGCGACATCACGCCAAGGCACCCAAGAAGTTATTGATCCGTTAGAATCTGATGTCACTTATTTGGGCCGTCGTAGGACGCAATCTCTCGGCCAGCCGCAGTTCTCGGCCAGCTCCACCTGTCGAGCCATGCAACACGATCGTGGAGGTTCGGCTGATGGTGCTCGGTAGAGGCCAGTTTGGAAAGTGAGTGGGACATGCGTGACGCCGCTAGGTCCGGCAGTAAGCGCTGGGCGCTCGGCAACTGGGACCTGCGCTGGAAGGTCACGGCGGTGCTCGCCGTGCCGCTGGCGGTCGCAGTCGGGCTCGGCGTGTCCAGGATCTCGTCGGAGTTCGCAGAATCCAACCGGCTCGCCGACATCGCCGAGAACGTGGCCGCCATCCCGGTGGTCACCGGTCTCAGCGCGCAGACCGCGACCACCGCGGCCTCGCAAATGATCTCGCTGGGGACCAACCAGTCCATCGTGACCGATCAGACCCTGGTGGATCTGGACAAGGCGATCGCCAGCGCCGAGAAGTCGGCCTACCAGCTCGACGGCGTGCCCGGTGCGCGCGAGGCCTTCGACGGCATGCTTACCCAGGCCAAGGCCGTGCGCGCGCAGGGAAAGGCGGTCACCACCGCTCCGCCGTCGGAGACCCTCGCGTTGATCGACCGTGTGCGCAACGACAGCGTCAGCATCGTCGAGGGCACGGTCAGCCAGGTCAGCGATACCGCCGTCGATGCGGCCAAACTGCGTCTGGTCGACTCGCTCAACACCCGTGTCACGCTGGTCGGCCAGCTCGCCGCCTTCTCCGAGGTGTTGCGTGGCCAACAGTCCGGTGTGCAGAACTTCCTCATCACGTCCAACACCGAGCGTGCGCTGCTGAATGTGCTCGCGCACCGCTTCTCCGACGGCGACACCGCGATCGCCGACCTGCGCGCGGGCATCGACACCAGATACGCGCTGCTCACCAGCCCGCAGTCCCAGGCAGGCCAGTTCCCGGTCGGTGACCTGCGGAAGTCGATGATCGACAGTCTCGCGGTCTACGAGCACGTCGTCAGCAAGGCGACCAAGGACATCGACTCCGCGATGCAGACGCTGGTGTCCACGGCCCAGCGCGACGCGTGGACCTATACCGCGGTCGTCATCGCGACCATCCTCGCCGCGCTGCTGCTCGCGGTGTTCGTCGCCCGCTCGATGATCGTCCCGCTGCACCGGCTGCGCTTGGCCGCTCTGCGCGTCGCCGAGAGCGACCTGCCTGCGGAGGTCGCCCAGCTCCGCCACGGCGCCTCGCCGGAAGAAGTCCCGCTGGAACCGATGCCGGTGCGCAGCACCGAGGAGATCGGTCAGCTCGCCCGCGCGGTCGACGACATCCACGGCCAGGCGCTGCGTCTGGCGAGCGAGCAGGCGAAGATGCGTGCGCAGGTCAACGACATGTTCGAGACCCTGGCGCGGCGGTCCAAGTCGCTCGTCGACCATCAGCTCACGCTCATCGAGGCGATGGAGTACGACGAGAAGGACCCGCGCCTGCTCGAAAACCTCTTCCGGCTCGACCACCTCGCCGCGCGTATGCGCCGAAACGGCGACAACCTGCTGATTCTCGCCGGCACCAGGCAGCGCCGCAGCAAGTCCGCTCCGGTCGAGATCGCCGACGTGCTGCGTGCCGCGATCTCCGAGGTCGAGGATTACGAGCGCGTGAAGCTCGGTGCCACGCCGCGCGGTTCGCTGAAAGAGCCGGCCGCCTCCGACCTCGCGCACCTGTTCGCCGAGCTGTTGGACAACGCGCTGCGCGCCTCGCCGCCGGAGACCGACGTCAAGTTCACTTTCGCGCAGGCGCACGACCAGGGCCTGCTCATCGAGGTCGCCGACCGTGGCATCGGTATGCCGCCCGCCGAGATGGCCGACATCAACCGGCGCCTCGAGCAGACCGCCGAGCCAGGGCCCGACACGGCCCGCCACATGGGTCTCTTCGTGGTCGGCAGGCTCGCCGAGCGGCACGGCCTCACCGTGCGGCTGCGCGCGACCTTCGACACCGCTCGCGATCCGGGCGTGACCGTGACCGTGCACGTGCCGGTCGGACTTATCGTCGCGGGTAAGCCGAGCGCGGGGCAGGCGGTCACTCCGCAGCCCTCGCCGCAGCCCGTCAAGCCGCAGCGTCCGTCGTCGATGCAGATGCGGGCGGTCACGCGCACTCCGGGGGGCAATGTGATGGTCACCGTGGATCCCGGGGTCAGCGGCCCCATTCCGGTCACCGAGTCCGCAAGCCCTGCGCCCGCCGCGCCGCCCAGCGCGCCTGCTCCCACCGGCCCGGGTGGTCTGCCCCAGCGGCAGCCGGGTTCGTCGGCGATGTCGTCCGGTCTGCGTTCGGAGGGACAG
>NZ_BDBA01000239.1 GCF_001612745.1 Nocardia amamiensis NBRC 102102 | reverse complement strand
GTGTTCTCGGTTCGCTCGCTGACGCTCGCTCACTGTTTCCCCTACCTGACAGCTCTTGGCAGGGACCTTAGCGGGCGACGGCCTCCGATGCCGACACACCCTGGCCCGTGTCTGCTCCCGGCCGTTTCGGCGGCGCGGCGACCAACGTCAACAGGGTTGCCTCCGGACGGCAGCAGAATCGGTACGGCGCCCATGGCGAGGTACCGACGCCCGCGGAGACGTGCAGCTGAGTGTGCTCGCCCCACTTCGACGGACCCTTCACCCGGGACCGGTCGATTCCGCAGTTGGTGACCAGCGCGCCGTAGCCGGGCAGGCACAGCTGGCCGCCGTGCGTGTGTCCGGCCAGTACCAGGTCGTATCCGTCCTCGGCGAAGCGGTCCAGCACCCGCGGCTCGGGCGAGTGAGTGAGCCCGATCCGCAGGTCGGCCATTGGATTCGGGGCGCCGGCGATGGTGTCGTAACGGTCGCGCTGCAGGTGCGGGTCGTCCACACCGGCGGTGGCGATGCGGATACCGGCCACCTCGAGGTCGCGACGCACGTGCGTCAGGTCGAGCCAGCCGCGCTCGGTGAAGGCCGCGCGCAAGTCCTTCCACGGCAGCGGCGCGCCGAAGGTCCGGCGGTGGTCCTTCTTGAAGTACTTCAGCGGGTTCTTCGCCACCGGCGCGAAGTAGTCATTGCTGCCGAAAACGAAAAGGCCAGGGCGGGAAAGCAGTCCGCCGAGGGCCTGAACCACCGCGGGCACCGACTTCTGGTGCGACAGGTTATCGCCGGTGTTGATCACCAGATCCGGTTCCAGCCGGTCCAGCTCCCGCAACCACTGCTGTTTGAGCTTCTGCCCCGGCGTCATGTGCAGGTCACTGAGATGCAGCACCCGCAGCGACGACGACCCCGGCGCAAGCACTGGCATGGTCGCCTCCCGGAGGATGAAGGCGTTGCGTTCGACCAGCGAGGCGTAGCCGATTCCGGCTACCGCGGCCCCGGCGGCTCCCAGTGCGGTCGTGCGTACAGCAGAGGTCGAGATCACGGGCATTTGCCCAGCATAGGTGACCTCGCTCAGGCGCGCCGAGTGTGTTTCGGCACAAGCGCCCCGTTCGTGCCCGGGAAATCGGACGCCGCGGCAAATGTAGTGTGACCGCCGCGCCGAAGCGGCTACCGTGAGCGGCATGTCGGAACTCAAATCGCAGCTGCGCGCGGACCTGACCGCCGCGATGAAAGCCAAGGACACGCTGCGCCTTTCCACGTTGCGAATGATGCTGTCGGCGATCCAGACCGCCGAGGTCGCGGGCACCGAGGCGCGTGAGCTCACCGACGCCGAGGTCATCGCCGTGCTGCAGAAGGAGTCGAAGAAGCGCAACGAATCGGCCGAGGTCTACACCCAGGCCGGGCGCGGCGAGTTGGCGGCGAACGAGCACGCCGAGGCCCGCATCATCGACGAGTACCTGCCGACCCAGCTGACCGACGCCGAAGTCGCCGATCTCGCCGACACCGCCATCGCGCAAGTCGCCGAGGAAATCGGCGAACGGCCGGGCATGCGCCAGATGGGTCAGGTCATGAAGATCGCCACCGGATTGGCGGCGGGCAAAGCCGACGGCTCGCGCATCTCGGCCGCGGTGAAGGCGCGGCTGTAGCGGTCGAATCCGCGCCGCGACCTCAGGCCAGGAGGCGGTAGCACGGCCACGCAGCGGCGCAAATCGAATACAGAAAGGGGCCGCGAACCAGGTTCGCGGCCCCTTTCGTCTGCTCAGCGGGGGAGCGGAATCGGGATCGGGATCGGTGGCAGCCGCGGCAGTGGCGGCAGCCCCGGTGCTCCCGGCGGCGGTGGCGCCGGACCCGGTGGTGGCGCAGCCCGGACGGTGCCGTCACTGATGTACAGCGTGATCACCGAGCCGGGAATGGCCGAGCCGTTGGGCGCGGTACCCATCACGGTGCCCTTGGGCCGGTCACCGGCGCCGGTCACCGGCGACACCTGGAAGCCCGCGGCGACCAGCGCGGCGGTGGCCTCGGCCTGCGTCTTGCCGACGACGTCGGGCACCTGGGCGTTGTTGGCGCCGCGCACGTACTTGTCGTCCAGCGGCGGCAGTGCGGGCGGCGGGAATAGCGGGATCACCGGTTTGATCGCGTTGAACCAGGTCCGCGCCGGTTCGTTACCGCCGAACAAGTTGCCGTCGCCGCAGTTGCGCAGCGGGAACGAGCAGATCTCGCCGGGCGTCGGGCTGTCGCCGTAGACGTAGGCCGCCGCGGCCAACGCGTTGGTGAAGCCGAGAAAGGCCGAGGAGCGGTGACTCTCGGTGGTACCGGTCTTGCCGGACATCGGGTAGTTCCATTGCACCGACTGGGCCGCGGCCGTCGCGGTGCCCGCGGTGTCGTCCTTGCTCAGCGCGTGGGCGAGGGTGTTCGCCAAGCCCGGCTCGACGACTTGCTCGCACGCCTGCTGGGTCAGCGGCACCTGCTTGCCCTGGCGGTCGATGACCTCCTTGATCGGGTTCGGCGGGCACCACCGGCCGCCGGAGCCCAGCGTCGCGGCGACGTTGGACAGCTCCAGCGGGTTGATCGCGACCGGGCCGAGGGTGAACGAGCCGAGGTTCTGGCCCTTGATCATGTCGGCCAAGCTCTGGTTGCCGTGACCGGAAGAACCCGGTTCGGTGAATGAGCGCATGCCCAGCCGGATCGCCATGTCGACGGTCGGGGTGACGCCGACGGCCTGGATCAGCTTGACGAACGCGGTGTTCGGCGAGGTGGCCAGCGCTTCGGTCACGGACATGGGCGACTTGTACCGGCCCGCGTTCTCCACGCAGTAGGTGGCGGGCGGGCAGCCGCGCGCGCCGCCGTTACCCATGCCTCTGGCTTCGAAGCGGCCTGGCACGTCGAGCTCGGCACTGATGCCGAGGCCCTTCTCCATGGCCGCGGCGGTGGTGAAGATCTTGAAGATCGAGCCGGCGCCGTCGCCGACCATCGAGTACGGCTGCGGCTGCACGGTCTCGCTCGCGTCCCGGTTCAGGCCGTAGGTGCGACTGCTGGCCATCGCGACCACCGGATGCGCGTCCTGCCCTGGCGCGACCACGGACATGACCTCGGCGATGTTGTCGAGGTTCGGGTTGGCCGCGTCGGTCACCGCGCGTTTGACCGAGTCCTGCACGGCGGGATCGAGGGTGGTCCTGATCAGGTAGCCGCCCTTGTCGATCTGCTCGCGGCTGATGCCGGCGTTGGCCAGGTACTGCAGTGCGTAGTCGCAGAAGAAGCCGCGATCGTTGGCGGCGATGCAGCCGCGCGGCAGACCCTTGGGTTCCGGCAGCACGCCCAGCGGCTTGGTCTTGGCCTCGCGGAACTCGTCGGCGCGGCTGGGGATGTTCTGGATCATCGTGTCCAGCACCGTGTTGCGCCGGGCCAGCACGCCGTCGGGGTTGGTGTACGGGTTCAGTTTCGACGAGCTCTGCACCATGCCCGCCAGCATCGCGGCCTGCGACACGTTCAACTCGGCGGCGTCGACGCCGAAGTAGGTCTTCGCGGCGTCTTGCACGCCGTAGGAGGAGTTGCCGAACGGGACGAGGTTCAGGTACCGGGTGAGGATCTCGTCCTTGGTCAGCTCGCGGTCCAGCGTCAGCGCCATCCGGATCTCCCGGATCTTGCGCGCGGGGGTGGTCTCGATGGCGGCACGGCGCTCGGCGTCCGTCTTGGCGACCACGAGCAGCTGGAAGTTCTTCACATATTGCTGGTCCAGCGTCGACGCGCCCTGCTGCACCTCGCCGCTGGTGGTGTTGGTGAGGAACGCGCGCAGCGTGCCCTGCCAGTCGACGCCCTCGTGCTCGGCGAAGCGGCGGTCCTCGATGGACACGATCGCCAACTTCATGTCGTTGGAGATCCGGTCGCTCGGCACCTCGAAGCGGCGTTGCTCGTACAGCCAGGCGATCGGATTGCCCGCCGCGTCGACCATGGTCGAGACTGCGGGCACCGTCCCCTCGACCAGTTCGGCGGAGACGTTGTCGACGGCGTCGGCAGCACGGTTGGAGACGAACCCGAAGCCGCCGGCGAGCGGGAACAACAACCCGGCGACGAGCACGGCGGCCAGCACGCAACTGCCGGCCAGCCGCGCGAGCGTATGTGTGATCGGCACGAAACAAGATTACGGGTTGGGATTCAAGCGTTCCTGGCGGCATTTGTCCGACGCCTGGAACTGGTTGTTCCAGAACTGGAATCGGCGTGTCGCACGATCGCATTCGGCGTGTCGGATGACGGCGCGCGCGAGATCTGCCTGACCGTCCCGTGTACGCCGCCGTTTGCAGGCACGGACGTACCAAAAAATCTCGGGACGGTCTTGCGCAAGCGCCATACCTTTACCTAGATTGAGAACCCAGTGTGATAGAGCTAACACTCAAAGTGGAATGTGGTGCACTTCGCAGTGGGGTTTGGGTGCTGCGTGGTGACAACGCGATTCTGGAGCGCCGTTGACCCGGTGTTCGGACTGCAAAGGGGCACACCAAATGCACATGACAACCCCCATCGCTCGATTGGACGTGGAGCAGGCCGAAGCAAGGATCGCCTGGGTAGCCCAGGCCCGATGCAAGGAAGTGGACCCAGATCAGTTGTTCGTCCGCGGCGCGGCACAGCGCAAAGCGGCGACGATCTGCAGGCACTGCCCGGTGCTCATGCAGTGTGGCGCCGATGCGCTCGACAACCGCGTCGAGTTCGGCGTATGGGGCGGCATGACCGAACGCCAGCGCCGCGCTCTGTTGAAGCAGCATCCGGAGGTGACCTCATGGGCCGATTTCTTCCAGGCCCAGCGCCAGCATCAAGTGGCGATGTAGTCCAAGAGAACCCCGAAACGGAGCCCGCGCAAGCGGGCTCAGTTTCGTTTCTGGGCCAATATTTCCATTCGAGATATAGCGGATACGCCTAAGTATCAGGCGGTCGCCCGCACCGAACGGGTGAGCTGATCGCCCACGGCGCGCAGCGCGTCGAGATCGGATACTTCGAACGGCAGCGCCGTGACCGAGACGATCGGCACCCGCGGGTGCGCGCCCGTGAAGCGATACAGCAGGTGCTGTTCCCGCTTGTCGGTGGCAACGCGGCGGGCGTGCACGCGCAACACCGCCGCGGTGAGGGGGTCGTCCTGCTCGAGCTGGTCGGCGGCGGTGAGCGCGTGGTCGGCCTGCAGCGAGCTGAGCACCGGATGCGTGCGGTTGAGCACCAGCCCCGCCAGCGGCATGCGCTCGGTGGAGAGCCGGTCGACGAAGAACGAAGCTTCCCGCAGCGCGTCCGGTTCCGGCGCGGCGACCACGAGAAAGTGCGTGCCGGGCTTGGACAACATCGCGTAGGTGCGGTCGGCCCGTTCTTGGAAGCCGCCGAACAGCGAGTCCAGGGACTGCAGGAAGTTCGACGCGTCCTTGAGCATCTGTCCGCCGACGATGGTGGACACACCGCGCACCGCCAGGCTCATCGCGCCGGTCACCAACCGGGTCACGCCGCGGCCGGGCGCCATGATCACCCGGATCATGCGGCCGTTGAGGAAGTTGCCGAGTCGCTTAGGGGCGTCCAGGAAATCGAGGGCGTTTCGCGAGGGCGGCGTGTCGACCACGATCAGGTCCCACTCGCCCCGGTGGGCCAGCTGGCCCAGCTTTTCCATCGCCATGTATTCCTGAGTGCCGCCGAAAGAGGACGCTACGGTCTGATAGAAGGGATTGGCGAAAATCTGCTCCGCTTTCTCTGGGCTGGTGTGTTCGAGCACCATGTCGTCGAACGTGCGACGCATGTTGAGCATCATCGCGTGCAGCTCACCCTTCGCCTCCGGGCCGAGGGCCACCCGCTGCGGGGTGTTGTCCAAGTCGGCGACGCCGAGCGACTGGGCCAGCCTGCGCGCGGGGTCGATGGTGAGCACCACGACCTTGCGTCCCTCCTCGGCGGCACGCAGCGCGATGGCGGCGGCGGTGGTCGTCTTGCCGACGCCGCCGGAGCCGCAGCAGACCACTACGCGAGCCGACGGATCGGCGATGATCCGCGAAATGTCCAGCGGGGCAGCCACGGGGTGGGTCGGGGTACTCATCGGACTCCCTGCGCGCTGAGATGTTCGGCTAATTCGTACAGTCCGCCCAGGTCCATCCCGTCCGGGAGAGTGGGCAGATACAGCCGTGAGATGTCGACCTTGGCCAGTTCCTCGGCGCTGTCGTCCTGTGCTTGCAGAGTGGCGGAGTGCTCGACGGTTTCGGTGAGCAGGCCGCGGAAGTCGCCGTCGGGCAAGGTGATCCCCGCGGACATCAGACCAGCGCGAATGGCGTCGCCGTCGAGATCGCCCTGAGCGGCCCTTGCGCGCAGTTCGAGCGGCAGCTCGCCTTCGGTCGCGCGGTTCACGATCACGGTACCGATGCGCAGGTCGGCGGCGGTGAGTTCGGCGACGGCGTCGGCGGTTTCCTGCACCGGTAGCGCTTCCAGCAGGGTGACCAGGTGAACCATCGTCTCGTCGGAGTGCAGCAGCCGCGAAACGCCGTCGGCCTGCGAGGCGATCGGCCCGCCTTTGGCCACCTCGAGCATCGCCTTGGTGACGTCGAGGAAGCTGGCGATGCGACCGGTGGGCGGCGCGTCCACCACGATCTCGTCGTAGACCCGCCGGCCGGACTTGTCCACCCGGACCGCGCATTCCTTGATCTTGCCGGTCAGGATGACGTCGCGCAGACCGGGGGCGATGGTGGTGACGAACTCGATGGCGCCCATTCTGCGCATCGCCCGCCCCGCGAAGCCCAGGTTGTAGAACATGTCGAGGTACTCGAGGAAAGCGTGCTCGATGTCCAGCGCCAGCGCGACCACTTCGCCGCCACCGTCGGCGGTGGCGATCCGTGTCTCGGTCGGCGGCAGCGGCGGCAGATCGAACAGCTGCGCGATCGACTGCCTGCTCTCCACCTCCACCAACAGCACGCGGCGCCCGCCTGCGGCGAGCGCCAGCGCCAGCGCCGCGGCGACGGTCGATTTACCCGTGCCTCCCTTGCCGGAGACGTAGTGCAAGCGGGCCTGCTCGGCGCGCTTCGGCCACCGTGCGTCCGGCCCGGTCTCCGCCGAAAGCGGCACTGCTGTTGGTACTCCCACGATCGCGAGCCTATAACTCATGGCCCGACCCCGGCCGAAGGCTCCTGCTACACCGAGCTCCGGACACCATTGCCGACTCAGACAGCACGCCCACATCAAGTGGTCTGCGTGCACCGTGTCGGTTGGATATCCGCGGCGGGTCCCACTGGGCTGACCTCGTCTTTCGAGCGGAGCGAGACCGAGCATGCCGTGAACACGCAGCGCCGCAGGCGCTGCAAAATTGGACAGAGCTACGCTTCGCACATGAGTGATACGACCCTGTGGGAGTACGCGACCGTGCCATTGCTGACGCACGCGACGAAGCAGATTCTCGACCAGTGGGGCGCCGACGGCTGGGAGCTGGTCAGTGTGCTGCCCGGACCGACCGGTGAACAGCACGTCGCCTATCTCAAGCGGCCCAAGAAGTAGGGCGGGCGGCGCAGTGACTCAGTGGGAGCAGAACCTCGCCGAGCTCGGGCTCACCCTGCCTCCGGTTGTGCCACCGGTCGCGGCCTACATTCCCGCGATCCGGACCGGGTCGCTCGTCTACACCTCCGGCCAGTTGCCATTCGTGGACGGCCGGTTGTCCGCGGTCGGCAAGGTCGGAGCCGAGGTGTCGATCGAGGAGGCCAAGGAGGCCGCCCGGTTGTGCGCGCTGAACGCGCTGGCCGCGGTGCACGACCTGGTCGGGCTGGACGCGGTGGTGCGTATCGTGAAGGTCGTCGGATTCGTCGCCTCCGCACCGGGATTCGGCGACCAGCCGGTGGTGATCAACGGCGCGTCGGAATTCCTCGGCCAGGTCTTCGGTGACGCGGGCAAGCACGCGCGTTCGGCCGTCGGCGTCTCCGAGCTGCCCAAGAACACCCCGGTCGAGGTCGAACTGATCGCCGAGGTGCGCTGAGGCGTACGCCCATCGAGCCGGATTTTCCGGCGCCGTTCTATCCGAGGTTTGCGATGACGTTGACACACCCCGCCTACGGGCAGCTACGGCAGGTCACCGAGACAGCGTCGGTGCTGCTGGCGGACAATCCGGGCCCGATGACGCTGGAGGGAACCAACACCTGGATTCTGCGGGCGCCGGGGCGGTCGGACTGTGTGGTGATCGATCCGGGGCCGAAGGACGAGGTGCACAGCGCCGCGATCGCCGAGGCCACCGGAGGCGAGATCGCCCTCACCGTGATCACCCACCGCCATCATGACCACACCGGCGGCATCGATCGGCTCACCGAATTGACCGGGACCGCGGTGCGGGCGAAGGACCCCGGTTTTCTGCGCGGCTCGGACGCGCCGCTGTCCGACGGCGAGGTGATCGAGGCCGCAGGCCTGCGGATCACCGTGCTGGACACGCCCGGCCACACCGCCGACTCGGTGAGTTTCGTCCTCGACGACGCGGTACTGACCGGGGACACCATCCTCGGCGCTGGCACCACCGTGCTGGATTCCAGCGACGGCACGCTGGCCGACTACCTGGCGTCGCTGGACCGCCTGGTCGAGGCGGGCCGGGGCAAGGCATTGCTGCCCGCGCACGGCCCGGATCATCCGGACCTGGAGCCGGTCGCGCGGTACTACATCGCCCATCGGCACGAGCGCCTCGACCAAGTGCGGGAGGCATTGCGCGTGCTCGGCCCGGACGCTGAGGCGCTGGCGGTGGTGCAGCAGGTGTACACCGACGTGGACAAGCGGCTGTGGCCGGCCGCGCACAGCTCGGTGCAGGCGCAGTTGGATTATCTGCGGGTGCACGGCTAGCGGCTGCCTCGAGCCTTCCCTCGGCCCGGCACATGAGCGGCTGCCTCGAGCCTTCCCTCGGCCCGGTGCATGACGGGGCTGCTTCGCCTTCGCTCAGCCCGCGCACAAGATGCCGCCTCGAGCGTGCGCTCGGCCCGGCGCGAGCGGATGACGGAATCTCCGGCTGCGGCGCTTCGCGGGGAACGACAACCCGCCGGGTTCAGTGGAGCGCTGAACCCGGCGGGTCGTATGACGTTCGTGCGTTACCGGGCGCGGCGGGCGAGACGCTCGGAGTCGGAGATGAGCACGCTCTTGCCCTCCAGCCGCAGCCAGCCGCGATGCGCGAAGTCGGCGAGCGCCTTGTTGACGGTCTCGCGGGAGGCGCCGACCAGCTGGGCGATCTCTTCCTGGGTCAGGTCGTGGGTGACCCGCAGGGCGCCCGCCTCCTGGGTGCCGAACCGCTGCGCGAGCTGCAGCAGGGCCTTGGCCACCCGGCCGGGAACGTCGGTGAAGATCAGGTCGGCCAGGTTGTTGTTGGTCCGGCGCAAGCGGCGGGCGAGCACGCGGAGCAACTGCTCGGCGATTTCGGGTCGCTGGTCGATCCAGGTTTTGAGGGCGTCGCGGTCCATCGTCACCGCGCGCACCTCGGTCACCGTGGTGGCGGTGGAGGTACGCGGGCCGGGGTCGAAGATCGACAGCTCGCCGAACATGTCGGACGGGCCCATGATGGTCAGCAGGTTCTCACGGCCATCGGGCGAACGACGGCCGATCTTCACCTTGCCGGACGTGATGATGTACAGCCGGTCGCCCGGCTCACCCTCGTTGAAAATGACGTGGCCGCGCGGGAAATCCACCGGCTGAAGTTGCTTGGCGAGGGCGGCCACCGCAGTGGGCTCGACGCCCTGGAAGATGCCTGCTCTGGCGAGGGCCTCGTCCACGAATGTGCTCCTTATGGGAAATGGCTCTGTACCGGACCGAAGCGACTCGGCCAACAGCGCAGTCTACGCGGCGTGGTGGCAGCGTAGTGATGGACACCACGTAACGAGTGGATTGCGTGGTGCAGCGCAGAACCGTACCAGTGTGATCAGAGACGCCCGCGAGCGCCTTCGGAGTTACCGGATCCGGGACATCTGCAGCTGCCGCCGCCTCAACTCGCGCGAGCCACGTCCAGTTCCTCGCCGCGGGAGCGGCGCCTGCGCATCCGTGCCACGGCGGCGGGCAGACCGAGCTTCGTCAGCTCCTTCACTTCGGCGTTGCTTGCTTTGTCCAGGTACTGCTGAACCTCTTCGTCGGGTTCGAGAAGCTTGCGGAGCCGGTTCTCGACCCGCTCCATACCCAGTGCGAACAGCATCAACACCACTGGGAAGAGCACCACAGCGAGTCCTTGCATGACGAGCAGTAAACACGGTCCAGGTCTCAGATGGAACACGGCAACTGAACTGGAAGGGCAACGTTGGTCGGCGGTTCCGTATGGTGGACGCGTGCGCGTCTCCCCCTCCGTCTCCGCCGGGAACGGCCTTTCGTCCGCCTCCGAGCCCACCGAAGCACAGTCGGGCGCCGCCGCGGCTCCGAAACGGAGAACCAGGGCGCGACAGGCGGAAACCCGGCTCGGGCTGGTCCGGAGGGCGCGCCGGATGAACCGGGAACTCGCGGTCGCCTTTCCCGATGCGCACTGCGAGCTCGACTTCACCACACCGCTCGAATTGGCGGTCGCGACAATACTTTCCGCACAGTGCACCGACGAGCGCGTGAATCTCACCACGCCCGCGGTGTTCGCTCGCTACCCGGACGCCCGCGCATATGCCGAGGCCAACCGCGCGGAGCTGGAGGAATACCTCCGGCCGACCGGGTTCTTCCGGAACAAGGCCGCCGCGCTGATCGGTCTCGGACAGGCTTTGCTCGAGCATCACGACGGTGAATTGCCTCACACCCTGACCGACCTGGTCCGGTTGCCGGGCATCGGGCGCAAAACCGCCAATGTCATCCTCGGTAACGCGTTCGGCGTCCCTGGCATCACCGTCGACACCCACTTCGGCCGTCTGGTGCGCCGCTGGGGATGGACCGGCGAGGAGGATCCGGTGAAGGTCGAGCATGCCGTCGGCGCGCTGATCGAGCGCAAGGACTGGACGATGCTCTCGCACCGGGTGATCTTCCACGGCCGGCGCGTGTGCCACGCCCGCAAGCCGGCGTGCGGCGCGTGCATCCTGGCCAAGGACTGCCCGTCCTTCGGGGCGGGGCCGACCGAGCCGGAGGCCGCGGCCAAGCTGGTGAAGGGACCGGAGCGGGAGCATCTGCTCGAGCTGGTGGGCCGGTGAGTTCGGAGCCCTCGGGCCGAAGCAGTGCGGGGCATGCGTGGCGTTGGGCACTTGCCGGACTGATTGCGGTGGTGGCGCTGGCTGTCGCGGTGTGGCCGCGCGGGGACGACGCCGAGACGCCCACGCCGCAGTCGACCCGGATCACCTCCGGCGTATCCGGCGAACTGCGCGCCGCGGCGGGTCTCGCCGACTGCCCGGCTACCGCCACCACGGGGAACGGTCCGCTGGCCGGGATAACGTTGGCATGCCTGGCAGATGGCAAACCGGTCGGCTTGGCCGCCGCGCTGGCGGGCAAGCCCGCCCTGCTGAACCTGTGGGCCTACTGGTGCGCACCATGCGCCCAGGAGTTGCCGTATTTGCAGCAATACGCACAACGAGCTGGGAACGCGATTACCGTGCTGACCGTGCACAGCGACCCTGATGAAGCCAAGGCACTGGCCAGGCTGGCCGGACTGGACGTGAAGCTGCCCGGCGTGCTCGACGCGGACGCGCGGGTGCGCACGGCCGCAGGAGCCCCGGCGGTGTTGCCGGTCTCGGTGCTGGTGCGGGCCGATGGCTCGGTCGCCGATGTCGTCGTCCGGGCGTTCGAAGGGGTCGATGACATTGCGAACACCGTCGCGCGCGAACTCGGAGTGGCCGCATGACGATGCGTGACGGTGCGGGTGTTCGGCTTGTTCGGCGGGTGCGGGGAGGGGTGCGATGACCATCGAGATACCGCAGGACATTCCGAAATGGCTGCTCAGATCCGCCGAGCCGGCTGACGACTCCGCCGACACGTTGACCAAGGCGCGTGCCCTGCGCCGGGCCTTGACCTTGGCCTCGCCCCCGCGCCAAGCCGCGGTGCTCGTGCTGTTCGGCGGCTCGCCCGACGCGGACCCGCAGGCGCCGGGCGGATTGCCCGCCGACGCGGAAGTACTGCTCACCCAGCGCGCCTCCACCATGCGTCAGCATCGCGGTCAGGTCGCGTTTCCCGGCGGTGCGGTGGACCCGGGCGATGCCGGGCCGATCGACACGGCTCTACGCGAGGCCTGTGAGGAGACCGGGCTGGACCGATCGGGTGTGGAACCGTTCGCGGTGCTGCCGAAACTCTTCGTGCCGCCGTCCCGGTTCGACGTCACGCCGGTGATCGCGTACTGGCGCATGCCGGGCGCGGTGCGGGTCGTGAACGAGAGCGAGACCGAGCGCGTGGTGCGCGTTCCGCTCGTCCACCTGCTCGATCCGGCGAACCGTTTTGTGGTCCGCAGCACTCTCGGCTACCAGAGTCCTGCGTTCCAGGTGGACGGAATGCTGGTCTGGGGGTTGACCGGCGGCATCCTCGCCGGGATCAGCAAAGCCTGCGGCTGGGATCGCGAGTGGGACCACGAGGACGTTCGTGAGTTGGAAACCGCACTCGCCGCTGTGGGGATGACCTTATGAGTTCGTCGGCCTGGCTCGACATCGCCGTCGTGCTGCTCGCCTTGCTCGCCGCCTCCTCGGGATGGCGGCAGGGGGCGGTGGCCTCCGCGCTGGCCTTCCTCGGTGTGGTGCTCGGTGCCGTCGCGGGCATCTTGATCGCGCCGCACATCCTGGTGCACGTCGACGAGGGCCGGACCAGAGTCCTGACCGGCGTGCTGCTCATCGTGGTGCTGGTGATCGTCGGCGAGGTCGCGGGCATGGTGCTCGGCCGCGCCGCCCGCAGCGGTATGCGCCATCCGTTCACGCGCAGCGTGGACAGCGTGGTCGGCGCGGGGTTGCAGGCGGTCGCCGTGCTGGTCACGGCGTGGCTGCTGGCATTGCCGCTGGCCACCTCGTCGCAGCCGGCCATCGCGACGGCGATCAACGGCTCGCGGGTACTGGCCGACGTCAACGGCATCGCGCCGAACTGGCTGCGCCGGCTGCCCAACGAGTTCTCCAAACTGCTCAACACCTCGGGCCTGCCGGACGTGATCGGACCGTTCGGACGGGCGCCCATCGCGGCCGTCGAACCGCCCGATCCGAGCGTGCTCGCCAGCCCCGTCGCCGCGTCCCTGCAGCAGAGTGTGCTGCGTATTCGCGGCGTGGCGCCGAGTTGCCAGCGGGCGCTGGAAGGCTCTGGTTTCGTGATCGCGCCGGAACGCGTGATGACCAACGCCCATGTCGTCGCGGGCACCACGAGCGTCTCGGTGGACACGCCGCGCGGTCCATTGGACGCGAATGTGGTCCTGTTCGACCCGTCGAAGGACGTCGCGGTACTCGCGGTGCCCGGGCTGATCGCTCCGGTGGTCCCGCGCGCGCCCGTGCCCGCACGCTCGGGCAACAGCGCCATCGTGCTCGGTTACCCGGGCGGCGGCCCGTACACCGCGAGCGCGGCCAGGGTCCGGGAGACGCTGGATCTGACCGGCCCCACGATCTACCGCAACGGCACCGTCGAACGCGAGGTCTACACCGTTCGCGGTCAGGTCAGGGCGGGCAATTCCGGTGGACCGCTGGTGGATACCGGAGGACAGGTGCTCGGCGTGGTCTTCGGCGCGGCGGTCACCGACGACGACACCGGCTACGTCCTCACCCTCGCCGAGGTCCGCGCTCAGCTGGATGCGGCGGCAGGGGCCGACATCGCGGTGGACACCGGAGCCTGCGTCCTCAGCTGATTCGAGCGGAAATACGGGCGTGTGGCCGGGCAAGCGGCCGCCTCCACTCGGCTGCGCACGCGGGCTACGTACGGCTTTTGGTCCGGCGGCGCCCTCGAGGTGGCTCGCCTAGGCTTCGCTGGCCCAAGCGCGGGACCGCGGTGGCGTCGACCGGGCCGGCGTTCGGTGCGGGTTCAGGCGAGGAGTTTGGCCAGCTCGGTCGTGACGGCGTCGGGGTTCTCCTGATGGGCGAAGTGCCCGGCCGCGGGGATAGCGACCAGACGCCGTTCCGGCGAGAGGTACTGGGCGCGACGGAACGTTCCCGGCAGCAGGTAAGGGTCGAGGTCGCCGCGCATGGTGAGGACCGGGATGTGGATCGGTTCGCGCATGGTCGCCATGAATCGGCGGCCGTCCGGACGCCACTGGCTGCGGAAGGCCCAGCGCTGGTATTCCAACGCGCAGTGCGCGGCGCCGGGGATCTGGATGGCCGAGCGCATCCGCCGGGCGGTGTCGACGAATTCGGCGGTGCCCGCCCAGCCCGCGCTCACCCGTTGCCGCAGCAGCCGTTCCACCTCGAAGCCGTCACCGGTGGTCAGCAAGTGCTCGCCGTAACGGGGGAGCTGGTAGCGCAGGAAATTGGGCAGCCAGGTCGCGCGCTGGCGCCGGTTGCGCAGCACGGCGCTTTTCAGCGCTGCCGGATGCGGTGAGCTGACCAGCGCGATCGAGCGAACCAGCCGCGGGTGCAGCACCGCGGTGGTCCAGCAGACCAGTCCGCCGTCGGCGTGCCCGACCAGTGTGGCCTCGGTGTAGCCGAGGGCGCGGATGAGCCCGGCGACGTCACCGGCCAGCGTCCAGCCGTCGTACCCGCGCGGCGGCTTGTCGCTGTCGCCGTAGCCGCGCAGATCGACGGCCACGGTGCGATAGCCGAGCTCGGCCAGTCCGGTCAGCTGATGCCGCCATGACCACCAGAAATCCGCGAATCCGTGCAGCAGCACGACCAGCGGGGCGTCGGACCGCTCCGGCGCCGCCTCCACGACGTGGAATCGAATGCCGTTGGCATGAACGTCCCGATGTGTCCACGGTCCGTCGTAACGGACGCTGGACGGATCCGGAAGGAAGTTCGCCGACACGCCGATCGAGCCTAGTAGTCGCGGCACCGGCTCGCGAACGCGCGCCTAGGAAGTCCGCTTCTCCAGGGCGGGATGGTCCTCGGGCCCGCCGAGCGCGTGCGGCAGCACCGTACGCGCTTGCTTGAGCGAGTCGATCGTCTTCTCCGGCGCACGCAGCTTCATCACCCGCCGGTAGCCCAGGAACCCGAGCACCGCGGTCGCCAAGATCATGAGCCCGAAGACGATCAGGAAGGCCGCCCAGCGCGCCAGCCACACGTCGAGCAGTTCGCCGAGGAAGAAGAAAAAGAAGAAGGTGCTGAACAGCAGCACGGTCAGCGCCAGGATGAAGTAGACGCTGCCCTGCAGGCCCTTCTTGATCTCGCCGGTGACCTCGGCCTTGGCCAGTTCCACCTCGGCCCGGACCAGGGTCGACATCTGCTCGGCGGCGTCGCGAACCAAGGTCCCGAAACTTGCGGAGCCGAGTGGATCGGCGTCTGTGAGGGGGATGGAGGTCACCGTACGACCGCGTTGCGCGTCGTTCCCGTTGCCGCCGTGGTTGAAACTCACTTGGTCGACCCTTCTCCCTATCCGGGCACTGCTTCGGCCCCGTTCGCCGCGGTGCTCCCGATGCCCTCCACCGGTCACGCAGGCTACCGCTTCCGGGCACGTCGCTCGCGCCGCCTTACTCTTCACGTTCTAGCGCACGGGCGTCCCGCCGCGCTTGGTGGACACGCCCGCGCCGCAACAGTAGCGCCGAACCGGCGAGCGACGCCGCCATTGATGCGACCAACACAGCGGTCTTCGCCAATTCGACGGAGGAACCGCCCGCGACGTCGGCGAGCGCGAGTTCCGCCACGAGAAGGCTAACGGTGAAGCCGATTCCGCCGAGCACCGCCAGGGCGACCATGTCCCGCCAGCCGAGTTCGCTCGGACGGGAGGCGATGCCGAGTCGGATCGCCACCCAGCTCATCCCGAAGATCCCGAGCGGCTTGCCCAGCACGAGACCGAGAATCACCGCGAGGGCGAGCCTGTCGCTGAACAGCTCACCGAAAACGTTGGTGTTCAAGGGAACTCCGGCTGCGAAGAGCGCGAACAACGGAACGCATACGCCGGCGGAGACCGGTTGGAACAAGTGCTCGAGTCGCGTGGCCGGCGCCTGCTCCTCGTCGGGGTCGGGACGCACCCTGGTGAGCAGACCGAGCGCGATACCAGCGATGGTGGGGTGGATACCCGCCTCGTGCAATGCGTACCAGGACACCAGCGCCAGCGGGACATAGAGCAACGGCGTGCCGATCCGTTTGTGCTGTGCCAGCGCCCATGCGGCGAAGCACCCGGCCGCGGCGAGCAGCCACAGCAGCGACACCGTTGTGGTGAACAGGACCGCGATCAGGACGATCGCCATCAAGTCGTCGACCACCGCCAGACTGAGCAGGAAAACGCGTGCGCCCGCGGGGATACGCGAGCCGGTCAACGCGAGCACGGCCAGCGCGAACGCGATATCGGTGGCGACCGGAATGGCCCAGGCCCGGTCCATGCCGGGGACGCCGAACCCCACCACAGCCGCGATCAGCGCCGGGACCACCACACCACCGATCGCCGCGATCACCGGTAATGTGGCGCGCTTGCGGTCGGCGAGTTCGCCGACCACGAGTTCCCGTTTGAGCTCCAGACCGGCGACGAAGAAGAACACCGCGAGCAGGCCGTCTTTGGTCCAGTCGGCGAGGGTGAGTTCGAGATGTAGCGGCGGGATCGCGACGACTGTCTCGGTCATCGTCTGATAGCTCGCGCCCCACGGCGAGTTCACCCACAGCAACGCTATTGCCGCCGCGATCAGAAGGAGTGCGCCACCGACAGTTTCGGTGCGTAGATAGCGGGATAGCTCCGAGCGCACCTGTGGGATCACGGGAAACCTTTCTGGCGATGGTCAGGGCTGAATGGACGCGGTGACCACCGACGTCGGCGTACGGTGCGCGTCCGTTTGCCGACCAGACTTCCCGGCACTCCTTACGCAATTCTAACGGGTGCGGCCGGTGGCGAAGTCCGCCACCGGCCGCACCTGTGCTGTCCCGGTCAGCCCTTGCCTGCTCGGATCGACTCGAAGACGCCCGGGTCGACGAGGGTGGAGGTGTCGCCGAGTTCGCGTCCTTCGGCGATGTCGCGTAGCAGGCGGCGCATGATCTTGCCGGAGCGGGTTTTGGGGAGTTCGGGTACCACGTGGATCTCCCGGGGCCGGGCGATGGGGCTGATCTCGCGGGATACTTCGGCTTTCAGTTCGTTCACCA
>NZ_BDBA01000238.1 GCF_001612745.1 Nocardia amamiensis NBRC 102102 | reverse complement strand
TGCGTGCCGCGGCGGCCGGTCGAGCCGCCGTGCTGGAGCCGAGGGTGCAGGTGCTCGGGCACAACCGTCTGCTGCGCTTCCTGGCCGCCGGGATCGCGGTACTGCGGGCGGTCGACCCGGTGCGCACCGGCGTTGCCGTCCCCGAACTCGCCGAGCTGGCCGACGTGCTGGACGCGGAGGCGCTGCGCGACAGTCCGCACAACGAGGTCTTCCACAATCCCGCCAAGACGCTGGCCGCGCGGATGCAGCAGCGCGGCATCGTGCTGGCGGGCGATTCACCGGCCGCCGCCGAATTGGCCGAGCACGGCGCCGAGGTGCTGCTGCAGTCCGCGGGCAAGGTCGCCACCGCGGTGGACCTGGCCGAGGCCGTCGCGGCCAGGGCCACGATGACCGAGGCCGCAGGCGAATCCGCGCCCGGTTTCGATCCGCTGTTCCACGACGAGGAGCTCGACGGACCCGCTCCGGTGGAACGCATCCGGGTGTTCGTGCTCAGCGCCGATCGCGATCGCGCCGCCGCGCGCCGCCGCATCGCGGTGTTCGGCGGCGAGTCGAATCTGGTGGACGCCGACCTGGTGAACGCCGACGTCGACCTACTGCATACCGAGATGACCGACCCCACCGCGCCAGGACCCACCCGCGCCGAGGAGTCCGCGCCCGGACAGGGCACCGAACTCGAACAGCTCGCCGTACTGGCACTGCGACTGGAGATGGCCGCCGCCTACCTGCGGCTGATCGGCTCGCGCGCCGTCGCGGCCGAGGGCCAGGGGCAGTTCGGGGGAAGCTACTAGTGCACGAACTCGTTGGTGCGCTCCGTTCGTATGCCTGGGGATCGCGCACCGCGCTCGCTCAGCTGTGCGGCAGGCCGGTGCCGTCCGCCCATCCGGAGGCGGAACTGTGGTTCGGCGCCCACCCCGCCGACCCCGCGTATGTGCGGCTCGACGACCGCACCACCTCGCTGCTGGAGCTCGTCGCCGAAGACCCGGATCGGGAATTGGGCGCGGCCGCCGCGGAATTCGGCGGCAAGCTGCCGTTCCTGCTGAAGATCCTGGCGGCCGAGGAACCGCTGTCCTTGCAGGCGCATCCGAGCATGGCGCAGGCCAAGGCGGGGTTCGACAAGGAGAACCGGGCCAAGGTGCCGTTGGACTCGCCGCTGCGCAACTACCGCGACGAGAACCACAAGCCCGAGTTGATCGTCGCGCTGGATCGCTTCGAGGCGCTGGCCGGTTTCCGGGACCCGCACCGCACGGTCGCGTTGCTCCGCGCGCTGGCCGTTGACTCGCTGAGCTCCTACACCGAACTGCTTGCCGCCCAACCTGATTCGGCTGGCTTGCGGACCTTGTTCACCACCTGGATCACGCTGCCGCACCACGTGCTCGCCACACTGCTGCCCGCGGTGCTGGACGGCTGCGTGCGATACCTGTCCGGCAAGGGCACGCGCGAGTTCACCGCCGAGGCGCGCACCACACTCGAACTCGCCGAGGCCTACCCCGGCGACGCGGGCGTGCTCGCCGCGCTGCTGCTGAACCGGGTCACCCTGCAGCCGGGCCAGGGGTTGTACATGGCGGCCGGGAACCTGCACGCCTACCTGCGCGGGCTCGGCGTGGAGATCATGGCCAACTCCGACAACGTGCTGCGCGGCGGTCTGACCCCGAAGCACGTCGACGTGCCGGAGCTGTTGCGCGTGCTGGACTTCGAGCCGATCAGCCTGCCCGTCGTGCTGCCGGAACCGGCGGGCGACGGGTCGGTGCGCTATCGCACGCCCGCGCCGGAGTTCGCGCTGCGGCGCTTCGACCTCGTCGCGGGCTCGGCGCGGGTACCGCTCACCGCGGCGGGACCGGGCATCGTGCTGTGCACCGCGGGAACGGTGCGCCTGTGGCAGAACGACGCCTCGCTCGAGCTCACCCGCGGCGGCGCGGCCTGGATCTCCGCCGCCGACACCGACATTCGGGCCCAAGCGGTGGACGGCGACGTCCAACTGTTCTGCGCGTGCGTCGGCCCGACCGCCTGAACGGTCCGCCCGTTAGGCTGTTCGCGGATAGCTCGAAGACAGAGAGGACATGCGGCCATGTCGGCTGGCGGTGGCAAGAAGGCGATCATCGCCGCGTTGACGGCGAACGCGGGAATCGCCGCGGCGAAGTTCGTCGGTGCGGCGATCACGGGCTCGGGATCGATGCTCGCCGAGGCCGTGCACTCCGTGGCCGATACCGGCAATCAGGGATTGCTGCTGCTCGGCCAGCAGCGCGCCGCGAAGGAAGCAACCGAGCTGCACCCGTTCGGGTACGCGCGCAACCGCTACTTCTATTCGTTCATCGTGGCGCTGGTGCTGTTCACCCTCGGCTCCGGATACGCCATCTACGAGGGCATCCACAAGATCCAGCATCCAGAGGAGCTGAGCTCGCCGATCGTGGCGATCGTGATCCTGCTGATCGCGATCGGGCTGGAGATCTACAGCTTCATGACGGCGGTCCGCGAATCCAGGCCGCTCAAGGGCGACGCGAGCTGGTGGCGGTTCATCCGCAATTCGCGCAGCCCGGAGCTTCCGGTGGTGCTGCTGGAGGACACCGGCGCGCTGGTCGGCCTGCTGCTGGCGTTGGGGGGTGTCGGCCTGACCATGCTCACCGACGACCCGGTGTGGGACGGTCTCGGCACTCTGGCCATCGGCGCGCTGCTCGGTGTCATCGCCATCGTGCTGATCGTGGAGATGCAGAGCCTGCTGATCGGCGAGGGCGCCACGCCCGACGAGAACCGGCTGATCCACGCGAACCTGGTCGACGACACCCGCATCGATCGGGTGATCCACCTCAAGACCCAGTATCTCGGTCCGGAGGAGCTGCTCGTGGCGGCGAAGGTCGGCGTGGTCCCCGGCCTGGACGTCGCCGCTATCGCGACCGCGATCGATGACGCCGAGTCCCGCGTCCGCGCGGCGGTGCCCGCGGCGCGCGTCATCTACCTCGAACCCGACCTGTACCGCACCGAGCCCGCCAAGAGCTAGGTCCCGTCGGTTCCGCGCACAGCATGAGGCTGTGCGCGGAACCGGGACGCCGTAGCCACCGGCCTGGTCTGCGAGAGCTCAGTGGGGCTGAGCGGCAGAGGTGCGCAGGAGGTCGAGAGGGTCGGTGTGGATGGCGAAGCGGTCGCGTAGGGCGTGGCGTGCGGCATGCAGGCCGTTCATGCCGTGCACGCCCGGCCCGGGCGGGGTG
This sequence comes from Nocardia amamiensis NBRC 102102, assembly GCF_001612745.1. Lineage (GTDB taxonomy): Bacteria > Actinomycetota > Actinomycetes > Mycobacteriales > Mycobacteriaceae > Nocardia > Nocardia amamiensis. The sequence continues at coordinate 12,278 of NZ_BDBA01000238.1, read as the reverse complement.
GCCGAGGAGCACAGGTAGACGCCGGGAATCGAAGTGGCGTAGGGATTCCAGCGCGGAGCCGGGCGGAATGCGAACTGACGCAGGGTCATCGCACCCGCGGAGATGTCGCCGCCGATGTAGTTGGCGTTGTGGGTGGGCATTTCGGCCGCGGTGCGGACGTTCTTGGCCACGATCAGGTCGCGGAAACCCGGTGCGAAGCGCTCGACCTGGGCGATCACGTCCGCGCTGATATCGCGGGTGGAGCCGTTCGGCACGTGGGCGTAGGTGTAGAAGGTGTGGCCGCCAGCGGGCGCACGGGTGGAGTCGACCACGCCGGGCTGGATGGACAGCACGTAGGGGCGTTCGGCATGTCGTCCCATGGCCACGGCGTGCTCGGCCGCCATGGCTTCGGCGCGGGTACCGATCACGTGCACCGTTCCGGCCAGCGCACAGCCTTCGGCCTGCCACGGCACCGGACCGGAAAGGGCGAAGTCGATCTTGCAGGCCGCGCCGCCGTAGCGGAAGCGCCGCAGTCGCTTCGCATAGCGTGCGGGCAACCGATACTCCGCGATGCGCAGCAGTTCGGCCGGGGAGATGTCGAGCAGGATCGCACGGGCGTCGGCGAACTCGTCCAGTGCGTCGACCCGGTGCCCGGTGTGCACCCGGCCGCCGAGACGTTCCAGCTCGGCGATCAACGCGTCCGGTATCGCCTGGCTGCCGCCGCGCGGAAGAACCCAGCCCCCGGCATGGGCCAGGGTGGCCAGCATCAGCCCGGCCCCAGCGGCCGTGATCGCGCGCGGTGGGATGATGGCGTGGGTGGCGACGCCGGTCAGCAGGGCTGGCGCGACTTCGTCGCGAAACCTGATGTCCCACAGCGGTGATCCCTGCTCGAGCACGCGCAGGCCGAAGCGGACCGCGGTCGCGAGCCCGGATGGCACCCGGCGCAGATCCGACATCCCGACATCGACCACGTCCGGCCAGTTCCGCACCAGCGGCGCGAGCAATCTGCGCCAGGCCAACCCGTCGCGACCGAGGTCATCCACTGTCCGCCCCAGATCCCGCCACGCCAGCCCCGCCACGCCGCCGTCGAGCGGGTGCGCGTAGGACACCTCCGGGGCGAGCAGTTCGACACCGTGCGCGGCCAGATCGAACGCGCGGAACACCGGTGACGCCAACGCCATCGGATGCGCGCCCGCGCACACGTCGTGCCGGTAGCCGGGCAGCGTCAGCTCGGCCGTCCGCGACCCACCCCCTGGCGTCGCCTCGGCCTCGTAGACCTCCACCTCCAGCCCCGCCCTGGCCAGGATCACCGCGGCGGTGAGCCCGTTCGGCCCGGAGCCGACCACCACCACATCAGCCATACCCCTACGCTACCGGCCGACCATCATCGGGACGCGCGGCCGACACCGCAATTCGTCGATACCCTACGTGTTACCCTATGTCCATGAAGTCGAAGACGAGCGTATATCTCGAAGCGGAGCAAGCGTCCCGTCTGAAGCGGGCCGCGGAGGCTTCCGGCCGATCCGAGGCCGACCTTATCCGGGAAGGCATCGATCTCGTCCTGCTGCGGACACCGCGCACTCCACGCACGCGTCCATGGCCGATGTTCGACTCCGGCGATCCGGAATTCGCCGCTCGGGCAGACACACTGCTCAACGACGCCTACGAACCGTGAGCTTCTTCATCGCCGACACGTCGGCGATCATCGCGGCTTACGACAGCGCGGCGCCGCAAGGCGCGCGTGTCCGCGAGCTGCTCGCGACGTCCGTCGCGGTCGTCTCACCACTGGTCCTCGATGAGGTCGACCACCTACTCGTCGCACGCTTCGGCAAAGACCGGCATGTCGCCGATCCTGTACTGAACGACCTCGTCACATCCGCGGAAGAAGGTGCCGCACTGGTTCCGACCGTGGATCACCATGATCTGCGAGTTGCCCAGAAGCTCATCGAGCAGTACCGCGGACTGCGCCTGGATCTCGCTGACGCCGTCAATGTGGTTCTCGCCGAGCGCTATCTGACCAACGCGATATTGACCCTCGACGAGAAGGACTTTCGCGCTGTCAGGCCCTTGACCCCCGTCCACGCCGCGTTTCGACTTCTTATACAAGACAGTTGACTGCGCCCGAAATATCTCGAAATCACGCACCCAGCCATCTTGGTGAGCTGCCGGTCGTAACCGCCGCCGCGATCAAAGTGTCGGCCGGAGCGGTGGATCAGGCGGATGGCGCGCCGACGGCGGCAAGCCATTCCGCGACGAGCAGGGTGAGGCGTTGGTCCCGCAACTCGGCGCGCAGGCGTCCGCCGCGTTCGAGCGTGGCCAGGCCGTGCAGGGTGCTCCAGGCGACCTCGGTGCGTGCGCCGAGGTCGGGATCGTCGACCAAGGGGCGGAACATGGCTTCCAGCGCGGCGAAGCCCTCGCGCAGTGGCAGGGGTGCTTCGAGTCCGAAGGTGAGATCCGTGCTCATCGAGAACATCGCGTCGTAGAGCGCTGGGTTGGCGGCGGCGAATTCCAGGTAGGCCCGCGCGACCCGGCGCAGCCGATCGGCGTCGTCGGTGGCCTCCGCGTGCGCCTGCCGCACGACGGTGGTGAGTTCGGCGAATCCCTGTTCCGCGACTGCCGAGACGATCGCCGACTTGCCCGCGAAATGGCTGTAGAGCACCGGCTGGCTGTATTCGATGCGGTCGGCGAGACGGCGCACGGTCACCGCTTCCCAACCCTGGTCTTCGGCGAGCTCGCGTGCGGTGTCGACGATGCGCTGCTTGCGTTCGGCCCGCTCTCGCTCCTTGCGCGTCTGAGTGGTCATGCCGAAATTCTAGCGCCGCTAGACAAGCTACCAAGGCTCCGCTAGTCTCGCTATATGATCTAGTGACGCTAGATTTTGGAGCAGTGATAAGAAGTCAGGAGCACCGCCATGAACCTCTCCCGTATCGCCACCGTCCTGTCCCTGATCGGCGCCGCGTTCATCCTCTACATCGGGATCAGCTACCTGGTCGCCCCGTACACCATCGCCCCCGGCTTCGGGCTTCCCGCCTGGCCGGACGGTGACGCGGCGGCGTTCATGAACCTGAAGGGCGTGCGGGACACCGTCTTCGGCGTGCTGATCCTGGTGCTGCTCGGCCTCCGGCAGCGGTACGCGCTTGGCATCGTGACCCTGGTCGTCGCGCTGGTGCCGATCGGCGACATGCTCACCGTGCTCAGCTGGAACGGTTCCGCCGCCGCGGCATTCGGCATCCACGGCCTCACCGCCGCGCTGGTCGCGCTCACCGGTGCGCTGCTGATCCGCGAGCACGGCCTGCGCAACCGTCGCACGGCCGCGCTGGCGTGACACGTCGCCACCACCGGCCACCGAATCCTGCCGCAGTCCAGCGGATCAGGCCGCGAGGTGATCCGCGACATATGCGCTGACGCGGCGATGAGTTGCCGGAGCTCGCCCCGTCATAACCACCGAACGCACGACGAGCAAGGAGATCGACCATGGCGACCAAGCCGCACGGCCCCGCGTCCTACTTCCCCTCCATCGAGGCCAAGTACGGCCGCACCATCGACGAGTGGAAGGCCGCCATGCGCGCCACCGGGCTGACCTCGCACAAGGAACTCGTCGAGTGGCTGAAGACCGAGCACGGGTTCGGGCACGGCCACGCCAGCGCGATCACCCAGCACCACCTCCACCCGGAGAAGTGGGCGGCCTGACCGGCACGAAGGGCCCGCAGATCTTGCGGGCCCTTCGTCGTGCACCGGTGCGTCTAGACGGCTGCCTCGCCTTCGCTCGGCCCGGCGCAGGCTGCGGACGGATTTCGTCCGGTAGCGCCCGTCATGCCTTGACCAGATCTATGGCTTCGGGCTCCTGGGCGAGCGGTGCGCCGGGCGTCCCGTGGTCGTCGTCGACCATGGTGCGCTCATCGAAGGGCAGCTTGCGATCGAGCACCGCGCGGACCTGGTCCGCGTCGAGGGTCTTGGTCCAGGTGCCGATCAGCACCGTGGCGACCGCGTTGCCGGAGAAGTTGGTCAGCGCGCGCGCCTCGGACATGAAGCGGTCGATGCCGACGATCACGCCGACGCCGTCGAGGAGGTCGGGCCGGTGGCTCTGCAATCCGCCCGCCAGCGTGGCCAGGCCGGCCCCGGTGACGCCCGCCGCCCCCTTGGACGCGACGATCATGAACAGCAGCAGGCCCACCTGCTCGCCGACGGACAGCGGCTTGCCCATCGCCTCGGCGATGAACAGCGACGCCATGGTCAGGTAGATGGCGGTGCCGTCCAGGTTGAACGAATACCCGGTCGGCACGACGACGCCCACCGTGGTGCGCTCGACGCCCAAGTGATCCATCTTCGCGATCAAACGCGGCAGCGCTGATTCCGAGGACGACGTCGCGACGATCAGCAGGTACTCCCGCGCCAGATAGCGAACCAGCTTGAGGATCGACACCCGCGAGACGGCCCACAGCAGCACGCCCAGCACACCGAACACGAAGACCAGGCAGGTCAAGTAGAACGCGATCATCAGCGTGCCCAGCTTCACCACAGCGTCCAGGCCGGTCTTGCCGACCACGTTGGCGATCGCGCCGAAGGCACCGACCGGCGCCAGCCACAGGATCATCACCAGGATCCGGAACACCAGCTTCTGCAGCAGCGCCACCCCGCGCACGATCGGCTCGCCCGCCGTGCCCATGGCCTGCACCGCGAAACCGACCAGCAGCGCGACGAACAGCGCCTGCAGGACGTTGCCCGCGGTGAGCGAGGACAGCAGCGTGGAGGGGACGATGTTCTGGATGAAGTCCCAGGTGCCGCCCGCGCTGTGCGCCTTGTCGGCCAGATCGTGACCGGCTTTGGTGGACTTGGCGATATTCAGCCCGGTGCCCGGTTGCAGCAGATTGCCGACGACCAGGCCGATCCCGAGCGCGATGGTCGACATGGCCAGGAAGTAGCCGATCGCCAGGCCACCGACCTTGCCGACCGTGGCGGCGGCGCGCACCGAGCCGATCCCGAGCACGATGGTGCAGAAGATGACGGGGGCGATCATCATCTTGATGAGATTGACGAAGATGGTGCCCAGCGGAGCGAACGACTGCGCGACGCCGGGCGCCAGCCAGCCGACCAGTACGCCTGCGATCACCGCCACGATGACGGCCAGGTACAGCCAATGGGTGCGGTCGTGCCGCGTTCTAGTCGAGTCGCTCATGGCGAGGATTTCCCTTCGAGAGGTACCGAAGTGAGGTGGCTCACGCCCCCCAGGCAGAATGATGGTCGGCCGGGTGACTCCGGTCACTGTTTGGTGCATTACTTTCAGTGGAGGAAGAGCTTGTGAGACTCAGGCGGCTCTCCCTCGCCGGTCAGGCCTTCGTCTTCCAGTTGGTCGTGCTAGCGATGATGGTCGCGATCGCGGCGGTGCTCGCGGTGCTGGACGCCAGGCGCGACAGCGACGTCATCACCACCCGCGAGGTCACCGACGTCGCGGTGACCGTGGCCGATTCGCCCTTCACCATCGAAGCCGTCGGCACGCCCGATCCGGCGGCGCTGCTGCAGCCGGTGACCGAGGAGATCCGGCGCGAGACCGGCATGGACTTCATCGTGGTCATGGCGCCGGACCGGACCCGCTACACGCACACCAACCCAGCGATGATCGGACTGCCGTTCAGCGGCACCATCGATCGCGCCCTGGCGGGCGAGACCTTCACCGAGACCTACACCGGCAGCCTCGGTCCCTCCATCCGAGCCGTCACTCCGGTCCACGACGACGGCAGGATCGTCGCTCTGGTCGCCGTGGGGGTGACCCGCGCGAAGATCGGCGACCAGGTCGCCACCCAGTTGCCGGTGATCCTCGGCGTTGCGGGCGCGGGGTTGCTGGTCGCGGCGATCGGATCGTTCCTGCTCAGCCGCAGGCTGCGGCGGCAGACCCACGGCCTCGCGCCCGACGAACTGCGCGTGATGTACGAACACCACGACGCCGTGCTGCACTCGGTCCGCGAGGGACTGATGGTGTTCGGACCGTCCGGCGAGAACGCCGAGGTGGTCAACGACGAGGCGCGCCGCCTGCTCGACCTGCCCGCGGGCGCGGTGCGGCGCATCGACCTCCCGCTGTCGCTACAGCGGATGAGCACGGGCACCGTGCGCGACGAGATGCATGTGACCACCGATCGGATTCTGCTGGTCAACCAGGACACCGTGGAGTGGGAGGGCCGCCAGATCGGCACCGTGATGACGATTCGCGACCACACCGAATTGCAGGCGGTGATGGGCGAACTCGATTCCGTGCGCAGCTTCGCGGAGTCGTTGCAGGCGCAGGCGCACGAGTCCGCGAACCGGCTGCACACGGTGGTCACCATGGTCGAACTCGGCCGCCACCAGGAAGCCGTCGACTTCGCCACCTCGGAGCTGCAGATGTCCCAGGCGCTGATCGACCGGCTGTTCGCGGCGGTCGGCGCGCCCGCACTCGCCGCGCTGCTGCTCGGCAAGGTGAACCAGGCCGCCGAACGCGGCATCGAGCTGACCATCACCGATGACACCGCCCTGGATTCGGTGGACCCGCTGTCGCCGCACGAAACCGTCACACTGGTCGGCAATCTCGTCGACAACGCGATCGACGCCGCGGCGGACAGCCCGTCCGGGTGGGTGGAGGTCACGTTGCGACATCAGAAGGTGGACGCGGCTGCCGGGGCGGCCAATGGCGCGTCCATGCTGGTCGTCCGGGTCGCCGACAGCGGGCCCGGTATGTCGGCGGAGATGTTCGGGCGCGCGTCGCAACGAGGCTATTCGACCAAAGCCCACCATCACGGGCTCGGTCTCGCACTGGTCCACCGGCTGGTGGCCCGCCACGGCGGAACAATCCGCACCCAACGGGATCCCGAAAGCGCGGTGACCGTGACGATTCCACGAAAGGGAGCACGATGATCCGTGTGCTGATCGTCGAGGACGAGCCGCTGATCGCCGAAGCGCACCGCGCCTACGTGGAGCGCATCGCCGGATTCACGCCCGTCGGCGTCGCCCATACCGGACGCGAGGCGATGCGCGCGGCGGCCGATGCCGCTGCCGAGGGCACTCCGATCGACCTGGTGCTGATGGACATCGGGCTGCCGGACGCCAGCGGCCTGGACGTGGCCGCCGCGCTGACCGGGCTGGCGCCGCGCCCGGACGTCATCGCGATCACCTCCGCGCGGGATCTCGCCTTGGTGCGCACCGCCGTGTCGCACGGCGTCGTGCTGTATCTGCTGAAGCCGTTCACGTTCGCCGCGTTCCGCGACAAGCTGGAGCGCTACCGCGAGTTCCGCACCGCGCTGCCCGCGGGCGAGAGCGCCATCTCGCAGCACGACATCGACCGGGCGTTAAGCGCGTTGCGCACTCCCGACCAGCGCGCCGCCACCCCCAAGGGCGTCGCGCCGCAGACGCTGGACGAGATCTCCCGTGCGGTGCGCGCCGCCGAGAACGAGGGCGTCACGGCCGCGGACACCGCGACCGCGATCGGGGTCTCCCGCATCACCGCCTGGCGCTATCTGGAGAAACTGGCCGACGACGGCCTGGTGATCCGGCGCTCGGACTACGGCAGAGCAGGTCGTCCGAAGACCCGCTACGTCTGGAAGAGCGCAGGCTGATCAGACCGCCGACGGTTCGGGCGCCTGCGCACGGCGGCCGAGCTGGACCGGCATCCGCTCATAGCCGTGCAGCGTGAACAGGTTGCGCCGCATCGGCACACCATCCAGGCGCAAGTCGGGGAACCGCTCGAACAGCGCCCGCAGCGCGTAGCCGCCCTCCATCCTGGCCAGGCTGGCGCCGAGGCAGGCGTGCACGCCGCTGCTGAAGGACAGGTGGTCCTTGGCGTTGTCGCGCCCGACGTCGAACCGTCCGGGATCGGCGAAGACCGCCGGGTCGTAGTTGGCGCCCGCCAGCGACAGCACCACCGTGTTGCCCGCGCGCACCAGGACGCCGTCGAGTTCCACGTCGGTCAACGCGGTCCGCGCGGTGGTGTGCACCGGCGAGTCGAAGCGCAGGATCTCCTCGACGGCGTTCGGCCACAGCTCGGGCTCGGCACGCAGCCGCTCCAGCTGGTCGGGGTGGGCCAGCAGCTGTGCGACGCCGTTGCCGATCAGGTTGACCGTCGTCTCGAAGCCGGCGCCCATGAGCAGGCTCGCGGTGGCCTTCAGCGCGACGGAGTCCAGCTCGCCCGCGGTGACCAGACTGCTGAGGATGTCCTCGCCCGGCTCACGGCGCAGCCGTTCGATGTGCCGGTCCAGGTAGTCGTTCATCACCTCCATGGCCAGCAGGGCCTTGCGATACGCGCGCCATGGGATGCCGATGTCCAGCAACGGCGTCATCTGATCGCCCCAGTGCAGGAACCTCGCCTTGTCCTCGTCGGGGAAGCCGAGCATCTCGGAGATGATCGCGATCGGCACCTGGGAGGCGTACGACTCGATCAGATCGGCCGGCCCGCCCGCGGGCAGCGCGTTCAGCAGCTCCTCGGTGACCGTCTCGACGCGGTCGCGCAGCCTGCGGACGGCGCGCGGGGTGAATGCCGAAGCGACCGGCTTGCGCATCCGGGTGTGCTCCGGCGGATCGATCACCAGCATCGACGGCGGTTCGACCGGGTTCGCCGGCAGCGGGAACCGCTCGGCAAGCTTCTGCAGCGGTTTGGGGATGTTGAAGCTCTCCGTGGTGCGTACCCCGAAGCGGGTGTCGCGCAGGATGGAGCGGCTCAGCTCGTAGTCGAAGGTGGCCCACGCGATCGAGGTCCGCTGCAGCCTGCCTCGCCCCCGCAACTGCTCGATCAGCGAGTAAGGGTCATCGCTGCCGGTGGGCCCGGCCATCAACTCGGCGAACGGGTCGCCACGGCGGGCCTGAAAGCGCAGCGCGAGGCGAGGCGCGCCCTGCACCGACAACCAGCGGAACCAATACTGTGGCTTCATAGTTCAACCCCGTCGTTGTGCTATCCACTCCACCGTACGGAAGTCCGCCAACTAGTGGAACGTCCTATGGTCGGATCGGCGCCTATACCGCGGTAGGAGCCGCCGCGGATGTCGAGTCACAGGCGCTGTGCGGTCACCCGTTCCGAAGCGATGCGCCGGTCGCGCAGCGCCGGATCGGGGTTGACCACCTGCACCAGCGAGGCGCCCGCGGCAAGCACCGCGACGTAGCCGTCGATGAGCTCGGCGGGGGTGTCCCACGGCGTGCTGGACAGCACCCGATCGCCCTCGGCGAAGCCTTGCCGCAGCGCCGATTTTCGTGCCTCGGCGAGTACCTCGGCGACCGGCATGCCCTCCAGGGCGACACCGGCGCCGCGGGGCAGGAACTGGTCGCCGTGCACGCGCACGGAGGTGGCGAAATCGGTGATGCCCACCGGCAGATCACGCACCGGGGCGCCCATGGCGTCCAGCGACAGGGCCGCTACCTCACCGGCGCCGTCGGTGTCGTCGAGGCGATCGGGCGTCGCCAAGGCCAAGTCGGCGTCCTCGTCGGGGTGCAGCACCACTTCGGTGCCCGCCCACCAGCAGCCGAGCAGCACCGCGGCGGTCTGCCAATGCGCGGGCAGCAGCACGGCGACCCGGGCGCCCTGGCTCAGACCGAATTCGTCGCGAATCAGGTTGGCGGTTTTGGCCGCCCAGTTCGCCAGGGTCAGGCCGGACAGTTCGATCCGCGCGCCGGTCGCGTCGTCGTAATAGGTGACGCGCGGGCCCGCGGGCTCGCGGGCGAGGATCGGATCGAGTATCGCTTCGGTGAGTGTGTGTGTCTGGTCGATGTCACGCATGGTTCAGTTCACGCATTTCGGTCCGTTCTGGCCTGCATCGATCGGAGGGGCGGGTGGGACGGGTGTTGCGGAGGTCGACGTTCCGGAGAAGTCGAACACCCGCCCGGCCGCCGAGCCCGGACCAGAATAGTCGCTCGCCAGCACGACGCTCACCGAATCCGGCGACAGCGCCGGATCCGCGAGGATCGGCAGCCCGCCCAGCGCCGTGGCCACCGCCTTGGCCTTCCGGCTCGACGGGTCCGCGGCGAGCACCCGGCTGCCGGTCACCCGTTCACCGGTGTAGTTGGACACCGTGCCTTGGCGGAAGCCCTTGGCGCTCAGCGCCTGCGCCACCTCCGCCGCGAGTCCGCCGACGCCGCCCGCGTTGTAGACGTCGACGGTCACCGCCGCCGGGTCGCTGCCATCGGTCGTCCGCGCGGGTGCCACCGCGCCGACCAGCGAGGCGATGTAGGTCTTGACCGCCTTGGGCTCGATCTTGACCACGGACTCGCCGTTGCTGGTCTCGCCGTTGAGGTCGGCGACCGGAATGGTCTCGAAGGTCACCTGCCCACCGGAGAGATCCTTCAACTGCTGGAGGAAGTCGAGCACATCCCAGCCTTCATCCACCACGATCGTCCGTCCCACCGCGTCGCTGAGCTTGTGCAATGTGCCCGGACTGCCGAGCGTCTTCGCGCTGAGCACCTGCTGGACCAACTGCGCCATGAACACCTGCTGGCGCACGATCCGGTCGATGTCGCCGCGCTGCAGATTGTGACGCTGGCGCACGAAGCTCAGCGCCCGCGACCCGTCCAGGCGCTGACGGCCCGCCGGGAAATCGGCGCCGGACATCCATTCCTCGACCGGGTTTCGCAGGCACACTTCGACACCGCCGACCGCGTCGGTGAGCAGCACGAAGCCGAGCAGGCTCACCTCGGCGTAGTGGTCGACGGTGAGCCCGGTCAGGGTGGCCACGGTCTTGATCAGCGCCTGCCTGCCCGCCTGGGTGGACTGCCGCTCGGCGTCGGTCTCCGAGACGCCCTGCTCGGTCAGCTTCACGTATTGGGCCGCCTTGGTCACGCCGTAGGCCGAGTTGATCTTGCCCATGCCGAGGCCGGGAATGTCGACGTAGGAGTCGCGCGGAATGGAGATCGCGGTGGCCGAGCGCCCGTCGTTCGGCACGCGCAGCAGCACGATGGTGTCGGTGTTGGTGCCGGACTCGTCGCCCGCGTGCAGGATGGCGAGCTCGTGATCGGACAGCGGATTGCCGTGCGCGTCGGTCCGGCTGTCCACGCCGACCAACAAGATGTCCACCGCGCCGTCGCGGCCGCCGCCGAGCCCGAGGTCACCGATGCGCTCGATGTTGGCGACCAGCGCATCGACGCTGCGCCAGGCGAATCCGGTGAGCACGAGCACGAGGACGGCGGCGGCCGCGGCGAGCGAGCGCAACGGTCCGAACGACTGCGTGCTGGGCTGGGGCGGCCCCGACGACACCGATGTGCCCCTCCGCTGCGACAACTCTGCATCCTCTCGCCGAAACTGGGTTCATGGCGACGTGTGCGCAATCGCTCCGCCACCTATGCTTCCCGCCCGCCCCGCCCGGTTCCGGGATCCCCCAGACGCCTCGAGCTAACGAACGGTTACTGCGAAGGACCTCAACCGCGAGTGCGGCGGCATGCCAGACTTGCGCCCGTGACCGACCTCACCGCGCCCGACCCCACCGTATCCGCACGCCTCGTCGTTACGGGAGCACACGGGCAGGTGGGCCGCGAACTGCTGCGTCTCGCGCCTGCCGCCCACGGCTACGGGCGCGCCGAACTCGACATCACCGACCCCGCCGCCGTGCGCGCGGTACTCACACCCGGCGACGTGGTGCTGAACTGCGCCGCCTACACCGCTGTCGACCGGGCCGAAACCGAGACCGAGGCAGCGTACGCGGGTAACGCGAGCGGACCGGCCGTGCTCGCCGAGGCCTGCGCGGCGCTCGGGGCACGGCTGATCCATCTGTCCACCGACTATGTCTTTCCAGGTACCCACCAGCGGCCGATTGACACCACCGATCCGACCGGCCCCGCGTCGGTCTACGGAAAATCCAAACTCGCCGGCGAACAGGCGGTGCTGGCCGGGTGCCCGAACGCGCACGTGGTGCGCACCGCATGGGTATACACCGGGCGCGGCGGCGATTTCGTCGCGACGATGCTGCGGCTGGAACAGGAACGCGACACCGTCGACGTGGTGGACGACGAAATCGGCTCACCCACCTATGCCGCCGATCTGGCCGCCGCACTACTGGAGCTGGCGGGCCGGCCGGATGCGCCGCGAATCCTGCACGCCACCAACGCGGGCCAGGCCAGCCGGTTCGAACTCGCCCGCGCGGTGTTCGCCGGAATCGGCGCCGACCCGGAGCGGGTCCGGCCCTGTGACTCGTCCGCGTTTCCCAGACCCGCACGGCGCCCGGCGTATTCGGTGCTGTCGTCGCGTGCCTGGGACAACGCGGGGCTGACTCCCCTGCGCGCTTGGCGGACGGCACTGGGCGACGCGCTGGCGCACCGGTCCGGCTAGGGTTGGCGTTCATGAGCGAGCGCAGCGAGCG
>NZ_BDBA01000237.1 GCF_001612745.1 Nocardia amamiensis NBRC 102102 | reverse complement strand
GCAGGCATGAGCACGCTTGCCGTCGTCACGGTGACCTACTCGCCGGGTGAACACCTCGAGCACTTCATCACCACCCTCGCCGCGGCCACCACGGAGAAACCGCAGGTGATCCTCGCCGACAACGGGTCGGTGGACGGCGTGCCGGAACTGGTCGCGGAGGCCAACTCGCACGTGCGGCTGCTGCGCACCGGCGGCAACATCGGCTACGGCGGCGCGATCAACCGGGCCGTCGCGGAGATCGATCCGGCCATCGAGTTCATCGTGATCGCCAACCCCGACATCCGCTGGGGCACCGATTCCATCGACAAGCTGCTCGCGGCGGCCAAGCGCTGGCCACGCGCGGGCGCCGTCGGGCCGCTGGTGCTGGAGCCGGACGGCAGCGTGTATCCCTCCGCCCGGCGGGTGCCGGGACTGCTCGACGGCGCCGGTCACGCGATCCTTGGCACGGTGTGGAAGTCCAACCCGTGGACCCGCCGGTACCGGCAGGAGAACGAGGAGATCTCCGAGCGGGCGGTCGGCTGGCTGTCCGGGTCCTGCCTGCTGGTGCGACGCTCGGCGTTCGACTCGATCGACGGCTTCGACTCGCGCTACTTCATGTACATGGAGGACGTCGACTTCGGCGACCGGATGGGCAAGGCGGGCTGGCACAACGTGTTCGTGCCGGACGCCGAGGTCACCCATGCCAAGGGGCATGCGGCGGGCCGCCATCCCGAAGTCATGCTGCCCGCCCACCACGCCAGCGCCTACCGGTTCCAGGCCGACCGGCATCCGCACTGGTGGCAGGCACCGCTGCGGCTGGCGCTGCGGGCCGGACTTGCGGTGCGCTCGAAGATTGCGGTTCGATCTGCCCTGCGCCAACAGGCGCGCGACGCCGGGTAGCCGGTGCCGTGAAGAGTCGACGTTGTGAGCTAGGGGTAGCTTGATGGCAGGAAATGCAGGCACCGACGCCGTGATCCTGGTCGGTGGGCAGGGCACGCGGTTGCGGCCGCTGACCCTCTCGGCACCCAAGCCGATGCTGCCGACCGCCGGGTTGCCGTTCCTGACCCATCTGCTCGCCCGCATCGCGGAAGCCGGGATCACCCACGTGGTGCTGGGCACCTCCTTCAAGGCCGAGGTGTTCGAGGAGCACTTCGGCGACGGTGCCGAGCTGGGGCTGGAGATCGAGTACGTCACCGAGACCGAGCCGCTCGGCACCGGCGGCGCCATCCGCAACGTGCTGCCCAAGCTGCGCGCCGACACCGTGATGGTGTTCAACGGCGACGTGCTCGGCGGCACCGATCTCGGCGCGGTGCTCGACACGCACGAGTCCACCCGCGCCGACGTGACGCTGCACCTGGTCCGGGTGAGCGATCCGCGGGCGTTCGGCTGCGTGCCCACCGACGAGGACGGCCGGGTCACTGCGTTCCTGGAGAAGACCCAGGATCCGCCGACCGACCAGATCAACGCCGGGTGCTACGTGTTCCGCCGCGAGTACATCGAGAAGATCCCGGCCGGGCGTCCGGTGTCGGTGGAGCGCGAGGTGTTCCCCTCGCTGCTGGCCGAGGGCGCCCGCCTGCAGGCGCATGTCGACAGCTCCTACTGGCGCGACATGGGCACCCCCGAGGACTTCGTCCGCGGCTCCGCCGACTTGGTCCGCGGTATCGCCCCCTCCCCCGCCCTGCCCGGTCAGCGCGGCGAATCGCTGGTGCACCCCGGCGCGGGCGTCGCCCCCGGCGCGGTTCTCATCGGCGGCACGGTGGTCGGCCGCGGCGCCGAGATCGGCGCGGGCGCACGCCTGGACGGCGCGGTCGTCTTCGACGGCGCGAGGATCGAAGCCGGCGCCACGGTCGAGCGCACCAT